>JADGPK010000012.1 GCA_017882445.1 Solirubrobacteraceae bacterium
GGCGATCACCAGCCCGGTGATATGCGCTGCCCCCGCTGCCCTGAGCACGCGCGCGGCTGCATAGAGCGACGCGCCGCTGGTCATGACGTCGTCAATCAGCACCAGACGCGCGCCTTTGACTTGAGTCGCCAGCAGCGGCTCCACGGCAAAAGCACCGTCCAGACTGTTCAATCGATCAACCCGCTTGAGCAAGCTCTGGGGCGGCGTGTCTTTGATCCGAAGCAACAGGCGGTGGTCGGTCTTATCGGGCGCGAGCTGACGTGCCAGGATCAGCGCCTGGTTAAAGCCGCGTGTCTTCAGTCGCTGACTCGACAAAGGCATCGGCAGCAGCATGTCGGCAGCCTCCAGTGCCGGCTCGACCCAGGGCGTGCTGCGCAGCAGCAGGGAAAAGATGCTTGAGAGTCCCGGCTGATTGTGAAATTTGTAGTCAACAATCAGGTCCGACCAAGGAAAGGCATACGACACGGCGGCCAGGCAGGCATCCAGCGGCGGCGGCGTCTTGACGCAGGCGCCGCAGCGCCGCACGCCCTCAGGCACCGGCAGCGCGCAGGTTTCGCAACGCGGCTGCGGCTGGGCAAAGCGAGCCACACAGGCCTCACACACCATCTGGCTGGGCCAGGCGTGGCAGACCCGGCACTGGCTCGGCAAGGCATGCAGCATCGCCTGGATCAATCTGGAAAACATCGTTTCAATATACTCGGATGACCTCCGGCGATCCATCATGTCCAACCAACGCCCTCCCAGCATCGACCCGCAAGCAGCCAAACGCTGGCAACAACTGCCGGCTCAGCCTTCACCGTGGTTGCACGAGGAGGTGGCCCGGCGCATGCAGGAGCGGCTCGACTGGATCAAGCTCCAACCTTCGAGCTGGGTCCACTGGAATGCGGTGCGCGGTGGCCTGCATGCGCGCAGTCACCTGAGCGGGTGTCGGGTGGCTGCCGAGCACGCCGCTGGCGATGACCAGCGCTGCGGTCGCGGAGACGTGGGGAGCGGCCATCGAGGTTCCTTCATAACCCGAGGGGATCCCGAAGCGGCGGGGCGAGCTCCCGGTGAACGTCACCTGGAAGATGTCCCGCCCGGCGGGGAGTTCGGGGCGGCAGTTCGGATCTCCGGGGAGCGTCGCGTCGGCGCCGCCTCCGGGCGCCACGAGCGTGAGGCTGCTTCCGTCGTTGGAATAGGAGGCCAGGCAGCCGTGTTCGGTGGTTGCGCCCACGGACACCACGTCCGGCGCCCGCGCCGGGTAGGCGATCGCGGTGTGTCCCTCGTTGCCGGCCGCCGCGACCACGATGACGCGGTGACGGTGCGCGTAGCGGATGGCTTCGATCAGCTCGGGGATGTCCGACGCGGTCACACCGGGAGAGAACTCGAGGCTGAGGTTGATCACCTGCGCGCCGTGCCTGACCGCGAACATGATGCCTTCGGCGATCGTCGACGCTTCGCCTTCGCCCTGCGTGTCGAGCACCCTTACCGGCATGATCGTCGCGGCGAACGCCAGACCGGTGAGCCCGTAGTGGTTGTCCGTCGCCTCGGCGATGGTCGCGGCGACGAACGTTCCGTGTCCGTTGCGGTCGTTGGCGTACGGGTTCCCGGCCACGAAGTCGTAGCCCTGGACGAACTCGTAGCGGCTGAAGTCCGGCGAGCGCCGGAACGGTCCGCGGTTGGTGTAGGCGACGCCGGTGTCGAGCACCGCCACCGTCACGCCCTTGCCGCCGGGGGCTCCGTCGGCCGCGACGTTCGCCCATGCTTCGGGTGCGTTCACGCTGAAGGGGCCCGAGAAGTTCCACTGCAGGTTCTGCCATTCCCCGGGTTCGCGCCCGGTGCCCCGGTCGTTGGGGATCAGCCCCCCGGCGGCGTGGGCGACGTAGTCGGGCACCGCCCACTCGACGTCGTGCTGCGTGCGCAGGCGGCGTAGCGCCGCGGCCATGCTCTGGCCGCGGGCAAGGCGCAGGAGCCGGGTGCGTACGGCGGTGGGCGCGGGCGCGGGCGCGGGCGTGCCGGCGACGCGTGCGGCTGTCGCCGTGGTCGCGACCGGGCTGCGCGAGTACCCGACGACGATCTCGCCGGGCACGTAGGCGCCCGAGCCCGCGGCGAGGGCAGCGGACGCGGGCACGCCGCTGGCAGCCAGCGCGGCGCACAATCCCACCAGGACGCGCACCGGCCGCGCGGAGAAGGAGGAGATGGGACGGCACGGGCGGGAGGGCATGGGCTTTGGGTAATGATGATGTGCCGGGGCGTACAAGTAGGAGAGCCACTGTCGCAGACGCCGCGGGCAAGACCGATGAGCGAGCGCTTCTTTCCACGCGACGACTACTTCATGGGCCTGGCCCTGCGCGAGGCCGAGCGAGCGTTGGAACACGACGACGTTCCGATCGGCGCGGTCATCGTGCGCGACGGCGAGGTCATCGGCAGCGCCCACAACGAGCGCGAGCTGCGCCAGGACCCCACGGCCCACGCCGAGATCATCGCCCTGCGCGAGGCCGCCCGTGTGGCGGGCAGCTGGCGGGTGCTCGACTCGGTCATCTACGTCACGCTCGAGCCCTGCGCGATGTGCGCGGGCGCGATCTCGCTCGCGCGCGTGCCGCGCGTGGTCTATGGCACCGAGGATCCCAAGGCGGGGGCGTGCGGAAGCGTCCTGGACGTGCTCTCAGAGCCGCGCCTGAACCATCGCCCCGTCGTCGCCGGCGGGCTGCTGGCGCAGGAGTGCGCGGAGTTGCTCCGCGAGTTCTTCGCGTCGCGCCGGTAGGCTTACAAGGTGCTACGATGTCGCACATGGACATCGGAGTGCGGGATCTTCGCAATCAGACTGGACGGGTGATCGACGCGGTGAGGGCCGGTGAGCGCGTGACCCTCACCGTGCACGGCGAGCCGATCGCGGACATCGTGCCCCATGGGCGGCGGGCGCGCTGGCTCTCCGGACCGGATCTGCGCCTGCAGCTGGCGGACCGTGCCGCGGATCCGGCTCTCCAGCGGGATCTCGACGAGCTCGTCGGCCAGACCCTCGACGAGCTGTGAGCGTCCCCGACAGCGGCCTGCTGGATACCTCGGTGTTCATAGCGCGCGAGACAGGACGACCGCTGGGCGAACTCCCTGCGCACGTAGCGGTTTCCGTTGTCACTATCGGCGAGCTTCAGCTCGGCGTTTTGGCGGCGTTGGAGGCCGCCGCGCGGACGCGGCGCGCCGACACACTCGCACTTGCCCGAGCAGCCGATCCGATTCCGGTCAGCGAGGCCGTGATGGTCACTTGGGCGCGGCTGGTGCTCGACTGCCGCCGCGCCGGCATCCACCGGACCGTCAAGCTCACCGACGCGCTGATTGCAGCGACCGCGATCGAGCATGGGCTCCCCGTGGTTACCCAGGACGGGGACTACAGCGAGATCGCACGAGCGCACCCCGCACTCCGGGTGGTCGGCGTTTGAGACCGTCGGCGCACTCCCGGCGCTACTACGGAGGGGGAGAGATTCGAACTCTCGGTACGCCAATAAGACGCACAACGGTTTTCGAGACCGCCGCATTCAACCGCTCTGCCACCCCTCCAGGGCGACGTTCTCAAGGCTAGTAGATCGTCGTCCGTCCCGGTCCGCGATTGCCGAGCCGCATGGCCGGCGGCCGGCGCGACGGCGAGTCGGGAACGGAGCTCACGCCGAGGGCGACGTCAGGGGGAGGCGGCGAGCTGGGAGGTGAGCTGCTCGAGCCCCGGCCAGATCAGGTCGAGGAGCCAGTCGGTCAGCTCCTCGGGGGGGACGTCGGGATGGTCGTGCCACCACAGCGACAGCGACTCGTAGGCACCGGCGACGGCGAGGGTCATCGCCTCGAGCCTCGGCCGGCCAGCGTGGTCCGGTGGCGTCCCGGAGGTTTCGGCCATGAGGTGGATCATGAGGTCTGATTGGCGGTGCCTGATCAGCGACGCCTCGGCGGCGAAACGGCTGTCCCTCAACCCATCCTCGTCGAACAGCACGATCCAGGCCTCGAGCTGCTCGCGCAGGAAGCGGAAGTACGCGATCGATCCCGCCCGCAGGCGCGCTCGCGGGTCGGTCTCCTCGCTCAGCGCCGTCGCCACCCGCTCGGCGAGGGCCTCGCCGGTGCGACGCACGCAGGTAGCGAAGAGCTGCTCCTTTGAGCCGAAGTGGTCGTAGATCACAGGCTTGGACACGCCGGCGCGCCGGGCGAGCTCGTCCATCGAGGCGGCCTGGAAGCCCCGCTCGGCGAAGAGCCGCTCGGCCAGGTCGAGCAGCTGCTCGGAACGCACCGCGCGGGGCACCCGTCCGGGCCTGTATCCCTTTACGAGCACGTCGGCGGAGGAGGCCACGAACATCACTCTACTATGTAGACTACTTGTGGTAGGTTACTGCGAGTAAGGACTGTAGGCCTATACGGCTACGTCCATTGGCCCCGACTACTCGAGAGAGGTCGCGATGAGAGGTTCCCCCTTCTTTGACGGCGTCACCCAGATGGAGGCCACGCTTGGCGATGAGCGCGTCAGGGTGCCGATCTTCTACTACGACGGCACCGCTACGCAGGCGGTGTTCGCGGCTCGCCTGGGAGCGCTGCGCCGGCTGATGCCCGACCCGCGCTTCTCTCCCGCGAGACTTGCGCCGGGGCTTGGCGCGGTGGCGGTCACCTGCTTTGAGTATCGCGACACCGACATCGGGCCCTACAACGAGCTGGCGATCTCGGTGGTGCTGAACGAGCCGTGGTTCCTGCCCAACCTGCCCGGTCTGGCTGTGATCTCGAGTATGCGCAGACGTCAGCTGCACGCCTGGGTGCATCACCTGCCGGTCACGACCGAGATCGCCCGTGCGGGCGGCGTGGAGCTGTACAACTACCCGAAGTTCGTCGCCGGGATCGACTTCGAGGAAACGGCGAGCGGGCGCGTCTGCCGTCTGAGCGAGGGCGCCGAGCACATCCTCACGCTGTCCGGCGAGCGGATCGCCACGCCGCGCTCCCAGCAGTCCCAGCTGTTCAGCCACCTGTGGATGGACCGCCAGCCGCAGAGCTCGGAGTTCAAGATCAACGCGATCGAGATGGGCGCCAGCCTGCGGCCCGGAGCGGCGTCGCTCGAGTTGGGCGAGCGTCACCCGATAGCGCGCGAGCTGGCGGGCCTGCTCGCCTGGAGCCGTCCGATCCAGTACCAGTACGTGGCGCGCTTCGAGGGGATCCTCTACGGGCCCGAGCACCTGTCCCCACCGCTGATCGCGCGGTACGCCTCAGAGGTCGCCAGCGACGCATCGGCGCAGCCGGCGTAGGCGGGCCCGACGATGACGACGAGCACGCCCGAGCGCTCTCTGTGCGAGAGCTTCCCCCGCCTGGCGGCGAACGGCGGTGGCCTGGATGTGGGCGAGCTCGAGCGGCTTCGCGCGCGCGCCCGGCGCTTCGCCGAGGAGCACGTGCGCCCGCGGGCGCTTGAGATCGACCGGCGCACCGACGAGGACCCGAGCTGGTTCGACTGGGATCTCGTGCGTGCGGGCGTCGAGCACGGGATGCTGGGCTTCATGATCCCGAAGCCGGCGGGCGGCGGCGGCGCGCGGTGCACGCAGAGCTCGGTCGTGATGGAGGAGCTGTGCGCCGCCTGCCCCGGGATCGCGCTGATCTTCGGCGCTCACGCGCTCGGTTTCTCGCCGCTGTTGCTGGGTGGCCCGTCGCAGTGGGATGGCGTGCTGGCGGACCTCATCGCGTCGGAACGCACCGGCGAGCCGCTGCTGATGGCGTGCGCGATCACCGAGCCCGAAGCCGGCACGGACGTGGAGGACCCCGACCTGCTGACGCGCGCACGGATCACGAGTCACGCTCGCCGTGTGCCGGGCGGCTTTCGCCTGAACGGAGCCAAGCGGTTCATCTCCAACGGCAGCGTCGCGCGCTGGATCACGCTGCTGATGCCGACCGACCCCAGGCGCCCGCTGGAGACGTGGACCTGCTTCCTGCTGGACACCCGCAGCGAGGGGTTCGCGGTCGCACGGGTTGAGCACAAGATGGGTCAGCGCGCCTGTCCCGCCGCTGAATTGACATTCAACGAGGTGTTCGTTCCCGACGAGCAGGTCGTCAGCAGGGAGGGCGACGGAGCCGGGGCCACGATGATCGTGCTCGCGTCCTCGCGTCCGCCCGTCGGGGCGATCGCGACCGGCATCGCACGGGGAGCCTACGAGCGCCTGCTGGGCTGGCTGGAAGAGGACCGCGCAGCCAGGGGCATGCTCGAGCGCCAGCACGTTCAGCTCGCGCTGGCGCACATGGAGGAGGACATCCACCTCGCGCGTCAGGCCTACATGGACGCGGCCACCGAGCTGGAGCACACGGCGCTCGGAGCTGTCATGTCCAATCCCGGAGCGCGGGCGCTTGAACATGTGCCGGCGAGCATCCGCCGCCGAGCGCACGTCCGCGGCTGGCTGACCTCAGACCGCGCTCGCGACGCGACGATCGCGCTGCTTCACCGCGGCACCAGCGATCGAGCGATGACGCGCTCGCTGGCGCTCTCCTCGCTGGCGAAGGCTCGCGGCGGCGACGTGGCGATGCGCGTCACCGGCGCCGCGCTCGAGCTCGTCGGCCTGCGCGCCGGTCCCGTGCGGGCGGAGCTCGAGAAGCTGTGGCGCGACGCCAAGCTGACCCAGATCTACGAGGGCACCAACCAGCTCAACAGGCTGGAGGTCTACCGCGGACTGTGCCGATCGGAAACGATCAGCTGCCTGCCGCCGGTGGGTCGATCATGAGCGCGACCACCGCGGCCGAGCGCGCCGAGATCCGGGCGATGGCGCGTGAGCTGGCGCGCCGCGAGATCGCTCCCCGCTCCGCCGCGCTCGACTCAGGGAGCGAGGATGTCTTCGCGGAGTGCTGGCGTCTGCTCGTGGAGCTCGGACTCGACCGCGTGCTGCTCGACGAGTCCCACGGAGGCGCCGGGTTGGACGTGCCCGACCTGCTCGCCACGGTCGAGGAGCTGGCCGTCGGCGACGGCGGCATCGCCATGTGCGTGCTGCTCTGCAACGCAGCTCTGGCGACGCTCTCAGACGAGCAGCTCGCGGACGTCCCGGCGGGGGCGCGTTGGGTGCTCGTGCCGGCCGCGTCCGGCACAGAGGTGACGCAGTCAGCCGGACAGCTCGACGGCGAGGTCGCGTGTGCGCTCGGCGCCCACGGCGCCGACGGGCTTGTGATCTTCATCGCAGGGCCCCAAAGCGCGGCGTGGGCGATCGCGACGGGCGCTCAGGGACTGAAGCTGGAGCCAGACACCGACCAGATGGGTCTGCGCGCAGCGCGTGCGGCGTCGATCGAGATGGCGCACATCGCGAGCGCGACGGCGACCGTCGAGCTCGGCGGCTCGGTGACGAGCACGAGCGGGCTGAGCGCGCCGGGGCTGCTGCGAGCGGGCACGGCGGCGATCGCGCATGGGATCGCGCGGCGCGCCTACGAGATGGCTTTCGAGTACGCAAACGCCCGCCGCCAGGGGGGCGTGGAGATCATCGAGCACGAGGCCGTCAGCGACATGCTGTCAGCGATGGCGGTGCGGCTGGCGTGCCGGCCGCAGATCGTCCTCGACCCGGCCGGGACGGCGATCGAGGAGGCGCAGGCGCTCGCGGCGAAGATCGCCGCGACAGACGCCGCGGTGGCGAGCACGACAGACGCTGTGCAGGTGTTCGGCGGCACCGGCTACATGGTCGAGACGGGAATCGAGAAGCTGATGCGCGACGCCAAGTACTGCCAGCTGTTCCCCGAGCCCAACTGGGTGGCGCACGGCGAGCTGATGCGCTCAGAGCGCGCCGGTCGGGCGGCGTAGGTCGCGGGGGCGCCGGGTGGTGCGTCTGACGCGACGAGCGCGCAGCCGTGTGAGCAGCTCGCGCTCGGCTTCGGCTCCTTTGCGGGTCGTGGCGCCCATGAGATCGACGGGGCCACGCTGAACGCTCCAGTAGCCGGTGTGGGTCTGCTTGATCGACAGGTGCTCAGCTTGCGGCATGGTCGGCCTCCGGTGTAGGGGAGGAGACAGCGTGTCGAGCGGTCCTGAAGAGCCGGTAACTCCCGATTAAGGGCACGCTAAGACCTACGCGTCGCACGCGCGCACTCAAGCTGCGCTCGCGCACGACTGCCCTCAGCGCCGCCCGCCGCCCATCCCGCGTCGCAGCACCGACGGACGGCTGTGGTCAGCGGGCCACCTACAGTGTTGGCCGTGGCCCGGCACGAGCATCAACCGGCCGGCGTGCCTGCCGGCGGACACGCGATCTCCATCCACGGTGTGGTCAAGCGCTACGGCTCGATCGTGGCCGTCGACGGCCTGGACCTCGAGGTCCCGCCGGGCGTGTGCTTCGGACTGCTGGGCCCCAACGGCGCGGGGAAGTCGACGACGATGCGGATGCTCACCGCGCAGGCGCTGGCGGATGAAGGCGAGATCTCGGTGCTCGGCTACGAGCTGCCGCGGGAATCGAAGCAATCGCGCCTGGAGATGGGCGTGGTCCCGCAGCTCGACAACCTGGATGTGGAGCTGACCTGTCGGCAGATCCTGATGGTGTTCGCACGTCTGTATCGCGTTCCGCGCGGCGAGCGCCCGGCGGCGATCGAGCGTGCGCTCGAGCTGGCGAACCTCGTGGGGCGGGCCGACACGATCGTCAGGGAGCTCTCGGGCGGGATGCGCCGGCGGCTCTTGGTCGCGCGCGGGCTGATCCACCGCCCGCGGCTGGTGCTTCTGGACGAGCCGACGGTGGGCCTTGACCCGCAGGTGCGCCAGGAGCTGTGGTCGCTGATCGACGGGCTTCGCACGGGTGGCGTCACGGTCCTGATGAGCACCCACTACATCGAGGAGGCCGAGCGGCTGGCGGACACGGTGGCGGTGATGTCTAACGGGCGGATCATCGCCCAGGGCACGCCCGTCGAGCTGGTCAGGGCGCATGCGGGGGAGAAGGTGCTCGAGGTCTACGGACCGCCGGACCGCCTGGCGGAGGTGAGCGAGCTGGCCGCGGGCAACGGCTGGTCCAGTCGGCGCAGCGGTCCGGCGGTGGCGATCATGCGCGCGGAGACACTCGACGGCCTGGCGCCCGAGGGCGCGCTGCGCCCGGCCAACCTGGAGGATGCGTTCGTGGCGCTGACCGGCGAGGAGATCGAGTGAGTGCGCTGGCGGGGAGCGCACCGGCGGCGGGCAGCGCACCCACTCCCGCGCGGAGCGCTCGGCGCGTCGGCCGTCTGGAACCGGCGGCGCTGGCGGGCGTGATGAGCCGCGACGTGGCGATCTTCGGTCGCTACTGGAAGGCGACCACGTTCTCCTCGATCGTCCAGCCGACGATCTACCTGCTGGCGTTCGGGCTGGGCCTGGGCGCGGCCGTGCACCAGGTCGGGCACGTCCCCTACAAGCAGTACGTGGCGACGGGCACGGTCGCCACGGCGGTGCTGTTCTCCTCGGCGTTCCCGGGCATGTTCAACACGTTCATCCGCTGGCAGTTCCAGCGCACCTACGACGCGGTGCTCGCGGCGCCGGTGGACGTGGAGGAGCTGATCACCGCGGAGGTGCTGTGGATCTCGCTGCGCGCGGGCGTGTACGGGCTGGCGCCGCTGCTGGTGGCGATCGCGTTCGGCATGCAGCCGGAAGCGGGGATGCTGCTGGTGCCGTTCATCGCCTTCGTGACCGGGTTTGGCTTCGCCGCCTTCGGCGTGACGATCGCGGCGGTGGCCAAGACGATCGACAACTTCAACTACGTAACCAGCGCGGTGCTCACGCCGATGTTCCTGGTGGCGGGGACGTTCTTCCCGATCTCGGCGCTGCCGGACGGTGTGCGCCAGGTCGCGCAGGTGAACCCGCTGTATCACTGCGTCCAGCTCGTTCGCGACGCTTCGCTCGGCGGTCTGGGCTCGGCGGACCTCGGCCACGCGGCGGTGCTGATCGCCTTCGCGCTGATCATGTGGCGCCTGGCGATCTCCCAGTTGGGCAGGCGCCTGATCGACTGACGGCGCTTATGCAACTTTGAGGTTTCTCACACGCTCCTCCTACACCCTGACGCGATGCTGCCCCGAATGAGCTATTCATGGGAGACAAGTTCGGCCGCTTCCTCGACGGCGTCTGTGGCGCCGGTCACCACAGTCGTGGGCGTCGCGTGGGGGGCGAGGGCGCGGACGCTCGCGCGACGTGCGCCCCGTCCGGAGCTGGCGGCGCTGATCGTGCTCGCGGGCGTGCTGAACCTGTGGGCTCTGAGCAGGAACGGCTGGGCCAACGACTACTACAGCGCGGCGGTGCGCTCGATGAGCTCGAGCTGGCACGACTTCCTGTTCGCCTCCCTGGATCGCAGCGGAGTGATGACCGTCGACAAGCCCCCGCTGGCGCTGTGGGTGCAGGCGCTGTCCGTGCGGGTGTTCGGCTACCACCAGCTGAGCGTGCTGGTGCCGCAGGCGTTGATGGGAATGGCGAGCGTGGTGCTCGTCTATGACCTCCTCCGCCGTCGGTTCGGGCGCGTCGGTGGCTTCGTCGGCGGTCTCGCGCTGGCGGTGACGCCGATCACGGTGGCGGTCTCCCGCCACAACAACCCGGATGCCCTGCTGGCGCTCTGCTCTGTGGCCGCGCTGTGGTGCGCGGTGCGCGGGCTGGATCCTGCGCCCACCCGCCGAAGCACTCGCTGGCTGGTGGCGGCGGGCGTGTGCGTGGGCCTCGGCTTCGAGACGAAGATGGGCGCTGCGCTCGTGGTCGTTCCGGGCATCGCGGCGGCCTGGATGTGGGTCGCGCCGGCGGCCCGCGGCCGGCTGCACGCGCTGCGAGCGCTGCTCGCGGGCGGCGCGGCGATGGTGATCGTCGGTGGAGCCTGGCCGGCGCTCGTCGAATTGACGCCCGCCGCCGAGCGCCCCTGGGTGTCGGGCACGAGCGACAACAGCATCGTCTCGCTGATCTTCGGATACAACGGCCTCGGCCGCGTCGACGGCCAGACGGGAGTGCCGGGCGGCGGCGGCCTGTTCGGCAGCGCACCCGGCCCGCTGCGCCTCCTCAACTCGGCGCTCGGCGGTCAGGCGGGCTGGCTGCTCGGGTTCGCGCTGGTGAGCAGCTTCGGCATGCTCGCGGCGAGCCGTCTGCGGCGCTCGGATCCGCGCAGCGGCTGGCTGGTGGCCGTGGGCGGCGCGTTCCTCGTGACAGCCGTGCTGTTCAGCGCGGCCGGCGGGATCTTCCACCCCTACTACGTCTCGCTGCTCGCGCCCTTCGCCGCCGCGCTGACCGGCGCGGGGGCCGCCCAGCTGATCGGCGGCGGCGTGCATGCGCGGATCGTCGGTCCGCTCGCGGCAGTCGCGGGCGTCGCCTGCGAGCTCGTGGTCCTGTCCAACTACCCCGGGCAGCTGACGTGGCTGGCCCCGGTGCTGATCGTCGTCGGAGCGCTGGCCGCGCTCGCGCTGCTCGCCTTCAGGCAGCGCCGCGTACGTGCGGCCGCCGTCGGCGCGGTCCTCGGCGCGCTGCTGCTGGCGCCGTCGGTGTGGGCATTCGACACGCTCGGATACGCCGCGAGCTCCACCTTCCCCGCGGGCGGGCCAGCCTCGCTCGCCGCCGCGGGCTTCGGCGGCCCGGGCGGGCGACCGGGAGGCGCGCTCTTCGGCGCCGGCGGTCCCTTCGGCGCGGGCGGGCCTCCTGGCCGCGGCGCGAGCGCTCGACCTGGGGCGCCGGGTGGGCTGCAGCTGTTCGGCGGCGGCGGCGGCGGGGCAGCGGGATCTGCGGGCGGTGGACCGGGAGCGACGGCCGGTGGACTGCCACCACAGCCGGGCGGCGGCCCCTTCGGCGGCGCGCGAGGCGGTGCGGGCGGGGCGTTTGGCGGCGGTGGCTCCCTCGACACGGTCGTCTCCTACGTCAGGCGGCACGGCGGAGGAACGATCGCCGTCTCCAGCCAGTCGAGCGCGGCGTCGGCGATCATCAAAGGCGACGTCGAGGTTGCGGGCATCGGCGGCTTCTCCGGTCGCGAGAGCGATGTGAGCGCAGCGTGGCTCGCGCAGGAGGTGGGCACGGGAAAGATTCGCTGGGTGGTGGGCGAACAGAGCGGCGGCGGAGCCGGTCGCGGTGTGCCCGGTCGGGGTCTGCCGGGCGACACGCGAACGGGCGCGAGGACCGCGCTTCAGGCCGTGGCCCGGGCCTGCAGGAAGGTGACGCTGTCCACGAGCGCGGCGGCGGCCGCGGGCACGCTGTATGACTGCCATGGCGCCGCGGCGAAGCTTGCGGGTGCGGGCGCGGCACAATCCAGCACGTGAGGATTCTGATCGTCGACGATGACCGCGCGGTGCGCGATGCGCTGCGTCGTGCGCTGACGCTCGCCGGGTATGAGGTCCAGCTGGCCGAGGACGGCGAGCAGGCGCTCGAGCGGATCGTGCAGTCGGTCCCCGACGCGGCGGTGCTCGACGTGGGCCTGCCGGGCATCGACGGTCTGGAGGTCTGCGAGCGCTTGCGCCGACTGGGCAACCGCGTGCCGATCCTGATCCTGACGGCGCGCGACGAGGTCTCAGACCGCATCGACGGCCTGGACGCGGGCGCGGACGACTACATGGTCAAGCCGTTCGACGTGGGCGAGCTGAAGGCGCGGCTGCGGGCGCTGCTGCGCCGCGCGAACCCCGAGGCGGACACGGACTCGCTGTCCTTCGCGGAGCTGCGCCTGGACGCTGCGCGCCACGGCGCGCAGGTGGGCGAGACGTTCGTGGAGCTCACGCGGACGGAGTACCAGCTGCTGGAGCTGCTGATGCTCAACCCACGACAGGTGCTCTCGCACAGCCTCATCTACGACCGGGTGTGGGGCTATGACTTCGGCCCTGCCTCCAACGCGCTGCGGGTGTACGTGGGATATCTGCGCCGCAAGCTCGAGGGGGCGGGCGCCCGCGAGCTGATCCACACGGTTCGCGGCGTCGGGTACGCGCTGCGCGAGCCGTGACGGCGCGCGCCGGGCGATGACCCTGCGCACCGGCATCGGCCGGGCCGAGCAGGCGCGCAGGTTGCCGGGCTCCGGACTGGGCCTCGCGATCGTGCGCCAGGCGGCCGAGTCCTGCGGTGGCTTCGCCGAAGCGCGGAACGCCCCGTGCGGCGGGGCGCTGCTGCTGGTCGGCTTCGGCGCGAGCGTGGCGCTCGCGCCGGCCGCCGGCGCCGTCGGCTGATCCGCGCCGAACGGGGCCCCGAATCGTCCGTGACACCCGTGCGGCTGGGGGCGAGGGGCGGGAGGAGAACTAGGCAATCCGTCTAATAAGGCGTGGAAGTCCCGAAACTTTAGGGACTATGGGGTGTCAGAGGGGTATAGGTGCTAAGTTCTAGACGGAGGTCGGATATGAGGTCCCACGTTCGTGTTTCGCTGTCGGTACTGCTCGCGGGCATGCTGATCTCTCTCTGCGCCGCTGCGGTCGCCCAGGCGGCGGAAGCGCCGGCGATCGAAAAGCTCGCCGCGGTGAACTGCTCCGAAGGACACGAACAGTGCGCCCACAAAGTCGTGGAAATCGGCGCCGTTCCTTTCGGTACGAAAAAATACTCGATCACCGAAGAACCGGGGGTCGCTGAAGCGACAGCCGAAGGATTCACGCAGGCGGGCGGACACGTCCCCTTCGGCGTCACCGACTTCACGCTCGCGCACACAGGATCCCTTCCCAACGAGAAGCCAACCGCTACCGTCCAGCACATCAGGACCGACGTCGCCCCGGGCCTCGCCACGAGCCCCGTCGCCGTGCCCTTCTGCTCCGCCGAAGCCTTCGGTAAAGAAGAACTGGCCCCGGGCAGCGAACTCTTCTCAGCGCCAACCTGTCCCGAAGGCGGCGAAAACGAAACGAGGATCGGCGTCCAGCAGGTGACCGTCTACCTCGAAGCGGCGAACCTCGACGTCGCGCTCGAAGGCCCGGTCTTTGACCTCGAACCGCCGAAAGGGCGCGGCTCGCTATATGGCGTCTCGGTGAAACTGCCGATCCCGATAACCAAAGGCGAGCTCGAAAAATCCTTCGCCGAAAAAGGTCACCCGCTGGGCGAACCGACGGAAAAATTCCTCGAGGAAAAACAGTATTACGCGCACACTCTGATCGAAGGCAACGTCGAATGGGGCAAGGAAAGCCTTGGCACCAACGAAGGCGACTACCACGACTACTTCGAAATCAAAGTCTCGCCTGGCCTCCCGCTCGTGAGCTCTCGTCTCGTCTTCTACGGCACGCGAGGTGGTCACTTCATCACCAACGCGACCAGCTGCCCGGGCCACCTTACGACCAGGCTGGCGATTGAAGACCTTGAACAAGCGACTGTCACGCGCTCCTTCACGTCGCCGCTTCCGCTCTCCGGATGCGACAAAGTCCCGTTCCAGCCGTTGTTCTCCCTGTCGCCGGCGACCACCGGGCACGACGAACCGACCGGGTTCATGACTGAAGTGGGATTGGTGCGCCATCCCAACGCCGAAGAAATCGATGCATCCGAGCTGAAAACCGCCGTCGTGACGATGCCGGAAGGGATGACGCTGAACCCCTCGGCTGCGGCTGGCCTGACCGCGTGTTCGCCAGCGGAAGCCAGGATTCACAGCTCGACGCCCGGGGTTGGTTGCGCGAAATCCTCGGAACTCGGCACTGTCAGCCTCGAAGTTCCGACCCTGCCGCCCGGTTCGCTGAAGGGCAGCATCTATCTCGGCGGCCCCGAAACCGGCCCGATCACCGGACCCCCTTACATCGTCTACGTCGACGCCGAGTCGGCGAAGTATGGGCTGTCGGTGCGGCTGAAAGGCGCGGTGGAACCGAACCCGGTGACGGGACAGCTGACCACGACCTTCTCTGAAAACCCCGAACAGCCGTTCACCAGCATCGCCTTGCACTTCAAGGAAGGCGCGCTGGCCCCCGTCGCCAACCCGCTCGCATGTGGGACGGCGACGACGAACACGGCCTTCATCCCCTTCAGCGAACCGCTCACGACCAAGGGCGTGGCGAGTGCGTTCACCGTCACGGGGTGCCCGGCGACATTGTCGTTCGCCTTGGCGCAGAGCACGCAGAACCAGGCGACGACCGCCGGAGGCCACACCTCCTACACGTTCAACCTGGCGCGGGGCGACGGTCAGCAGTACCTCGCGAAGGTGAGCACGGTGCTGCCGGCCGGCGTGGTGGGAGCGATCCCGCTCGTCACCCAGTGCGCCGAACCGCAGGCGGCCGAAGGAACCTGCGGGTCGGCCAGCCAGATCGGCACGGCCACCGTGTCCGCGGGCGCGGGACCGACCCCATACGCCTTCTCGGGACCCGTATATCTGACGGGCCCCTACCAGGGTGCCCCGTTCGGGCTCTCGATCGCGGTGCCCGCGGTCGCCGGGCCGTTCAACCTCGGCACCGTAGTCACGCGGGCCACGATCAGCGTGGATCCGAAATCGGCGAGGGTGATCGCCACGAGCGTGCTGCCGACGATCGTCAAGGGCGTGCCGCTGCGCCTGAAGACGATCAGCGTCGCCGTCAACCGGCAGGGCTTCCTGTTCAACCCGACGAGCTGCTCGCCGCTGTCTACCGACTCGGTGCTCACCTCGACGCTCAGCGGGACGCAGTCGCTGTCGACGCCGCTCCAGCTCACGAACTGCAGTGCGCTGGCGTTCAAGCCGTCCTTCAAAGCTAAAACCGGCGCGAAGACGTCGAAAAAGAACGGCGCGAGCCTCGAAACGACGCTGAACATGCCTGGAGGCGGATCCAACGTCAGGTCGGTGCTGGTGACGCTCCCGGTCGTGTTGCCCTCGCGGCTGACGACGCTTCAGAAAGCATGTCCTGAAGCGACCTTCAAAGCCAACCCGTTCGGCTGCCCGAGCGGATCGTTCGTCGGGGGCGTGCGCGCCAACACGCCGACGCTCCCGGCGAAACTGAAAGGCCCGGCGATCCTCGTCTCCCACGGTGGAGCGGCGTTCCCCGACCTCGACCTCGTGCTCGAAGGCAACGGCGTGCGCGTGATCCTGGTCGGCAACACGGACATCAAAAAGGGGATCACGAGGACGAACTTCGCGACCACTCCCGACGTCCCTGTCTCGAGCATCACGGTCAACCTGCCCCTCGGCGCGCACTCCGCGCTCGCGGCGTTCGGCAACCTCTGCAGGATCCCGCTCGTGATGCCCACGGTCATCACCGGCCAGAACGGCAAGGTGGTCAAGCAGAGGACGAAGATCGTCGTATCGGGCTGCGGTGTGCAGATCGTCGGACACAAGGTGATCGGCAACGCCGCCTATATCACGGTCAAGACGTTCGCGGCCGGAAGGATCAGCGGAAGCGGATCGGGCCTCGCGACCGTCTTCAGGCACCTTCGGGGTGCCACGGACGCCACGAGGCTGAAGGTGCCGCTGTCGAGCGTCGGGCAGAGCAGAGGCCGCCCGCTGCGAGTGCGCCTGCGCGTTGGGTTCGTGCCCAAGAAGAGGGGCCCCCACTCGACCGCCTACGTGACCGTGACGTTCCGTTGAAAGCCACGCGTGGGGCGGCACATGCTGCCCCACGCGCCGCGACATCTGACCTCCGGGCCCTTTCTTTCCGGGCCCGGATGCCCTAGATTGACAACATGGATGTCGTCTCAGGTACGGATACCTCAGCGTCATACGTCGGCATCGATCGCCTGCTGGCCGGTATTCGCCATCTCACGGCGCTCGCCGACGGCGCTTCAGACGCGGAGACGATCTTCCGAGCGCTCGCCCGCGAGCTCCTGACGGTGCCCGGCGCGGAGGAGGTGCACGTCCACCACCTCGGCGCTCCAGGCGCCGAGGACGAGCAGGTCGTCGTCTACCTGTACGACGGGGACGGCCGGCTGAGCTATCTGGTGCCCCGTGCCGAGCGGCCGCCGGGCGTGAGCTGGGTGGCCAGCACGGGACGGAGCTTCCTCGCGGCGGAATCGGACGAGTTCGCCGCCAGCGTTCCGCGGTTGACCGCCACGGGGGCGGTCACCTGCGCGCTGTTGCTCCCGTTGACGGAGCAGGGGGAGGTCGACGCGGTCGTGACGCTTGTGCGTCGCGTTTCCGAGGTCTTTCCCCCCTCGGCGATCGAGCTCGCCAGAGCCCTGGTCGATCAGGCGGCCACGGCGCTGGCGCTGGTTCGCGCTCGCGCTGAGGCGGGCACCGATGCGGTGACGGGGTGCATGAACCACCGCGCGATGCGCAGACGGCTGGACGAGGAGATCGGTCGCGCGTTGCGCGCCGGCGGGCTGCTGTCCTGCCTGCTGATCGACCTCGACGACTTCAAGCTGGTCAACGACCGCTACGGTCACCAGGCCGGCGACGCGATGCTGCGCGGCGTGGTGCACGCGCTGGTGGGCGAGTTTCGCGCGTTTGACCGCGTGGCGCGCTATGGCGGCGATGAGTTCGTCGTGATCCTGCCAAACGCCGAGCTGGAGAGCGCGGCCGCCGCGGCGACGCGGGCGCTGGAGCGACTGCACGCCCTCGCCTCCGAGGCGGGGGTCGTTCAGGGAGTTTCGGCCTCGATCGGCGTGGCCCAGTGGCAGGCGCCCATGACCACCGACGAGCTCCTGGAAGCCTGCGACGCGGCTCTGCTGCGCTCCAAGCGCCAGGGCAAGGGGCGCGTGACGCGCGCCTCAGAGCAGGTCCGCTAGACCCGGCGGGAGGGGGTCTAGAGGGCGACTCTGCGAGACTGCGCCCCGGTCCCCGTAGACACGCAGAACGCCCCGGGAGGTGCCCCATGACGCAGAACAGCTTTGGCGCGAAGGACACGCTCGCGGTCGGAGGGCGCAAGCACGAGATATTTCGCCTGGACGCCCTGCAGGAGCGCTTCGACGTGGCGCGGCTGCCGTTCTCCCTGAAGGTGCTGCTCGAGAATCTGCTGCGCACAGAGGGAAACGGGTCGGTGCAGGCGGGTGACATCGAGGCGCTGGCCGGCTGGGACGCGAAGGCGCAACCCGTCAAGGAGATCGCTTTCAGCCCGGCACGCGTGCTGATGCAGGACTTCACCGGGGTTCCCGCGGTCGTGGATCTGGCAGCCATGCGCGACGCCATGGCCGAGATGGGCGGCGACCCGGCGAGGATCAACCCGCTCGCGCCCGCCGAGCTCGTCATCGACCACTCCGTCCAGGTCGACGCCTTCGGCACGCGCGACGCCTTCCGCGTGAACGCCGAGCGCGAGTTCGAGCGCAACCAGGAGCGTTACGCCTTCCTGCGTTGGGGTCAGGGCGCCTTCGATGACTTCTCGGTGGTGCCGCCCGACACGGGGATCGTCCACCAGGTCAACCTCGAGTACCTCGCTCGCGTGGTGTTCGACAACGAGAAGACCGGCCAGGCCTACCCCGACACGCTGGTCGGAACCGATTCCCACACCACGATGGTCAACGGCCTCGGGGTGCTCGGCTGGGGCGTGGGTGGAATCGAGGCGGAGGCGGCGATGCTCGGCCAGCCGCTCTCGATGCTGATCCCGCAGGTGCTCGGCGTGAGGCTGCACGGCGAGCTTCCCGAGGGCGCGACGGCGACAGATCTCGTCCTCACCGTCACGCAGATCCTGCGCGCGCGGGGGGTGGTCGGGATGTTCGTGGAGTTCTACGGCGCCGGCGTCGCGGCCCTGCCGATCGCCGATCGGGCGACCATCGGGAACATGTCTCCGGAGTTCGGCTCGACATGCGCGATCTTCCCGATCGACTCAGAGACGCTGACCTATCTCGAGCTCTCAGGTCGTCCGAGCGAGCAGATCGCGCTCGTGGAGGCCTACGCCAAGGAGCAGGGGCTGTGGCACGACGAGCACTCCGAGCAGCCGACCTACTCGGACACGATCGAGCTCGATCTCGCCACCGTCGAGCCGAGCCTCGCGGGCCCCAAGCGGCCCCAGGACAGGGTGTCGCTGAGCGATGCCCAGCGCGCGTTCAGGCAGGCGCTGCGCGACTACGTGCCGAGCGCCGGCGAGCTGCCCGACGCCCACGACGAGGCGGTGGCCGAGTCCTACCCCGCCTCCGACCCGCCGGCCAACGGCGTGCCAGGGCACGATGCCGCGCCGAGCGCGCCCGCGCAGGCCGCGCCCGCCCACGCGGACACGGCGACGCTCACGCGCGTCAGCGCCGCCACGCCCGTGGCGGTCGAGGGCGAGAGCTTCGAGCTTGACCACGGCCACGTGGTGATCGCCGCGATCACCAGCTGCACCAACACGTCCAACCCGTCGGTGATGATCGGCGCGGGCATCCTGGCCCGCAACGCTTTGGCGCGCGGCCTGCGCTCCAAGCCGTGGGTCAAGACGTCGCTGGCGCCCGGCTCGAAGGTGGTGACCGAGTACCTCAACCGGGCGGGCCTGACAGCGCCCCTGGAGGAGCTCGGCTTCAACCTCGTGGGCTATGGCTGCACGACGTGCATCGGCAACTCCGGCCCGCTGTCGGAGCCGATCTCCGCGGCGGTCAACGACGCGGACCTCGCGGTCGTGTCGGTGCTCTCGGGCAACCGCAACTTCGAGGGTCGCATCAACCCGGACGTGAAGATGAACTACCTCGCCTCGCCGCCGCTGTGCGTCGCCTACGCGCTGGCGGGGACGATGGACATCGACATCGTGGAGAACCCGCTCGGACAGGACGAGCAGGGCGCGGACGTCTACCTCAGGGACATCTGGCCGTCCGCGCACGAGATCTCTGAGACGGTCGCCGAGGCGGTCCGAGCGGACATGTTCCGCCGCAGCTACGGCGAGGTGTTCGTCGGCGACGAGCGCTGGAACGGCCTGGATGTGCCGGAGGGCGAGCGCTTCGCCTGGGCGGAGGACTCGACGTATGTGCGCCTGCCTCCCTACTTCGTCGGCATGCCCGCCGAGCCGGGAGCGGTCAGCGACATCGAGGGCGCGCGCGTGCTAGCGCTGCTCGGCGACAGCGTCACGACAGACCACATCTCGCCGGCGGGGTCGATCAAGCGCGATGGCCCCGCGGGGAGCTACCTGCAGGAAAAGGGCGTGGAGCCCAGGGACTTCAACTCCTACGGCTCGCGCCGCGGCAACCACGAGGTGATGATGCGCGGCACGTTCGCCAACATCCGCCTGCGCAACCTGATGGCCGGCGGTGCGAACGCGTTGCCGGAAGGCGGCTACACCCGCTACCTCGCCGTAGGAGATCCCGCCCACCCCGAGCAGATGTCGATCTACGACGCCGCCATGCGCTACATGCACGCGAACATCGGTCTGGTGGTGCTCGCGGGGCGGGAGTACGGCTCGGGCTCCTCGCGCGACTGGGCGGCCAAGGGCACGAAGCTGCTCGGGGTCAGGGCGGTGATCGCGCAGAGCTTCGAGCGCATCCACCGCTCGAACCTGGTGGGCATGGGCGTGTTGCCCCTGCAGTTCCCGGAGGGGCAGAGCGCCCAGTCGCTGGGGCTCACCGGCGAGGAGGTCTTCTCCGTCACGGGGCTGGCCGACGCCATGGCCGACGGCGGCGCACCTCCGCTCATGGTGCGCGTCAGCGCCAAGCACGACGGCGGCTCGGCGCCCTCTCAGCAGCCGGTCGAGTTCGACGCCAGGGTGCGCATCGACACCCCGCGCGAGGCCGAGTACTTCCGCCACGGCGGCATCCTGCAGTACGTTCTGCGAGCCCTGCTGGCCGCATGAGCGAGCCCAAGCAGGCTTCTCCGCGCAGACGGCCCGCTGCCGCGGCCGCCGCTCCGCAGGTCTTGCTCGACCTGCTCAGCGCACGCGGGCCGTCCGGCTATGAGACGGCCCCTGCGGCCGTCTGGCGCGAGGCGGCCGGCGTATTCGCCGAGGTGAGCACCGATCTGGTGGGAACTCCGCTGGCGCTCGTGGGGCCGGCGCACGGCTACGAGAGCGCCCCGCGGCGGCTGCTGGTGATGGGCCACATCGACGAGATCGGCCTGATCGTCACGCACATCGACGACGAGGGCTTCTTGTGTTTCCGCGAGGTCGGCGGCTGGGACGCCCAGATCCTCGTCGGACAGCGCGTGATCCTCGACACCAGCGACGGGCCGGTGAAGGGCGTGGTGGGCAAGAAGCCGATCCATCTCCTGCGCGATGAGGAGCGCAAGAAGGTCGCGGAGATCCGCGAGCTGCACATAGACATCGGCGCGCTCGACGGCAAGCAGGCTCGCAAGCTGGTGCGGATCGGCGATGTCGCTGTGATCGACTCAGAGCCGATCCAGCTTCCCAACGGACGGCTGACCTCGCGTGCGCTGGACAACCGCCTGGGCTCGTTCGTGGCCCTCGAGGCGGCGCGAATCGTCGCCGCGGCCGGCGGGGCGAAGTGGGAGCTCGCGGCGGTCGCCGCGGCGCAGGAGGAGACGACGTTCGGCGGCTCGCGCACGAGCGCCTTCGCGCTCGAGCCCGACGCTGCGATCGTCATCGACGTCACCCACGCCACCGATGCACCCGGGATCGACGTCAAGGAGGCCGGCAAGCACGAGCTCGGCTCGGGTCCGGTGATCAGCCGCGGCTCGACGCTCCACGACGGGGTCTTCGAGCTGCTCTTCCAGACCGCCGAGAAGGAGAAGATCCCGTTCACGATCGAGGCCTCCGGGCGCGCGACCGGCACGGACGCAGACGCGGTGCACATCAGCCGCGGCGGGGTGCCCACGGGCCTGGTGTCGATCCCGATCCGCTACATGCACTCTCCGGTCGAGCTGGTCCAGCTGGACGACGTCCACGCGTGCGCGCGCCTGATCGCAGCGGCGGCGCTGCGACTGGAGCGCGAGACGTCCTTCGCGCGTTAGGCGGCGCTGAGCTCGGTCATCTCCGGGATCTCGTACACCTTCCCGGGGCAGCCGCCGATGACCAGTATCTTCAGGCCGTCGGGCCCGGCGTGGACCTTGCGCTTGACGCCTCCCGCCACGCGCACGAACGTGTCGGCGTCGATGTCCACACGCTCGCCTTCGATGTCGATCCAGCCGGAGCCGGTGAGCGTCACGTAGACCTCCTCCTGGCCGTCTTTCTCGTGGTCGTGCTCCGGGTAGTCGCCGTAGTCGGCGGGCATCCTGATCACCTGCATGCCGAACGACGTCACCCCCAGCTCGGCGCGGACCTTGACGAATCCACCGCCGAAGGCGGCCTCCATGTCATTGATGTGCTTCGCGGTGTAGTTGGGCATGTGACCGATGCTACTCGCCGGGGGCGGGCAGGAGCAGAGCCAGCTGGCGCGACTGCGCGAGCACGGTCCCGTCGGGCGCCCACACGACGCCGTCCTCCTCGAAGAAGCCTTCGTGGATCAGCCGGCAGCCGAAGTGGGCGAAGCAGAGCGCGTCCGGGTCGGTGTCCTGCAGGCGGGGCACCGAGGCACGGAAATGGATGGTCAGGTCGACCGTCGGCGAGACGGTGGGCTCGGTCAGGCGGCTGAACGGCGCGGGCAGCAGCGCGTCGCAGAACAGGGCCAGCGAGAGGGCGTCGAGCGTGCGCGGCTGTGCGTGGCCGACCCAGGCGCCGAACTCCATCGGCGCGTGCGAGCCGGAGAACGGGATGCTCCCGATCCGGGGCACGACGCGGAGATGGCGCGTGAAGGGCGGCGCCATCGGATGGGGCGCGCCGGACTCGAGCGCCGGGTCCACCGCCGCCACGTCGGGCATCTGAAGCTCGGCTATCTCAGGCGCGCTCCACGGGAGCGAGAAGGCCGCGAGCGCCAGCGCGATCGTCGAGCCGTCGCGCTCGACGCGGGCCGACAGCGTGCTCAGCGAGCGTCCGACCCGCTCGAGGACGGTGTGGATCCGGACCGGCCCGGGCTCCGGCGAGCGCGCGTAGTGGATCGTCAGCGAGCGGGGCGCGCGGTCCCGGTCAGCGACCGCCTCGCCCAGCGCCCGCAGGATCATCGCCGCCAGATAGCCGCCGTGCGGACCGCGCCCGGCACGCCAGCCGGTCGCGACCTCGGCTGCGAAGGTGTGCACCTGCCCTGATGACTCCTCGAGGTGTACGGCCGTGTCGCGGTCGAACGCGCCGGGCTCCGGCGCCCGGAGCTCAGCCACGCACGAGCCGCTTGTAGGTGATGCGGTGGGGCCGGTCGGCGGCGGCGCCCAAGAGCGAGCGCCGGTGCTCCTCGTAGGCCTCGAAGTTGCCCTCGAACCAGGTCACCTGCGAGTCGCCCTCGAACGCCAGCACGTGCGTCGCGACGCGGTCCAGGAACCAGCGATCGTGGGAGATGACCATCGCGCAGCCCGGGAATTCGAGCAGCGCGTTCTCGAGCGCCCGCAGCGTGTCCACGTCGAGGTCGTTGGTGGGCTCGTCGAGCAGGAGCAGGTTGCCGTTGCTGCGCAGCAGCTTGGCGAGATGCACGCGGTTGCGCTCGCCGCCGGAGAGCTTGCCGATGCGCGCCTGCTGGTCTGAGCCCTTGAAGTTGAAGCCGGCCGTGTACTGGCGCGAGTTGACCTCCCGCTCGCCGACCTTGATGTGGTCATAGCCTTCGGAGATCTCCTCCCAGACGGTCTTCTCGGGGTCCAGCGCGTCGCGTGACTGATCGACGTAGGCGAGCTTGACGGTGTCTCCCACGACGAGCGTGCCGCTGTCGGGGCCTTCCTCGCCCGTGACCATCCTGAACAGGGTCGTCTTGCCGGCTCCGTTGGCGCCGATCACGCCGACGATCCCGGCGCGGGGCAGATCGAAGGACAGCGACTCGATCAGCAGACGATCGCCGAAGCCCTTGACCAGGTCGGTGGCGGTCAGCACCTTGTCGCCCAGACGCGGGCCCGGCGGGATGTGGATCTGGACATCCTCGAGCTTGACGTTGCGCTCTTCGGCGACCAGCTCCTCGTAGCGCGACAGGCGTGCCTTGGACTTCGTGCGTTTGCCCTTCGGGTTGGTTCGCACCCACTCGAGCTCGGCCGCGATCGTGCGCTGGCGGCCCTTCTCCGAGCGCTCTTCCTGGGCGAGGCGTTCCTGCTTCTGCTCGAGCCAGCTGGAGTAGTTGCCCTGGTAGGGGATGCCCTTGCCGCGGTCGAGCTCGAGGATCCAGCCGGCGACGTTGTCGAGGAAGTAGCGGTCGTGGGTGACGGCCACGATCGCGCCCTTGTACTCGGCGAGGTGCTGCTCGAGCCAGGCGACGGACTCGGCGTCGAGGTGGTTGGTGGGCTCGTCGAGCAGCAGCAGGTCGGGCGCGCGCAGCAGCAGGCGGCACAGCGCCACACGCCGGCGCTCGCCGCCGGAGAGGTTGGTGACCTCGGCGTCCGGCGCAGGCAAGCGCAGGGCGTCCATCGCGTATTCCAGCTGGGTGTCGAGGTTCCACGCGTCGGCGGCGTCGATCCTGGCCTGGATCCTGCCGAACTCCTCGGCGGTGTCCTCCGAGTAGTTCGCCGCCAGCTCGTTGAAGCGGTCGAGCAGCGCCTTGGTCTCGGCGACGCCGTCCTCGACGTTGCCCTTCACGTCCTTGGTCTCGTCGAGGTGGGGCTCCTGCTCGAGCATGCCGACTGTCGCGGCCGGCGCCAGCGCGGCCTCGCCGCGGTACTCCTGATCGACGCCGGCCATGATCCGCAGCAGCGTGGACTTGCCGGCCCCGTTGTAGCCGAGCACGCCGATCTTGGCGCCGGGATAGAACGCGAGCGTGACATCGTCGAGCACCGTCTTGTCCGGCGGGTGGACCTTGGACAGGCGGTGCATGGTAAAGACGTATTGAGAGGACATTCGCACGCAGGATAGGCGCTCGCGCGGGGCGCTAACGTTGTCGGGTCATGCCGGCGAGCGTTCTGGATATCGAGCAGCATCTGCTCCTGCTGGAGCTCGAGGCGCCGTTCAACAAGCGCGACGTCCAGCTGGCTCGCCGCAGGATGGCCAAGCGCTGGCATCCCGATGTGGCGCCCTCGGGGCGCCAGTATGAGCACGAGCGCCACCTGAAGGCCATCAACGAGGCGGCCGATCAGCTGGAGCGCCTCGCGGAGGGCTCGCGGGGAGGGCAGGTCTCGCGCAACGCCGTGAAAGTCAGCGCGGCGGCCGCGCGTCGCGAACGCGAAGAGGCCGGCAGGCGCGCATACGAGGCCGAGCAGCGGGCGCGCGCGCACGCCCAGGAGCGCGCCAAGCACGACCCCTTCGGCAGCAGGGTGCCCGACCACTCGGTGGTGCACCGCTATGCGCGCTGCATCTCATACCCGGAGTGGGGCGTCGGGACGGTGACCGGCATCTACTTCTCGGCGGACACGCTCGACGACGCGGAGGTGCAGCAGTGGGCGCGCGTGAAATTCAGCCACGGCGTGCGGACGGTGCCAGCCGGAAGCATGAAGTTCGTCGACTTCTCGAAGCCCGACCCCTCGGAGGAGCGCGTCGAGCGCTTCATGATCGCCGCGCAGCGGGCGATGGCCGAAGGCGAGTACCTGCTCGCGGCGCAGCGGTTGATCTATGCACGCGACGCCGAGCCGCGCAACGTCGCGGTCCTCAGGCTGATGACGCTGGCGTTCTGGCAGGCGGGCAAGCTCGAGGAGGCCGCCAGGGCCGTGCGCGATTGGGCGCGCGTGGACGGGCGCCGCCCGGCGGCGCACCGGTTCGCGGCGAGGATCTACGAAGACATCGGCGCCTACGACCTGGCCGAGGAGGCCGCCGACAGAGCGGTCCGGCGCGGTCCCTCCGACGCGGGGGCCTGGGAGCGCCTGGGCCGTCTGCGGCTGCGTCTGCTCGACCGCGAGGGCGCGCTCAAGGCGCTCGAGCGGGCGATCGCGCTGGGCGCGGCGGGTGACATCCGCGAGCTGCTGGCGCTGGCGCTGGAGCTCGAGCCGAGCGTGGCGAGCTGAGCTCGCCCGGCTGGGCGTGGCGGGCTCGCCGCCGTTATCCGTTTGCCCGACACCGCCGTGCTAGAGGATGTTGATCGCGCGCGAGACGATCAGTCCGATCGTGACGAGCGAGACGATCGACTGGACGCCCATGATGCTCTTGGCCATCGGCGTCAGCGGCATCGTGTCGGTCGGCGAGAAGGCCGCGGCGTTGGTCAGCGAGACGTAGAGGTAGTCGATGAATTTGGGCCGCCACGCGAGCGGCTCGATCCGGTCGTCGGTCATCTGCGGGAACAGGAAGTCCGGCGGGGCATCCTGGCCGGCGGCGCGCCGGCCAGGGCCGCCGCGGTCGAGCTCCCAGTACCAGAGGGCGAAGATCAGGAAGTTGGTCAGCCAGATGAGAACGCCCGAGACGATCAGCTGCTTGCCGTTGGAGACCGTGTGGTGCAGGAGGTAGTGGGTCAGCTCGACGAGCGAGAACACGTTGGCTGCGCTGACGAGGGCCACGAGCCCGACCGCCGCACGACGGCGCAGGGGGTGCTCCTGCTCGAGCTCGCGGGGCGTTGCCATCGCCAGGCCGATCACCAGCAGGCCCTCCAGCGCCGGCAGCAGCCAGTTCGGACCGACCGTGAGCCGCGCGGGCAGGCTCAGCTGGAGGGCGACGGCCGCGAGCACCGTCAGCTGCGCGGGCCAGATCGACTCGAGGACGCCGGGCGGCGGGTAGGTGCGCCCTGGGGCGGCTGAGAACTCTTGCGCCACGAACCAGGAGCCTAGGGGTACGACCGGCGGTCCCCAGCGCGCGCGGGCGGCGCGCGCGGACGCTCAGGGTCCACGTGCGCACGCGATAGCCTGGAGGGCGATGGGCATCGAGAATCCGGTTCACCTGCTGTTCATCGCGATCATCGCGCTGCTGGTCCTGGGTCCCAAACGCCTGCCCGAGCTCGCCCGCGCTCTCGGCCACGGGATCCGCGAGTTCCGCGACGCGGTGAGCCAGGAGGGGGAGCAGCCGGTCGCGCTGCCCGTCGCGCCGGAGCCCGCCTCGCCCGTCGCGTTGCCGCCCGCGGCCGAGTCCGCCGTGCCAGACCCGACCGATGACGCGGAGCGGGTTGGTCCGGCGCAGCCGATACGGTCGGGCGATGCGCCTGATCGTCGCCCGCTGTGAGGTCTCCTACGCCGGTCGTCTGAGCACCGTCCTGCCCGAGGCGGTGCGGCTGCTGATGCTCAAGGCAGACGGCACGTTCATGGTGTGGGCCGACGGCGGCGGACCTAACGTCAAGCCCCTCAACTGGATGATCCCGCCGACGGTGGTCGAGGAAGAGACGGACGCCGACGGTCGCCTGGAGCGGCTGGTCGTTCGCACCCTGCAGGGCACAGGCAAGCAGCGTCAGGAGGAGCAGCTGGAGATAGGCATCGCGGAGGTCCTCTCCGATGTCGAGCACGAGCTCGACGTGCTGGTCACGCTGGAGAAGGAGGGTCTCGAGCGAGAGCTCCAGGAGCTGCTGGCCGGCGCGCCGCAGTGGTGCGGGGAGGGATTGCGGCTCGTCAGGCGCGAGTGGCCGACGGACATAGGGCCGGTCGACTTGATGTGCAGGGACGGCGAGGATCGGTGGATCGCCGTGGAGATCAAGCGCATCGCCACGATCGACGCGGTCGAGCAACTCTCGCGCTACCTGGAGCGCGTCCGCCTGGACCCCGCGCTCGGCTCCTGCCGCGGCGTGCTGGCGGCTCAGACGATCAAGCCGCAGGCGCGCGTGCTGGCCGCCTCGCGCGGGATCGAGTGCGTGGAGGTCGACCCGCAGATCCTCCGCGGCGAACGCGAGCCCGAGCTGCGCCTGTTCGCGGCCTGATCCTCGCGTGGCCCCGTGCTCCTGCGGCCATGGGTAGGCTGCTGTCGTCCCCGAGCAAGGAGCCGTAGATGACCGCCGATGAGGCCGCCAAAGGGCAGCCTGTTCTCACCGAGCGACGTGAGAACGTCCTGCTGATCACGCTCAACCGCCCCGAGGTGCGAAACGCGGTCAACGCGGCGCTCGCCGAGGCGCTGGCGGGGGCGCTGGAGGAGCTCGACGGCGACGACGGCCTGTCGGTGGGCGTGCTCACCGGCGCCGGCGGCTTCTTCTGCGCGGGCATGGACCTGGGGGCGTTCGTGAAGGGCGAGTCCGCCTGGTTCGGCGACCGCGGCTTCGCCGGGATCACGCAGCGCGCGTCGCGTAAGCCGTTGATCGCCGCGATCGAGGGCTTCGCGCTGGCGGGCGGGATGGAGATCGCGCTCGCCTGCGATCTGATCATCGCCGCCAAGGGCGCCAGGATGGGGATCCCCGAGGCCAAGCGCTCGTTGGTGGCCGCCGGGGGGGCGCTCCTGCGCATGCCGCGGCGCATGCCCTACCACGTGGTCATGGAGCTCGCGCTGACCGGCGATCCGCTGCCGGCCGAGCGCTTTCACGACTTCGGTCTGGTCAACCGCCTGGCTGAGCCGGGATCGGCCGTCGAGGTCGCGCTCGAGCTGGCCGGAGCGCTCGCCAAGAACGGGCCGCTGGCGTTGATGGCCACCAAGCAGGTCCTGCAGGAGCAGTTCGACTGGTCGAGCTCGGATATGTGGGACAAGCAGAGTGCGATCGTCGGCCCGGTGTTCGTCTCAGAGGACGCACGCGAGGGGTCCTCGGCCTTCAAGGAGAAGCGCGAGCCGGTCTGGAAAGGGCGCTAGACGCGTGGTCTTCGGCCGTCTAGAGGCCGCGGCGCTTGCGCTTGCGCTGGCGGCGGATCTCGAGGAAACGCTTCCACAGAGCCCACATCAGCGCTCCCCCGGCGTCTTGCGCGGGTACTGGGAGATCGGCTGGCGCAGGTCGATCGCGGTCGTGACGATCCGGGTCTGTTCATCGATGTGCGCCGCCGGATAGCCCTCTCCCGGGCTTGCCCGCTCGGGGCGCCCGACGTAGCCGAAGTGCATCTCGGCGGGCATGATCTGCATCAACCGGGGGAACATGTGCGCGCGGGCGCCCATGTTGCGCGGCTCCTCCTGCACCCAGAGCACCTCGCGCAGGTTCGGATAACGGGCCATCAGCTCGAGGATCTGGCCTTCGGGGAAGGGGTAGAGCAGCTCCACGCGCGCCACCGCCAGGCCCACGTGCGCCTTGCGGTCGGGGTGCCCGACGAGGTCGTAGTAGATCTTGCCGGTGCACAGCACCAGGCGCGTGACCTGATCGTCCAGGACTCCCGGCTCGGCGAGGACGGGATGGAAGCTCGTGTTCTCGGCCATGTCCGCGATCGAGCTCGCGGCCTGCGGCAGGCGCAGGAGCGACTTGGGGGTCATCACCACGAGCGGGCGCTGCTTGACGACGCGCGCCTGGCGGCGCAGGAGGTGGAAGTACTGCGCGGGGGTCGTCGGGCTGGCGACGCGGATGTTTCCCTCGGCGGCGGCCCGCAGGAAGCGCTCCAGGCGCGCGGAGGAGTGCTCGGGGCCCGAGCCCTCGTAGCCGTGGGGCAGCAGCAGCGTCAGCCGCGAGGTCTGCCCCCACTTGGCCAGGCCCGACACGATGAACTGGTCGACGATCACCTGCGCTGAGTTGACGAAGTCCCCGAACTGGGCCTCCCACAGCACGAGCGTCTCGGGCGCCTCCTGGCTGTAGCCATACTCGAAGCCCATGCACGCGAGCTCGGACAGCGGGCTGTTGTGCAGCTCCAGCGGGGCGAGCGCGTCAGGCAGGCTCTGGATCGGGCAGACGGTCCGACCGGTCTTCGCGTCGTGCAGGACCATGTGGCGCTGGCTGAAGGTGCCGCGCTCGGTGTCCTGCCCGGTCAGGCGCAGCGGGGTGCCCTCCGTGAGCAGCGAGGCGAACGCGAGCGCCTCCGCGTGCGCCCAGTCGATGCCCGTGACCGAGCCCTCGCCATCCGAGAGCGCCTCGCGCCTGCGCTCGAGCTGTTTGACGAGCTTGGGGTGGACGGTGAATCCGTCCGGCACGCGCAGCAGATGGGCACCCAGCTCTCGCAGGCGCGCAGCAGGCACCGCTGTCTCCACGTCCGGGCTGGCTGTGCGGTCGAGCAGGTACTCGCCCGTGCTGTGCTCCTCGCCCCGCTCCGCCGCGGATGCGATCTTCGCCTTCAGGCGCTGGTGCAGCAGCGTCAGGTTGTCCCACACCTCCTGCGCCTGGCGCTCGACCTCCTCGGGCGAGACGACGCCCTCGGCCACCAGGCGATCCGACCACAGCTCCGTGACGCGCTTCTTGCTCTTGATCTTGGCGTACATCTCCGGCTGCGTGTAGGCGGGCTCGTCGGACTCGTTGTGTCCGAAGCGCCGGTAGCCGATCAGGTCGATCAGCACGTCGTGGCCGAACTCCTTGCGGAACGCGAACGCGAGCCGCACGGCGCTGATGCAGGCGGCAACGTCGTCGGCGTTGACGTGGATGATCGGCACGTCGAAGCCCTTCGCGAGGTCCGAGGCCCAGCGGGTCGAGCGCGCGTCGTCGGGGTCGGTCGTGAAGCCGACCTGGTTGTTGGTGATGAGGTGGACCGTGCCCCCGACCTTGTAGCCGTCCAGGCCCTGCAGGTTGAAGGTCTCCGAGACGACGCCCTGAGCCGGGAACGACGCGTCGCCGTGGATCACGATCGGCACCGCGGCGTCGGTGTCCTGGTGGGCGTGGGGGCCCTTGCGCGAGGTCTGCGCGGCGCGGGTGGCGCCCTCGACGACGGGCGAGACGTACTCCAGGTGACTGGGGTTCGACTCCAGGTTCACGCGAATCGTGCCGCCGTCAGGCAGCTGGTAGCTGCCCTGAGTGCCGTGGTGGTACTTGACATCGCCGGTGCCGCCCTGGGGGATCGTGGTCACCGCCTCGAGCGTCGACGCGCCCTCGAACTCCGCGAAGATCGTGTCGTAGGAGCGTCCGAGGTTGTGGGCCAGCACGTTCAGCCTTCCACGGTGGGCCATTCCGACGACGACCTCCTGCCCGCCGTGCGCGGCCGACAGCTGGATCAGCTCGTCGAGCATCGGCACGGCCATGTCGAGTCCCTCGATCGAGAACTGGTGCTGGCCGAGGTAGGCCTTGTGCATGAAGCGCTCCAGCGCGTCGACCTCGACGAGCCGCTTGAGCAGCGTCCTGCGCTCGTCGCTGGTCAGATCGTGGCGGAACGCGCCGGACTCGATGTGCTCGCGCAGCCACACGCGCTGGCGGTGGGAGGCGATGTGCTCGATCTCATAGGCGATCGTGCCGCAGTAGGTCTCGCGCAGGTGGGGAAGCGCGTCTGCCAGCGTGGCCCCCGGTACGTACATCTGAAAGATCTTCGCCGGGATCCTTGCCTGGATCTCCGGCTTCAGTCCCAGCGCCTCGGGGTCCAGTCCCGGGTCGCCCTCGGGCTCGGAGCCGAGCGGGTCCAGACGGGCGGCCAGGTGGCCGTGGCTGCGCACGCGGCTGACGAACGTGCTGGCAGCTTGCACCGCCTGCAGCATTTCCTCGCCCCCGACGTATACGCCCCCACCGTCGACGGTCGTTGCCGACGCGGCGGCTGCGGCGGCGGGCGCGGGCAGGGGCGGAGCCGGTCCCGGCTCCATGCCCAGCGCGGCGAAGACGCTGTCGTAGAAGCCGTGCTCGCCCTGCAGGTACTCCTCGATGCGGGCGAGGAAGCGGCCCGACTCAGCGCCCTGGATGATCCGGTGGTCGTAGGTCGAGGTCATGGTCATGACCTTCTCCGCGCCGATCATCTCGCCGATGTTGCCCAGACCCACGGGGTAGCTGATCGAGCCGGTCGCCACGATCGTGCCCTGGCCGGTCATGAGCCGGGGGACCGAGGCGATCGTGCCCAGCCCGCCGGGGTTGGTCAGGGTGATGTTGGCTCCCACGAGGTCGTCGGCGGTGAGCGTGTTCGTGCGCGCCTTGTCCACGAGCGCGTCATATGCATCCAGGAATCCTCCGAACGGCATGCGCCCGGCGTCCGCGATCACGGGGACCATCAGCGTGCGGGAGCCGTCCTTCTTCTCCACGTCGACCGCCAGCCCCAGGTTCACCTGTCCGTCGAGCACTCGGTGCGGCTTGCCGTCGACCTCGGCGTAGTGATTGCCCATCACCGGCATGTCCTCGGCCGCGCGGGCGATCGCGTAGGCGATCAGGTGGGTGAAGGAGACCTTGCGAGCGCCCGCCTTCAGCTCGCGGCGGCGTGCGTCGAGCACGGTGACGGTGAGGGTGCGGAAGCTCGTCGCTGTGGGGATCGAGCGCGACTGCTCCATGTAGCGCGCGAGCGCCGCGGCACCACCCTTCATCGGTTGCGCGACCGGCTCGGCCCTCACGGGCGCGACGGTCGCGACCGGGGAGCCGTTGCTGCGCGCGCCGTTGCCGGCGGCGGAGAGCACGTCGGACTTCGTTATCCGTCCAGCCGGGCCGCTGCCCGCCAGCCCGGCGAGATCGACGCCCTCGGCGGCAGCCGCGCGTGCGGCGACCGGGGAGACCTTGACGTTCTCGGGCGCCGCGCCGGCGGGGGCGGCGTCACGCGGCGCGCTTGCGGGTGTCGCCGCGCCGTCGCCGGCGCCTACTGAGATACGCGCGATCACCTGTCCGACGGTCACCGTGTCGCCCTCTCCGACGAGGAGCTCGACCACGGTGCCGCTGGCTGGGGCCGGCAGCTCGACGTCGACCTTGTCGGTGGAGATCTCGACGATCGTCTCGTCGCGCTTGATCTGCTCGCCGACCTTGGCGTGCCATTCGAGGATCGTCCCCTCGGTCACCGACTCGCCCGCGGCCGGGGTGACCACGTCGACGATCTCCACCTCGGCGGGAGTCTGCGGCTCGCTCGCCGCGGCGGCTGCCACCGCGCTGCCGGCTCCGTTGCCGCCGTCCGTCGGCTGTTCAGGAAGCGGCTCGGCCTTGCCGTCGCCGCTGGCCGCCGCGCCGCCGCTCGCAGCCTCGCCCACCGCGATGCGCGCGATCACCTGTCCGACGGTCACCGTGTCGCCCTCCTCGACGAGGATCTCGCTCACGGTTCCGCTCGCCGGCGAGGGCAGCTCGACGTCGACCTTGTCGGTCGAGATCTCGACGATGGTGTCGTCGACCTTGATGAAGTCGCCGACCTTGACATGCCATTCGAGGATTGTTCCCTCGGTTACCGACTCGCCCGCAGCTGGTGTGACTACGTCGATCATCTGCTGAGCCGTGGTGCCCGCTGCCATTGACTGCCCACTCTAGCGCGGTCGGCCGGTGGACTGTCCCCCGGCGGTGAGCGTTTTCACACGTAGGAGAGCCAAATTCTGATGCGCGCACACGACAATCATCCGACTGGCGCCCGTCGAGCTGGAGAGCGCCGGTGCTCCTCGCGGACGAACTCATAGCTGCCGAAGAACGGCCCGATCCCTCCGAGCACGGCGACCGCGACGGCGAGCCTCAGCGCGACGACTCGCAGGCGCGCGGCGGTTATGCACGCCAGCGACATGGAGATCCAGAGCAGCCCGTGCGCGAGTCCGAGCGCGAACGTCACCGGCTCGGGTTTCCCGGCCGCGAACGCGCTCAGAAGCAACGCCAGATAGATACAGGAGTGGGCGAAGGACGTCCACTTCAGGCGCGTGAATGTCAGCGGTCCCGCGGCCGGGCGCAGCCGTGTGTTCACTCCGACAGCCAGCTTGCCATCCGGCGCAACGGCTCGCCGGCCTCGGGGGGCCACTCGGCGATCTCGCGCGGCCACCAGGCGTAGGCGCCATGCTCGTGATCCGGAGTGACCTGCTCCTCGGCGTCCTGGGCGAGCCAGGCCTGGCCGACGAACATCACGAGGTTTTGCGGGAGCTTCAGCAGCGCCTCGCCACGCACTCGCTCGGGCGTTACCGACCACTCCTCGCGCAGCTCGCGCAGGAGCGTGTCGGCGGGGCTCTCGCCGAGGTCGACCGCGCCGCCGGCGCCCAGCGCCCAGCGTCCTGCCCACGATGAGACCCATTGGGCGCGCAGGCCGGCCAGCCAGCGCCCGTCTGCGGAACGGGTCACACACAGCGCGGCGACGCTGTCAGACGCGTCGCCGTCGACCAGGCGCAGGGCCCAGCGCAGCGGCTGCAGCTCGATCGCGATCCCCCCGTCCTTGACGCGATAGTCGACCAGGCGCGCGGCCAGGCCATCGTGACTGGGCGATCCCCGCTCCTGCAATTCCCTGATCGCCGCGTCCGCCGCCTCGGTGTGCGCCGACGGAGGCTGGAAGTGGTCCTCTCGCCAGTGCGCGCTGATCTGCTCGAGCGACCACGGCCCACGGGCGAGGATCTCCGGTGTGAGGTTGGCCGGCTCTGCGGACACCCGTTGAAGGCTAGTGGGTGTCGCCCCTGTGCCGGTGGCCGTTGCGAGAGCGCGGCTGGGCATAGACTCGCGGCGGTGAGCATCCGTCGGCGCAAGCATTGGGGGTGGGGTTTCGAGGACCAGCAGCCGACGCCGACGCAGGTCCGTGGCTCGGTCGCGGCACTCGGCGCCCAACTGGGCATGGCGCTCACCGACGTCGAGGATCCGGTGGCGCTCGAGGCCGTCGAGCTGGCGCCGCCACGGATCTCCGCTCCGTCCTGGCTGTCTGACATCAGCGCATGCGACGTGCACGCGCGCGCCTCCCACGCGCTGGGCAAGTCCTATTCGGACGTCGTGCGGGGATTCCGCGGGCGCTTCGATCACCCCCCGGACTTCGTCGTCCGTCCGCGCGAGGAGAGCGACGTCGAGCGCGTGCTCGAGTGGTGTTCCGCCGAGCGCGTCGCTGCGATCCCGTTCGGCGGGGGCACCTCGGTCGTCGGCGGGGTCAGCCCGGATATCGGGCCTGACTACAACGGGGTCGTGTCGATCGACCTGGGCGCGCTGGACCGCGTCCTAGAGGTCGACGCGACCTCTCGTGCCGCGCGGATCCAGGCTGGGGCGCTCGGCCCGAGCCTCGAGTCCCAGCTCGGCGAGGACGGGCTCACCCTCCGCCATTTTCCGCAGTCGTTTGAGTACTCCACGCTTGGTGGCTGGATCGCCACGCGGGCGGCCGGTCATTTCGCGACCGTGTGGACGCACATCGAGGATCTGCTGGAGTCGGTGCGCGCGATCACTCCGGCAGGCGTGTGGGAGTCGCGTCGGCTGCCCGGATCGGGAGCCGGGGTGAGCCCCGACCGGATGCTCGCGGGATCGGAGGGCATCCTGGGGTTGATCACCGAGGCGTGGGTGCGCGTACAGCCGCGCCCCTCTCACCGGGCCTCGACCGGTGTGCGCTTCGACAGCTTCAGCGCGGGCGTCGAGTGCGTGCGCGCGCTCTCCCAGTCGGGGCTGCACCCGTCCAACTGCCGCCTGCTCGACGCGGGCGAGGCGGGGTTGACGATGGCGGGCGACGGTTCGCAGGCTGTGCTGGTGCTCGGCTTCGAGTCGACCGACCATCCCGTGCAGGACGCGATGGCGCGCGCGCTCGTGATCTGCGCGGCTCACGGAGGCGCCGTCTCAGACGGCGGCGAAAAGCCCGGAGCGGACGCTGTGAGCTCGTGGCGGGGGGCGTTCCTGGGCGCACCGTATCTGCGCGACGTGCTCGTCGCCGTCGGCGTGCTGGGCGACACGTTCGAGACAGCGATCACCTGGGAGCGCTTTCCGGCGTTTCACGAGCGCGTCATCGCGGCGACCGAGGAGGCCGTGCGCGAGGTGTGCGGCGGGGAGGGGAGGGTCTTCTGCCGCTTCACCCACGTCTACCCGGATGGCCCCGCGCCCTACTTCACCGTCCTCGCCCCAGCGCGCCGGGGCGAGGAGGTCGAGCAGTGGAGCCAGATCAAGCGCGCGGCCTCAGAGGCGATCATCGCGGGGGGCGGGACCATCACGCACCACCACGCGGTCGGGCGTGATCACCGGCCCTGGTATGACCGCCAGCGGCCCGAGCCCTTCGCGGCGGCCCTGCGCGGCGCCAAAGCCGCCGTCGATCCGGCGGGGATAATGAATCCGGGCGTGCTGATCGATCGGCTGCCATGAGGGTTGCCGTGCTCGGCCCCGGAGGAGTGGGCGGGCTGCTCGCGGGCGCGCTCGAGCGAGCGGGGACCGAGGTGGTTCTCGTCGCGCGAACGTCCACCGCCGCCGTGATCTCAGAGCGCGGCCTGCGCGTGAAGAGCGTGATCTTCGGCGATTTCGTCGCCCACCCGCGCGCGGTCGATCGGCTCGCGGAGCCCGTGGACGTCCTGATCGTGGCGACCAAGGCGGCGGGGCTCGAGCCGGCGCTCGAGCGGATCGCCACCCAGCCGACGCTGGTGCTGCCGCTGCTCAACGGGCTCGACCACATGGCGGTGCTGCGGGAACGCTTCCCTGCCGGGTCGGTGCTCGCCGGGACGATCCGCGTCGAGGCCGACCGACCCGAGCCCGGCTCGATCGTGCACACGAGCCCCTTCCTGCTCGTGGATATGGCCACCGGCGAGCAGGACATCGCGCCCGCGATGCAGCAGCTGGCCGCGCTGCTGACCCAAGCGGGCGTGCCGGTGCGGGTGCTCGATTCAGAGGCACGCGTGATGTGGTCGAAGCTCGTGCGACTCAACGCGCTCGCGTGCACGACCAGCGCCTACGACAAGCTCCTCGGCGAGATCCGCTCGACGCCCGCGCTGCGCGTCGATCTCCTCAGCGCGATCGAGGAGGCCTGTGCGGTTGCGAAGGCGGACGGTGCGCAGGACGTCGACGCGCCCACCGCCGTCGCCGAGCTGGACCGCGCGCACGACACGCTCGGCAGCTCGATGCAGCGGGACATCGCCGCCGGACGCACTCCGGAGCTCGACGCGATTCCGGGTGCGGTTCTCCGCGCGGCCGCGCGTCACGGCCTGCAGTGCCCCACGATCGAGCGGCTCGTGGCGATGATCGAAGCGCGCATCGCCGGGGCGCCCACCGGCGCACCCGCCTGAGAGCCTCGGGTCGGCTCCGCTCGGCCTTCGGCTAGGCAGGAGCGCTCGCGGCGGGCTGCTAGTGCGCTTCGAAAGGCGATCGTCCGGGCGAGACCGCCGGAATCGAGCGGGTGGCGATCGCCTCGACGGCCTGCTCCTCGGCCTCGGTCAGCTCCTCGTCGTGCTCGCCGTCGCAGAGCACGCGGAAGTTGCCCGTCACGCCGCTGTCGGCGTGGATCGTGATGCCCGGCAGGATCTCCTCGCCCTCGTCGAAGCCGAGCCGCTCCATGTCGAAGTGCGCCAGCCCGATTCCGTGTGCCGTGTGGGTCGGGTTCTCGCGGTCGTGCGAGGCCACCGCCTGCGCGAAGCGCTCGAGGTTCTTGGCGATCTTGCCAGTGTCCGCCATCGCTTCAGGGGAGGGTAGCGCGCGCGTACACCCTGAGGTTCCGCAACTCATCAATCTCCAGTCTGTGCACAAGCCGTACCAGATCCGCCAGCTCCTGAGGCTGGTCGAGCGCTACGATCTCAGACTGGAAGACAGGCCATGAGCGACTATCACATCAACGTCTTCTACAGCGAGGAGGATGCGGCCTATGTGGCTGATATCCCGGACTTGGAGGGGACGACCTCGGCGAACTTGATCGTGTCGATGAACTGCCGGAAGCGCGCGGCCTTGCCGTCGCGGATATCCCAGACGTGGACGACGGGGACGTCCAGCGCCTTTCCAGTCGCCTTGCCGGTGCCGGTATAGCGGACGACCGCGGCGACGGTTCCACCGGAGCCGATCAGCTCCTCGGGCGTGACCGCGAACCCCTCCACGTCCTCGGAGATCGGGCCAAAGACCTTCTGCGCCACGGCCTCACCACCGCGGTGCAAGCCCCCGTACGGCATGCCCTCGGCCTCATACCATTCGATGTCGTCAGCGAAGGCCCCGAGAACGGCGGGCACATCGCCTCGGCCGAACGCCCCGTAGATACCCTTGACGAACTCGACGCTCTGCTCACTCATGGCTCCCCCTTGTTTGGAACACTTGGAGCCTGACCGTACTCGAACGTGAGGACTCGCGTCCAGGCCTAGCGCCGGGGGCGCGGCCTACGCCCTACGGTTTCTCAATTATCTCGATCCGATACCCATCCGGGTCCCTGACGAAGCACAGCCTCGAGCCGCCCTCGCGGACCGAGTACGGCGGCTTCTCCGGCTCGATGCCCTGCTCGAGCAGGCTGGCGAGCGTCGCGTCGAGGTCTCCGGCGGTGATCGCGATGTGGCCGTAGCCGGTGCCGATGTCGTAGGAGTCGACGCCGAGGTTGTAGGTCAGCTCCAGGCGCGGCATGTCGCCATCGCCGGGCTGGTTCATGAACACGTTGACGGCCTCGTCGCGGATGGGAATGCGCCCGATCTCCTGGAATCCGAGCGCCTCGTAGAAGGCGACCGAGCGATCGATGTCGGTGATTCGGTAGCACGTGTGGATCAGGGCCACGCCGGCAGTCTACGTCACGGGCGAAGGGCCTAGCATGAGAAGCTGATGGGGGACTCCAAGAGCGTGAAGCTGACGCCCTGGCAGCGCATGGGAGCGAGGCAGATCCGCCGCAAGGCCGGCAGGCGGTCCGGCGAGCCATTGCGCCCGGAGGATTGGGAGGTCATGTGGAGGCTCCACGAACACGGGGTCGGTCGCATGCTCAACCGGCTCATGTTCGCGCTGCCGCACGGGCCGCGCTGCGGTGTGTGCGGCGCGCCGTTCGCGGGGGCCGGGCGCCTGCTGACGAGCGCGCTCGGCTACCGGCCGTCGCGCAAGAACCCCACCGTGTGCGCGACCTGCGTCGAGCTGGCGCCGCCGGGGGGCATGAAGATGTCGACCGGCGTCCTCTTCGCCGACCTGCGCGGGTTCACCGCACGCTTCGAGGGCGCCGATCCGGAAGAGGCCTCGATCGTCCTGCGTCGCTTCTATCGATGCGCCGAGGATGTCCTCTTCCCGATTGCGATGATCGACAAGCTGATAGGCGACGAGGTGATGGCGTTGTACCTGCCCGCCCTGAAGCGTGACCTCGCCAGTGAGGAGGTTCCCGCGGTGATGCTCGGGCACGCCCGTGAGCTGCTGCGCGCGGTCGGCTACGGCTCCGCGGACGGGCCGTTCGTCGAGATGGGGATCGGCCTCGACTTCGGCGAGGCGTTCGTCGGCAATATCGGCCAGCGCGCGCTGTTCGACTTCACGGCGATCGGCGACGTGGTCAACACCGCATCGCGCCTGCAGGGCCAGGCGGCGGGTGGCGAGATCGTGCTCTCCGCTCGCGTCGCCGGCGGACTGCCGGAGGCTCCGGGCACGCCCGTCGAGCTGACGCTGAAGGGCAAGAGTGAGCCGGAGAGCGCCTACCGCGTGACGCTCTGAGCCTGGGGACACCGCCGGCGATGCTTAGACTGGCGACGTGCGGACCCTGATCGTCGGTCATGGCGGGCGCGAGAGCGCCCTGGCGTCGAGTATGGCGGAGCACAGTGAGCTGCACGCGTTCGTCGGACATGAGAATCCGTCGATCGTGCGTCACGCGGCCGCCTCGGGTGGGAGCCACGAGGTCGGCGACGTGTGCGATCCGAGCGCCGTCGCCGCGTTCGCCCGCGCACGCGACGTCGACATCGCGATGGTCAGCGCCGACGAACCGCTGCAGGCGGGGGTCGTCGATGCTCTGCTCGCCCAGGGCACGCGCGCCGTCGGCCCGACGAGCGCCGGCGCGGAGATCGAGTGGAACAAGACCTTCGCCCGCGCGCTGCTCGCGGACGTGGCACCGGAGGCCTCGCCGCTGCTGCGCGTAGCGCACGACGCCGGTGAGCTCGACGAGGCGCTCGCCGTGTTTGGCTCACAGCCGGTCGCCGTCAAGCCGCCGGGCTTGACGGGCGGCAAGGGCGTGAAGGTGATGGGTCCTCACCTCTCGAGTCACGCGGAGGCGCGCGACTATGCGCTCGAGGTGCTCGCGCGCAGCAAGCCTGGCGAGGGGGTGCACATCGAGGAGAAGATCGTCGGCGCCGAGTTCACGATCCAGGCGATCAGCGACGGCGTGACCGTGGTGTTCCCGCCGGCCACCTACGACTATCCCTTCCGCTTCGACGGCGACGAGGGCCCCGGAACCGGTGGCATGGGCTCGCTGTCCATGGCGGCGCCGACGCTGCCCTTCATGACGCACGCCCACTACGAGACGGCCTGCTCGATCATCGAGCGGGTGATCGCGCGGTTGGCCGAGCTGGGGCGCCACTTCAGCGGGGTGATGAACAGCGGCTTCTTCGCCACCGCCGACGGCGTCAAGGTGATCGAGTTCAACGCGCGCTTCGGAGATCCCGAGTGCATGAACATCATGAGCCTCTTCGACGGCAGCTGGCCGGCCGTCATGGAGCGGATCGTCGCCGGCCGCCTCACAGCTGCCGATGTGCCGCTGCGCCGGGAGGCATCTCTAGTGCTCTATCTCGTCTCGCCCGACTACGCCCTGCGGGCGGGACGCGCATACGAGTTCAGCCTCGACCGTGAGCGGATCGAAGCTGCCGGGTGCCACGTGTTCTTCTCCTCCGCGGTTCAGGTCGCCGAGAACACCTACCGCACGGTCGGCACCTCGCGGGCGGTGGCGCTGGTGAGCACCGCCGCGACGCTGGAGCAGGCGCGCGCAACGGTCGTGGAGTGCGCCCGCTCGGTGACCGTGCTGGAGTGGCGCAGGGATGTCGGCGAGGAGGGCTATCTCAACGGCCTCGTGCGGCTCGTGCGCCCGCACGCGAGCTCAGGCGCCGAGCCGCTGCTGCCCAACGCCGGCTGACTGTTTCGTGCAACGATGGCGCGATGCTCGTCGAGCGCGCGACCCATCCGCAATTCGTGTCGAATACCTATCTCGTCGCCGACGGCGACGGGGGCCCGGCGTTCTTCATCGACGCGGGCGGCCCCGTCGAGCCGTTGGTCGAGGTGGCCGACCGGCTCGGGTTGACCCCGACGCACGTGCTGCTCACCCACCACCACTTCGACCACGTCAGCGAGGTCGGCACGCTGCGCAAGCGCTGGCCGCATCTCGAGGTGCTGATCAGCTCGCCTGAGCGCGAGCTGCTCGAGGCCGCCGCGGCGGCGGCCGACGGGGAGGCGCAGAAGCTGCCGCAGATGGGCGCGGTGGAGGCCGGTCAGACGCTGTGGTTCGGCAGGCTGGAGGTGCGTCCGCTGCGCACACCCGGGCACACCGGCGGGATGCTCTCGTTCCTGGTGGGCGAACGCTCGGAGTCCGGTGGCGCGCCGATCGGCGGGTCCAGGGGCACCGGCCGCGGGCGGACAAGCGGCGCGCCGGGCGGCTTCTTCGGCGCGGGCGCCGTGGTGTTCACCGGCGACACGCTGTTCAAGGACTCGGTCGGCGGGGTCAAAGCACCCGGTCACACCACCTACACGGACCTGCGTGACTCGATCATGGGAACCCTGATGGAGCTGCCCGCCGAGACCGTCATCTATCCCGGTCACGCCGAGGAGACCACCGTGGGAGGAGAGTGGGATCACAACCCGTTCATCAGGGTCTGGCGTGGCCTTGACCCGGAGGGCTCGGCACGCTGCACGGCGCTCGGCAGGCCCGCCACGCTCGTCCTGCTGGGAGCGGACTACGACGGCGGCACAAAGGCCTGGGTGCGCTGGGAGGACGGCTCTGACGACATCGTTCCCGGCTCACGGGTGGCACGGGCCGGCTGACCGCCAGGGCCGGCCGCTGCGGCTCCGAGCCGCTGCGTTCGAGCCGGGGGAGGCCGGGCGAAGGATCCCGGGCGCAGCTGCGTGAAGCAGCGTCGGGGCGGGAGCGTTGCTGGTCGTAGCATGCAGGGCATGGCGCGCGAGAACGAGAAGATCCCGACATCGCGTGTGCGGCGCACAGCCACGGTGGCCACGCTCGCCGCCGGCGAGGCCGTCAAGCAGTTCGGCACGCGCGCCGCGAACGTTACCCGTGGCGAGGAGGCCTCCGAAGAGGCCATGGCCCGCCGCCAGCTGGAGACGGCCAAGCAGATCGTGGCCGTGCTGGGGACGATGAAGGGCGCGGCGATGAAGCTCGGGCAGGTGATGTCCTTCCTCGACGTGGGTCTGGTGGCCGAGGAGCACCGCGAGGAGTTCCAGCGTGAGCTGGCCAAGCTGCGCGACGCAGCGCCCACCGTCTCGTTCAAGCAGATGAAGCGCGTGATCGAGGAGGACCTCGAAGAGCCGATCTCCGAGGTGTTCACCTCCTTCGATGAGGAGCCGATCGCCGCTGCGTCGATCGGTCAGGTCTACCGCGCGACGCTGAAGAAGACCGGCCGCGATGTGGCTGTCAAGGTCCAGTACCCCGGCGTCGCGGTGGCCGTGCGAGCGGACCTGCAGAACCTGGACATGATCATGCGGCTGCTCAAGCGGATGGCGCCGGGCATGGACGTCAAGGCGATCACCGAAGAGATCAAGGAGCGGATCGTCGAGGAGCTGGACTACGAGCTGGAGGCCCAGAACCAGCGTTCGCTCGCTCGCATCTTCGCCGGACACCCGTTCATCGTCGTCCCCGAAGTCGTGAGCTCGCTCTCGCGCGAGCGCGTGCTGGTGAGCGAGTTCGTCTCCGGCGTTGGCTTCGAGGAGCTCAAGGGACGTCCGCAGGCTGAGCGCGATCGGATCGGCGAGATCGTCTTCCGCTTCTTCCTCGGCTGTTTGTATCGCCACAGGCAGTTCTCGGGCGATCCCCATCCAGGGAACTTCCTGCTGCTCGGCGACGGTCGTGTGGCGTTCCTGGACTTCGGCCTCTTCAAGCGCATGGACACTGCGCCGGTGGAGCTCGAGCTCGCATGCCAACGGGCGGTCGCCGAGGGCGACGCGGCCACCCTGCACGATCTGCTCGCGAGGTCCGGGTTCCTGCCCGAGCCCGACCGGGTCGACCCGGAGGACCTGCTCGCGTTCATCCGCGATGCGATCTGGTGGTACACCACCGCTGACGAACCCGTACAGCTGACGCCCGAGATAGCGACCCAGGTGATGATCGAGAGCTCCGACCCGCGCTCGAGCCACTTCAGGCACATGCGCCATCAGGACATCCGCCCCGAGCATCTGTTCGGCCGGCGGATGGAGATGCTCACGCTCGCCGTGCTCTCACAGCTGCGCGCGCGTGTCAACTGGCACCGAATCGCGCGCGAGTGGATGTACGGCGAGGAGCCGGTCACCGAGCTCGGTCGCCTGGAGACGGACTTCTACGGGCGTAGCGGCGTCGGCGCCGCCGGCTGATCAGAGGACCTGGATCTGAACGAGGCTGGTGGTGCCCGGACGCCCGGACGGCAGCCCGGCGCTGATTCCCACGCGGTCGCCGTGCTTGCACCAGCCAAGCTCGACCACGCGGCGGGCGGCGTCTGCGATCAGCGCCTCGGTGGTCTCGTGGCGCGGCATCGACGCCGCCTGGACACCCCACATCAGGCCGCAGCGCCTGACAGTCTCCTTGCCGGGGGAGAGCGCGTAGATCGGCACCGTGGGACGGTGGGCGGACACCAGTCGAGCCGAGCGGCCGGACAGCGTGGGGACGACCAGTGCCTCGAGGCGCAGCTCGCGGGCCGCGTCGCAGAGGTTGTGGGCGATGGTGTACGCGGGGTCGGATGCGGTGCGGCGTACGCGGGACTCGTTCCAGCGCTCATAAGGGGCGATCGACTCGGCCTGGACCGCGACCGCAGCCATCATCTCGACGGCCGCGACCGGGTAGGCGCCGACGGCCGTCTCCTGGGAGAGCATCACCGCGTCGGTTCCGTCCAGGATCGCGTTCGCCACGTCGGCCACCTCGGCGCGGGTCGGTCGGGATGAGTGGACCATCGAGTCGAGCATCTGGGTCGCCGTGATCGAAGGACGGGCCATCCGTCCCGCCAGCTCGAGCAGTTCCTTCTGGACGACCGGCACGCGCTCGATCGGCAGCTCGATCCCGAGGTCGCCGCGCGCGACCATCACGCAGTCGGCCACCCTGATGATGTCCTGCGCGCGCTCCACCGCCTGCGGCTTCTCCATCTTGGCGATCAGCGGCAGGCGGGTGTGGTCGCGCACGAATTCGACGTCCTCGGGGGTCTGGACGAAGGACAGCGCGACCATGTCGACTTCGATCGACTCGCCGTGGCGCAGCAGGTGGAGGTCCTCCTCGGGCACCGCCGGCAGCGAGGCCACCGGACCCGGGATGTTCAGCCCCTGGCGCGACGCCACCGCCCCGCCGATCTCGATCTCGACGTCGATCTCGCCGTCGGAGTCGCGCACGTCGATGACGCGCAGGCGCACCGACCCGTCGGCCAGGTACAGGATCGAGTCCCGCTCGACGGCGTTTGGCAGGCCCGCCCAGGAGATGCTCATGTGGTGGGCGTCGCCAGCTAGCTCGTCGTCTCCGCAGGAGAACGTCAGCCGCTCGCCGGGCGTCAGCTCGACGAGGTCCTCGCGCAGCGGGCCGATGCGCAGCTTCGGGCCGGGAAGGTCCTGCAGGATCGCCACCGGGCGCCCGGCGCGTGTGGCGGCTGCGCGCACACGGCTGACGGTCTCGGCATGCTCCTCGAGCGTCCCATGGGAGTAGTTCAGTCGCGCGACATCCATCCCGGCCTCGACCAGGCGCACGAGCGTCTCGGGCTCACGCGAGGCGGGTCCGATTGTGGCGACGATCTTCGTGCGGCGGCGCATCCCCTGACCGTAGCGGGCGCCGCGGCAATCGTGCGTGTCGGGCCGCCGTCATAGCATCGCAGCCATGCTCGGTCCCTCCCGACAGCTCCCTAGCGTGGGCGCGCAGGCCCGCGTCGTGCACTTCGGCGGCGGCTTCGAACGGGGCACGGTTCTGGCGGTGCACGAGGACGGTCGGCGCCTGGAGGTGCGCGTCGAGGACGGGGAGGTGCTCGAGTTCGTGCTCAGCCCCGCGACGGCCAGGTTCGTGTCCGCCTCGAGCGCCCACGGCCCACGCCTGGAGCTGCTCGGCCGGGACGCCTGACGGTCAGGGTGCGCTCACATCGGGAAAGTGCTCGGAGCAGTGCTCGCGGAGCGCCTGGCGCACCCACGTGCGCTCCGCGGGGGAGGCGATGCGCAGGCGCGCCAACAGGTCGCGCTGGCGCTCGATCGGCGCTCCCGCGATGACCCAGTGGACGGCCAGCCGCTCGAACAGCAGCTCGAGCGCGCGCTGGGAGGCGTCCTCCCGGGTGCTGGACGGGCGCCCACCGATGCCCGACAGCGTCTCTGCGTACTCGCGCCGCGCCCCCGGGGTGAGCGACCCGCGCAGGCTCAGCACGTTGCCGTGCGGGTCTGTGTAGTCGCTCGCCGGCGCCGTCGGCCTCTCGTGGCGGCGTGCGCGCCTGCCCACGTTCAGCTTGCGTCCGCGGCCCGTTCGAGCTGGGAGCGCACGTCGCCCGTCACGGGCTTGGCGTGGCCCGGCCAAGCGGCGGCGGGCTCGAGTGCCGCGAGCTTGCGGATGCTCGCGCGCGCCTGGTCGGTGTCGAAGTTGTAGATCGCCGCGGGGATCCGGGGCGGGCTGTTGCGGCCCCACATGTCGATCGTGTAGAAGCAGTCGCCGCTCAGCGCCAGGCGGTCGGACTCGCGCCACAGCGCGATCATCCCGGGCGCGTGCCCGGGGAGGTGCACGACCTTGAAGCCCGCCACCTCGTCCCCCTCGACGACGGTGCCAGCGATCTTCACCGGACCGTCATCCCAGGCATAACGGTGCAACAGCCGGTGGATCTGGCGCATCGGGATCGGCAGCCCCTCGAGGCCCGCCGGCCAGTAGCGAAATCCGCCGCTGCCCTCGGCGTCCTGCACCTCGTCCTCATGGCAGAAGACGGGCACCCCCAGCGCGGGCGCGACGCCGCGGTGGTCGGTGTGCCCGTGGCTGAGCACGACCCGGCGGATGCCGCCGAGCTTCGCTCCGGCGCTCGCCACAGCGCGGATCATCGTGCGCCCCCCGGCGTCGAACAGCGTCACCGCGCCTTCGTCCTCGATCAGGTACACGTTGCAGCGCGCGGGCTGGCCCTGCACCATCCACACGCCCTCCGCCACCAGGCCGGCCTCGCCCGCGAGCATGTGGGCGGTCAGGCGGGTCTTGGTGTTGAACACCCCCGTCATCCGCTGCTCGGCGGTTGAGCCCTGCGGCGGCATCATGCCGATCTCGCGGGCGAAGGTCATGCTGTCGGTGAAGGCGTCGTTGCTCTGGATCAGCCCGTCGCGCACCGTGATCAGGTCGAACCCTTCGAGCTCGATAGGGCTGCCCGTGGGCGCGACGCCGCCGAAGTGACCCGGCCCGGCGAACGTTCCGGTGAGGCGCCAGTGCACCCCGCAGCGGTCCTTCTCGGTGGTCGTGGAGATGACCTGCATGCTCAGGTCCGGCACGGCCTCGATCAGCTCGCCGATGAACGCGCGCACGCCCTCCGGCGCGAGCACGTCCACGCGGCCGCGCACGTTCTCTCGACCGCCGCTTGCCCACAGCGAGACCGCGGTGTCCAGGTCGCGGTCGTCGATCGCCGCGAAGTAACGCCGCGTGATCGCCTCGGCCTTGCTGCCGGAAATGCGTTTACGCGTGGTCGCGAGCTGCTGCATGTTGGCGGCCACCTCCTGCACCTTGGTGCTTGCCTCGCTTGCACTCTCTCGATCGGCCATCCCGTCTCCTTTACGCCGCTGAAGAGCCTTAGTCTAGTCTCCGCCGGGTGGCAGATGCGACCATCCGGCGGGAGCTTGGGCGAGGCGAGCGGGTGCTCCCTGGGGTCTTCCGCCTGCGCCTGCCGCTTCCCTGGCCTGGTGTTCCCCACTGCAACGCCTGGGCCGTCGCAGCGGGGGACGGCTTCGTGCTGTTCGACACGGGCATGCACGGGCCGGACTCGCTCGCCCACCTCGAGCGTGCGCTCGCGATGTGCGGCCTGCGCCTGGAGCAGGCGCGTCTGGTGGTGTGCACGCACGCCCACTCCGATCACTGCGGTCAGGCGGCCACGATCGTGGAGCGGGCCGGGTGCGAGGTGTGGATGCACCCCAACCACGAGCACCTGACGCGGATGGTCGAGGATCCGGACGCGGTGTTCGCCCGGCGCATGGAGGTCGCCCGCCAGAGCGGGGTGCCCGAGGCGCCCCTGCGCCGCTACGCCTCCGAGCGCACCTCGCAGGGATCGGGAATCGCAGGCCCGATCGAGCCGGAGCGAGATCTGCTCTCGGGCGTCGCGATCGGAACGGATCTGGGCGACTGGATCGTCTATGAGACACCCGGTCACGCGCCGTCTCACGTGTGCCTGTTCCAGCCCGAGCGACGCGTGCTGATATCCGGGGACCACCTGCTCGGGCGCATCTCGCTGTACTTCGACTACGGCTACTCGCCCGACCCGGTCGGGGAGTTCCTGAACTCGCTGGATGTCGTCGAGACACTCGACGCGCGCCTGTGCCTGGCCGGGCACGGGCGGAGCTTCACCGACGTGCACGCCCACGTCCAGGGCAATCGCGCGCTGGTCGGCGAGCGCCTGGAGCGCGTGCTTCAGGCGGTCACCGGCGAGGCGCGGACCGCGTTCGAGGTCGTTCCGCACGTGTACGGAGAGTCGCTGTCGACGCAGAACGCGCACTGGCTGCTGTCGAAGATCCTCGGCTACCTGACCCACCTCCAGGCCATCGGGAAGATCCGGCGCATTCCCGGCGAGCCTGAGCGGTGGGCCGCATAATCACCTCATGCGCATCGATCAGATCCTCAACTCGGACGGCCCGGTGTTCTCGTTCGAGTTCTTCCCGCCGAAGACCGACGCGGGCGAGCGGAACCTGTACGCCGCCCTCGCCGAGCTCAAGACGCTCGAGCCGTCGTTCGTCTCGGTCACCTACGGGGCGGGCGGTTCCACGCGGGAGAAGACGCTCGAGATCGTCAAGCGCATAAGGGAGGAGTACGGCCTGGAGGCGATGGCGCACTTCACCTGCGTCGGGGCGACCACGCCGGAGCTGCGCTCCACGCTCGATGAGATGGAGAGCGCCGGCATCGACAACGTGCTCGCCCTTCGCGGCGATCCTCCGGCGGGGCAGGAGCTCTGGACGAGGACCGAGGGCGGCCTGGAGTACTCCCGCGAGCTGGTCGAGCTGATCTCCAGCGACTACCCGTTCGCGATCGGAGCCGCGTGCTTTCCCGAGACGCACATCCATGCGGCGAGTCCCGAGGAGGACCTCGAGCACCTCGCCGAGAAGGTGCGCGCGGGCGTGGACTTCCTGATCACGCAGCTGTTCTTCGACAACGCCCTTTACTTCGACTTCCTGCACCGCGCGCGGGCCGCCGGGGTCGAGGTGCCGATCATCCCGGGGATCATGCCGATCACGCAGGTGGGCCAGGTCGAGCGGATGGCGAAGATGTGCGGCGCGTCGATCCCCGACGGGCTGCGTCGCGAGCTGCATTCGCGCGGCGAGGACCCGGAGGCGGTGCTCGACTTCGGTGTCGCCTACGCCACGCTGCAGTGCGCCGAGCTGCTCGCCGCGGGGGCGCCCGGCATCCACTTCTACACGCTCAACCGATCGCCCGCCACACGCGCGATCCTCAGCGCGCTGAAGCTGGCCAGGCCGTGGGAGAAGGCCGCCTAACCCACGCCTAACCCGGTTCGATCTCCAGGCCCTCGGCCACCCGCGGGGAGCCGTCGGTGGTCTCGTAGCGGACGTCGACCGAGTCGTTCTGGCGATAGGTGCCGACACCCCACGCGACCAGCAGCCAGCGCCAGCCGCTGATCTTGTCCTTGCGCAGCTCGCGCTCGAACACGAGCGCTCCTTCACGCACGTTGAAATCCACGCCGAGGCGCTGGGGCACGCCGTTCAGGTAGACCTCGTAGGGCGCGCGCACGTCGCGCGGCAGCATGACCTTGGATGTGCTCATCCTCGGCGCCATTATGACCGCCTCGCCCTGGCTCACCAGGCCGGCTGAAGCACGATCAACGCCGCGCTAGGAGACTGACCCGCCGCCGCTGGGCGCTGGCGTATGCCTGCTGGCGCGCATGGGCGGCGTTGACGATCTCAGGCACCTGTGAGGGTCGGGCCGCGACCTGCAGGACGTCGAGATCCGCCGCGTCGATCCGCCTCTCTGCGAGCGCCCGTGCGCGCAGCCAGTCGAGCAGCCCGTCCCACTCGCCCTCGCCGACGAGGATCACCGGGAAGTGGCGGATCGTCGACGTCTGGATCAGCGTGAGCGCCTCGAACAGCTCGTCGAGCGTGCCGAATCCTCCGGGGCAGATCACGAAGGCGCAGGCGTAGCGGACGAACATGACCTTGCGGGCGAAGAAATGGCGGAACCTCAGCCCGACGTCGACGTAGGGGTTGAGCTTCTGCTCGCGCGGGAGCTCGATGTTGCAGCCGATCGACAGGGCGCCGACGTCGCGCGCTCCGCGGTTGGCCGCCTCCATGATGCCTCCTCCGCCGCCGGTCATCACCGCGTAGCCGGCCCGCCCCAGGCACGCTCCCACCTCGCGCGCCATCGCGTAGCTCGGATGCTCGGGCGGCGTGCGCGCGGAGCCGAACACCGTCACCGCTCGCTCGACCCGCGCCAGCGCGTCGAAGCCCCGGCCGAACTCCGCAGCGATGTCGTGGATGCGCTCGGCGTCCGCCGCGCGCACCGCCGCCGGCTCGTTGCCGAGCCACAGCAGCAGCTCCTCGTCGAAGGTCTGCCGGTGCTCGACGGCTGCGTCCCCGGTGGGCTCCACGGCTCCAAGCGTATGCCCTGCGCGGCGAACAGATGCGCCGCGCGCAGGACGCCCGGCCTGGTGCGTACTCTGCGGGGCATGGCAGCCGTGCCGCCCACGGGCGAGATCCTCTACACGGTCCGGCGCTCGGCGCGCGCGCGGCGGGTGCGGGTCAACGTCCACGCGCTGAGCGATCTGCGGTCGGCGGGCGTCGAGGTCGTGCTTCCCGCGCGCGCCCCCGAGCGCGCTGCCGCGGCGGCCGTGAGCGAGCTGCGCCCGTGGATCGAGCGCCGCCTGGACGAGGTGCGCGAGGCGCTCGCGAGGGTCGCGGCCCGCGCCGGGACCGTGCCGTACCTGGGCACTTCGCTGGAGCTCGTTCCGCAGCCCGGTCGCACCCGCGTGCACCGCCGCGGCCACCGGCTGCTGGTGCCCGAGGGAGACGCCGCCCCTGCGCTCGAGCGCTTCTTTCGACGCGCCGCCCGCGAGGAGATCGCACGGCGCCTGGACAGCGCCACCGCGCTGGCCGGCACCAGCTACAGCGGCCTGGACATCCGTGCCCAGCGCACCCGCTGGGCATCATGCTCGAGTGCCGGGCGCATGAGCTTCAACTGGCGGCTGCTGCTCGCGCCCGAGCGCGTGCTCGACTACGTCGTCTGGCACGAGGTCTGCCACCTGGAGATCCTCGATCACTCGCCACGCTTCTGGGCGCTTCTGGAGCGACGCTGGCCCGGCCACCGCGAGGACCGCGACTGGCTGAGGCGCCACGGCGCGACGCTCGTGCTCTAGCCCCGCTGCTCGATCGGCACGTAGTCGCGGTCGCGATCGCCCGTGTAGATCTGGCGTGGGCGAGCGATCTTCTGCTCTGAGTCCTGGACCATCTCCAGCCACTGTGCGATCCAGCCGCTCGTGCGCCCGATCGCGAACATCACCGGGAACATCGCCACCGGCAGACCCAGCGCCTCGTAGATCAGCCCGGAGTAGAAGTCGACGTTGGGGTAGAGCTTGCGCTGAGTGAAGTAGTCGTCGTCGAGCGCCCGCTTCTCGAGCTCTGAGGCGACCTCGAGCAGCGGGCTCTTTCCGCGCACCTCGAACACGTCGTCGAGATGTTTGCGGATGATTCGCGCACGCGGGTCGTAGTTCTTGTAGACACGGTGGCCGAAGCCCATGAGGCGCTCCTCCCCCGCCTTGACCCCCTCCAGGAAGCCCGGGATGTTCTCGACGCTCCCGATGCGGCGGAGCATGCGCAGGGCGGCCTCGTTGGCACCGCCGTGAAGCGGACCGTAGAGGGCCGCGACACCCGCTGCGATCGCCGAGTACGGGTCGACCTGGGTCGAGCCGACCGAGCGCACCGCGCTGGTGGAAGCGTTCTGCTCGTGGTCGGCGTGGAGGATGAACAGGACGTCCAGCGCACGCTCCAGGCGCGGATCGGGCTCATATTTGAGCTCGGTCATCTTGTACATCATCCCGAGGAAGTTGCCCGCGTAGTTGAGGTCGTTGTCGGGGTACACATACGGCTGACCCATGTTGTGCCGGTAGGCGAACGCGGCGAGGGTGGGCATCTTCGCGAGCAGGCGGATGATCTGGATGCGGCGGACGTCCTCGTCGTGGATCTGGTTGGCGTCCGGGTAGAAGGTCGAGAGCGCCCCGACCGACGCCACCAGCATCCCCATCGGGTTGGCGTCGTAGCGGAAGCCCTGAATGAAGTCCTTGACGTTCTCGTGCACGAACGTGTGGATGGTGATCTCGTGGACCCACTCCTCGAGCTGGGCCTGCGTGGGCAGGACGCCGTTGATGATCAGATAGGAGACCTCCAGGTAGCTCGAGTGCTCGCACAGCTGCTCGATCGAGTAGCCGCGGTGCTGCAGGATGCCCGCATCGCCGTCGATGTAGGTGATCGAGCTGCGGCAGGAGGCCGTGTTCGTGTAGGCGGGGTCGTAGGTCATCAGCCCGAAGTCCCCGTCGCCGGCCTTGACCTGCCTGAGGTCCATGGCGCGCACCGTCCCGGCCTCGATCGGCAGCTCGTAGGTCTTGCCCGTGCGGTTGTCGGTCACCGTAAGCGTGTCCCGCGCGGGCGCTGCGCCGGCGCCGGCTTCCCGGCCGGCGGCGGCCTCGCCGTACGCGCCCGGCTGACCAGCGTCTGTGGCGGTGATGCCCCCGCTCGTTGCTCGGTCGGTCCTCATCTGGTTCTCCTATCCGCGATTTCGGGGTGCTCGATCTCCGATTATGCGGGAACGAGCCGCGTCGTCCCGTCTCGACGGGCTCCGGCGCTCAGCCGCGCGGCAGACGCTGGCGCGAGCGGACGCTGCGCACCCGTGCCGGGGCCGCGGGCGACGGGTCGTCGTGCGGTCCCCGCCTGGGCGGACGCGGCAGCCTCGAACGCGGATGGTGCGGATCACGCGGACCCGGACGTGGACCGATGCCGCCGTCCTGTTGCGGCGCGGTCTCGGGAGCCTGGGCGACCGCCCAGCGCACGATCACGAAGAGTCCGACGATCGGGATCTTCAGCAGGACCATCAGCCAGATGAACGTCCAGGTGGTCACTCGCACCGATCGTATACCCGGTGGCGCATCCGTACAAGCCCCTGATATGCCGTTTCCAGGGGCGCTGGGCGGCCCCGCCCGCGTCAGCCTCGCAGCGCCAGCGGAGCGCCGCTGAACTGGGTCATCGCATGCAGTTCCTGGATGCGCGCGACGATCTCGTTGCCGGTGAGGCGTTCGACGCGCTCGGTTCCGAACTCCTCGACGTTGAAGGACGCGAGGACCGTGGCGTGGGCCATGGCGCGGCGCAGCAGGCCGTCGGAGAGCGTCTCGTCGGGATGCGCGGCGATGTATCCGACGAGCCCGCCGGCGAACGTGTCGCCGGCTCCGGTGGGGTCGATGACCGACTCCAGCGGATAGGCCGGCAGCGCGAAGAAGCCGTCGCGCGTGACCAGCGCCGCTCCGTACTCGCCCTGCTTCGCCACGATCACGCTCGGGCCGCGCCGCTGCGCGGTGGAGGCCTGCTCGGCGGCGGTCCAGGAGAGGATCTCCCGCGCCGCGGTGACGAGGTTCGGCTTACCGGTCAGCTGACGCAGCTCGGCGTCGTTGAGGATCACGCAGTCGACGTTCTCGATCGCCCGCACCAGCGAGTCGCGTGCGATGTCGATCCACAGGTTCATCGAGTCCAGCGCCACGAACCTCGCGTGAGGCAGCTGCTCGCGAACGTCGCGTTGGAGATCCGGCTGGATGTTGGCGAGGAACAGCACCTCGCTGGAGCGCGACTGCTCGGAGAGCTTCGGCGTGAAGCCCTCGAACACGCCGAGCTGGGTGTCGAGCGTCTCGCGCGAGTTGAGGTCCCAGCCGTACTCGCCCTGCCAGAAGAAGGTCTTGCCGCCCTCGATGCGCTCGACGTCCGAGACGTCCACGCCGCGGCGACGCAACACCGCGAGCTGCTCCTCTCCGAAATCGTCACCGACCGGCCCGACGACGCGCACGTCGTCGAAGAAGGAGGCCGCGAGGGCGAAATGCACGGCCGCGCCCCCCAGCATCCGCTCGCGCGCGCCGAACGGGGTCTTGACGGTGTCATAGGCGATCGATCCGACCACGGTGATTGGCATCGGCGGGCACCTTAGAGCACCCCGTGCGCCGGATGCAGGTCCGGCCCCGCAGTGAGACGGCCGGGCGGGTCCGGGGATGACTGTCGCACTCCGATAGCCTCGGTCCATGCGAGCGATCCAGATGACCGAGTTCGGCGGGCCGGAGGTGCTCGAGCTCGCGGAGCTCTCCACGCCCGTTCCCGGGCCGGACGAGGTGCTGATCCGCGTGACTCGCGCGGGCCTGAACTTCGCCGACACCCACACGCGCACCAATTCCTACGTGCAGAAGGCGACGCTGCCGCTGGTTCCCGGCGGGGAGGTGGCGGGCGTGCGCGAGGACACCGGCGAGCGGGTGGTCGCGCTCGTGGGCAGCGGCGGCTATGCCGAGTATGCGGTCGCGCCCAAGGATCTGGTGTTCGCGATCCCCGATGCGCTCGATGACGGCACCGCGCTGGCCATGATCGTCCAGGGAACCACCGCGTGGCACCTGTATCGGACCGCCGGACGCGTCGCGGCGGGAGAGAGCGTCGTCGTCCACGGCGCCGCCGGCGGGGTCGGCTCGCTCGCCGTCCAGCTCGGGCACCCGCTCGGCGCCGGACGCGTGATCGCGACGGCCTCGAGCGAGGAGAAGCGGGAGCTGGCGCTCGAGCTCGGTGCCGACGCGGCCGTCGATCCCGCCGCCGAGGGGCTCACCGAGCGACTGATCGAGGCCAACGAGGGACGACCCCTCGACGTGGTCTTTGAGATGTCCGGCGGTGAGGTCTTCGACGCTTCCTACCGCGCGCTCGCGCCGTTCGGGCGGATCGTCGCCTATGGAATCGCCACGAGTAGGCCCAACGAGGTGTCCACGGGCTCCCTGCTGCGTCACTCTCGCGCGGTCGTCGGCTTCTACCTGTTCCACTGCATCAGCCGCCCCGGGATGTTCGAGGATGCACTTTCTGAGCTGTTCTCGCGCGCGGCGCGGGGCGAGCTCCGGGCGGTCGTCGGGAACACCTATCCTCTCGGGGAGGCCGCCCAGGCGCAGATCGACTTGCGCGAGCGGCGGACGACCGGCAAGCTGTTGCTCGACCCGTCCGCCTAAGCTCCATCTCACAAGCCATGGCCAAGACATTCGCCGAACTCGGGCTTTCCGAGTCCACACTGCGCGCGCTCAGCGACGTGGGCTACGAGTCGCCCAGCCCGATCCAGGAACAGGCGATCCCGCGGCTGTTGGAGGGTCGCGACGTGATCGGTCAGGCGCAGACCGGCACGGGCAAGACGGCGGCGTTCGGCCTGCCGATCATGGAGTACATCGACCACGAGGAGTCCTCGGTGCAGGCGCTCGTGCTGACGCCTACACGCGAGCTGTGCATCCAGGTCACCCAGGCCCTGCGCACCTACGGCGCCCACACGGGGATCGATGTGGTGGCGGTGTTCGGAGGTGCCCCCATCCGCACACAGCAGGCCCAGCTGCGCGCCGGCGGGCACGTCGTCGTGGGCACCGTCGGGCGGGTGCTCGACCTGATCTCGCGGCACTCGCTCGTTCTCCACGACTGCCGATTCATGGTGCTCGACGAGGCCGATGAGATGCTCGACCTCGGTTTCTTGGAGGACGTCGAGAAGATCCTCTCGCTCACGCCCTCGAGCCGCCAGACGGCCCTCTTCTCGGCCACGATGCCAGCGCCGGTCCGCAAGCTCGCCGACCGCTACATGTACGACCCGACCATCATCCAGGTCGAGGCCGCGACGCTGACGATCGATACCGTCGCCCAGTTCCAGCTGCCGGTCGAGACCAGGGCCAAGGCAGACAAGCTCGGCGAGGTCCTCAGCGCCGAGGCGCCAGAGCAGGCGATCGTGTTCGTGCGGACCAAGATCCGGGCGGACCAGCTGTTCCGGACGCTGAAGGACCGCGGCATGAACGTCAGGGCCCTGCACGGCGACATGTCGCAGGGCTCCCGCGACGGCGTGATGCTGGCGTTCAAGGGTGGGCGCGTGCCGATCCTCGTCGCGACCGACGTGGCCGCGCGCGGCCTGGACATCTCGACCGTGACACACGTGATCAACTACGACGTGCCGACCTCTCCGGACACCTACGTGCATCGCATCGGGCGAACCGGCCGCGTGGGACGCTCCGGCAGGGCGATCACCTTCGTCGAGGATCGCCAGAAGCGCGAGCTGGAGGCGATCGAACGCCATATCGGCACCCCGATCGCCCAATGGGAGAAGGGCGTCGTGGCGGCGCCCACACCCGTGCGCGAGCGTCCCCGCAGGCACTCCAAGCCGCGCATCTCCCGACGTGACGACGGCGAGTCCTACGTCAAGCTCGTGCTCGGCGGCGGAAAAGCGGCAGGGGTGCGCGTGGCAGACATCGTCGGGGCGGTGACCTCATCGACGGGGCTCGATGGCGAGGCGGTCCGCGACGTGCTCGTGCTCGACCGCTTCTCCTTCCTATCCGTGCCCGCCGGCGAGGCCGAGCGCGTGATCGGCGCCCTCGACGGACAGAAGGTGCGCGGCCAGGAGCTCAGCCTGCAGCGGGTAGGGTAGGCGCATGTCAACCGCCACGATGCAAACCACAGAGGGACCGATCGTCTTCGAGCTGTTCGACGAGGACGCGCCCAAGACGGTCGAGAACTTCCGCAAGCTCATAGCCGACGGCTTCTACGACGGGCTCGCCTTCCACCGGGTGATCAAGGACTTCATGATCCAGGGAGGCTGTCCGCAGGGGACCGGCACGGGCGGCCCCGGCTACACGTTCGAGGACGAGATAAACCAGCACAAGATCGTCCGCGGGGCGCTCGCGATGGCCAACGCGGGTCCCGACACCAACGGCTCGCAGTTCTTCATCGTCACCGCGGAGGCCTGCTCGTGGCTCGACGGCAAGCACACGGTGTTCGGCCAGGTGACCGAGGGAATGGATGTCGTCGACAAGCTCGAGGGCGTGCCCACCGACGGGCGCGACAAGCCCTCGGAGCCGATCGCCGTCGACGCGATCGAGCTGTCGGAGTAGCGCCCGTCCCCGCACGCCCGCGCGGGTGCGAGAGGAGTAGCCTCTCGGCTAAGAGCGAGCTAGAGGGAGAGTTACATGGCCACGGTCGAGCAGCAACTACCCGAGACCCACAACGGCGTTGCGGATGGGGGCACGGACATCCCCGTCGAGAACCCCGCCACGGGCGAGATCGTCGCAACGGTCCCCGATCTGGGCGCGGACGCCGTCGCTGAGATGGTGGCGCGCGCGCGCGCCGCGCAGCCGGAGTGGGAGGCCTACGGCTTCGACGGTCGGGCACGGGTGCTCTCACGAGCGCAGAAGTGGCTCATGGACAACGCGGGGCGCGTGGTCGACACGATCGTCTCCGAGACGGGCAAGACCCACGAGGACGCGCAGCTGGCCGAGATCGGTTACGCGGGGAACGCGTTCGGCTTCTGGGCCAAGATGGCCTCGGAGTACCTCGGCGACGAGCGGGTCAAGTCCAGCCAGATCCTGGTCAAGGGCAAGAAGCTCGTGCTGCGCTACCGCCCGCTGGGGCTGATCGGCGTGATCGGGCCGTGGAACTACCCGTTGACGAACTCCTTCGGCGACTGCATCCCCGCGCTGATGGCCGGCAACGCGGTGATCCTGAAGCCTTCGGAGATCACCCCGCTGACCTCGCTGCTGCTGGCGGAAGGCATGCGCGAGTGCGGGCTGCCCGAGAACGTCCTGCAGATCGCCACCGGGCGCGGGGCGACCGGCGCGGCGCTGGTTGAGCACGTCGACATGATCATGTTCACGGGCTCGACGCGCACCGGCACAAAGGTCGCCGAAGCCGCTGCGCGGCGGCTGATCCCGGCCTCGCTGGAGCTCGGCGGCAAGGACCCGATGATCGTGCTCTCAGACGCGGACCTCGAGCGCGCGGCGAACTTCGCCACGTACTACTCGATGCAGAACGCCGGTCAGACCTGCATCTCGATCGAGCGCGTCTACGTCGAGGAGCCCGTGTACGACGAGTTCGTGGCCAAGGTCTCCGAGAAGGTGCGTGCGCTGCGCGTCGGCAAGCCGGAAGGCTTCGGATCGGTCGAGGTCGGCGCGATCACGTTCCCGCCGCAGCTGGAGACGATCAAGGACCACGTCGCGGACGCCGTGCAGAAGGGCGCACGCGTGCTCACCGGCGGCAAGCAGGTTCCGGGGGCGGGGCGCTTCTACGAGCCGACGGTGCTCGTCGACGTGGACCACTCGATGAAGTGCATGACCGAGGAGACATTCGGCCCGACGCTTCCGATCATGAAGGTCCGCGACGCCGACGAGGCCGTCCGCCTGGCCAACGAATCCCCCTACGGCCTCGGTGCGTCGGTCTTCTCGCGCGACACCGCCCGGGGCGAGGCGATCGCCCGGCGCCTGGACTGCGGTGCTGCGAACGTGAACGACGCGATGATCAACTACACCGTGCTCGAGCTGCCCATGGGCGGCGCCAAGGCGTCCGGCCTGGGCTCGCGTCACGGCGCGGGCGGGATCCGCAAGTACTGCTCCCAGCAGGCGATCGTGGTCACCCGCCTGGCGATGAAGAAGGAAGTGTTCATGTACCCGTACAAGAGCCGCACCTCGCGGCTGCTGGCCGGGTTCTTCAAGCTCATGTACGGCCGCGGCCGGCGCGCCTGAGGCGACCGTACACCGGCGCGAGGCTTTGTCCTCGGTCGCTCGTGTGCAGAGCACACTTCGCTCCCTGCGTCCGCGCCTCGCTTGGTCTACGGCCGCCTGCGGCGGGTGGTCGGCAAAGCAGCGAGTGCCGGATGCTCAGCGGACCGGCTCCTCCGTTCGCAGAGGGACGCCGAGCAGACGTTCGAGCTCGGGGATCGTGGTCTCGGCGGCCGTGTGCAGGACCGTGGCCATGCCGAGATCCTCGGCGGGCGTGAGGTTGAAGCTCAGGTCATCGACGAACACGCACTGCTCTGCTGGCGCTCCGGCGCGCTCGGCGCCGAGCTCATACATGCGGCTCGCGGGCTTGCGGATGCCCTCCTCGCCGGAGATCACCACCCCGTCGAAGATCTCCTCGAAGAGGTCGTGGGGATAGCGGTGCACGCCCCACGAGTTGGAGACGAGCGCCGTGCGCACGCCGGCCGCGCGGGCCAGCCGCACGGCATCGAGCATGGCCGTGTCGGGCAGCACGCCCGCGAACAGCCCGTCGATCAGCCCCTCGGCGTCGACTTCCAAGAGGGCGGCGAAGCGCTGCTCGAAGGTCTCCTCTGCAAGCTCGCCGGTCTCCAGGGCGATCAACAGCTCGCGCGCCGCCGGATCGCTGCGGAAGCGCCCGAGCAGCTTCGGCGGATCGATCCCCGCCTGCAGGCAGTGGGCGTGGAAGGAGGCGAACAGGTTCGTGGTGAGCACGCCGCCCCAATCGATCAGCAGCCCCGTGCGGGCGCCAGGCGGCTCAGGAGCCATGCGCGACGTCCTCGGCCTGGCGGGCGAGCTCGAGCACGCCCTCGCCGAACTGCTTGAGGTAGGGGTCGTCGGTCGTGCCGGAGATAGCGCGCTTGTAGTTGCCCTCCATGAACACCACGCTCTTCCACAGCGCAAGCGTGGTGTACCAGCGGATGTCGAGCATCGAGCGCCCCGAGCCCTCCTCGTAGCGCGCGATGAGCTCCGCGCGGGTGGGGAAGCCCTCGGCGCGCGTGACGTTGCCGAGCGCGGCGCGCAGGCCGACCTCCGGGTCCTCAGGGTCGGTCCACATCATGCACAGGTAGCCGAGGTCGGCCAGCGGGTCCCCGATCGTGGCCATCTCCCAGTCGAGCACCGCAGCCAGCTGTGCGGGGTGCGCGGGAGCAAAGATCGTATTGCCGAGGCGGTAGTCGCCGTGCACGATCGTCGCCGCGCCGGAGCTCGGCAGATGCTCGGCCAGCCACTCGCCGACGCTCTCCACCGCCGCGATCTCGCGCGTTTTGTTCAGCTCCCACAGGCCCGCGAAGCGCCGCAGCTGGCGTTCCAGGTAGCCGGTCGGCTTGCCGAACCCCTCCAGGCCGGCCGCGCGCCAGTCCACGGCGTGGATCTCGACGAGCGCGTCGATCAGCTGCTCGCCGATGCGGCGGCGTTCCCCGGGCGTATCCAGAGCGGCGGGAACGCTCGCGACGATCACATCGCCCAGGATCCGCTCCATCACATAGAAGGGGGAGCCGATCGTCTCAGGGTCATCGCAGACCGCCAGCACCGCCGGCACCCTGGCGGGGGTGCCAGCAAGCGCTCGCAGCAGCCGTGCCTCGCGCAGGACGTCGTGGGCGCTCGGCGGAAGCGGCGGGCGGGGCGGGCGGCGCAACACGACCTCGGCCTCGCCGCGCTCGATCAGGTAGGTGATGTTCGAATGGCCGTCGCCGATCGGGGTCGCGCGGATCTCCCCCTCGCCGAGGCCGTGCTCGTCCAGGAAGGCTTCGAGCGGCTCGAGCACGAGCAGCGGCGCGCGGCTGTTACGCTCCCCCTCTGCCGGGGTCTGGACGATGTCGTCTGGTGCGATTGGGGCGCTCACGTGACCCCAACCTACAAAGACCGCAACCTTCTCTGCGCTGAGGTGTCTCAATCGACCATGCTCAAGATTCCTAGGACGCTCATCACGCTGCTCGCACTCGCCATGGTGGCGGGCGCCATCGGGACCTCCACGGCGCTGGCGTCACACAGCCAGACGACCTACTTCGAGGCCTCCAACGAGCTGCTCAACGCGGCCACCCGGCCCCATGCCTTCGAACAGATGCGGTCCCTCGGCGTTCACGCGCTGCGCGTCGAGCTCGCCTGGGCGGATGTCGCGCCCGGCGCCGGCAGCGCGACCCGCCCGTCCTTCGAAGCGACCAATCCCGGGCTGTACGCCTGGGGGGCCTATGACGCGATCCTGACCGAAGCGCAGCGGCTGCACTGGCCTGTCCTGCTGACGGTCACCTCGCCGGTTCCGAGGTGGGCGACCTCGAACCACAAGAAGCCCTACATCACGCGTCCCGACGACCGCGACTTCCGGGAATTCATGACGGCCGTCGCCCTCCACTACGGCTCTGAGGTCTCGATGTACTCGATCTGGAACGAGCCCAACCACCCGGCCTTCCTGATGCCGCAGTGGAACTCCAACGGCACGCCGGCCTCGCCGCGCATCTATCGCGGCCTGTACCAGGCCGGCTACGAAGGGATCAAGGCGGCCGGCATCGCCCATCCGAAGATCCTGTTCGGCGAGACGGCGCCGACCGGCTACGACACGGTCAACGTGCGCAGCGAAAAGTCCCGAGCGCTGCTTCACGACGTGGCGCCGCTCGCCTTCCTGCGCGGCGCTCTGTGTCTCAACGCCAACTACAGGCGCGCCGGCGCGTGCGGAGCGCTGTCGATGTCCGGCTACGCTCACCACGCCTACACGCTCCCGGCAGGACCCAAGTACGTGCCGCCGATCAGCGATGACGTGACGATCGGTGCGCTCTCGCGCCTGTCGCGCGCGCTCGACCTGGCTGCCCGCGCGCATGCGATCAACGCCCACGTGCCGATCTACCTGACCGAGTTCGGCGTCCAGAGCAAGCCGAACAGGCAGCTCGGGGTGTCGGTGGCGCAGCAGGCTGAGTACGACGCCATCAGCGAGCACATCGCCTACTCGAACCCCCGTGTGGCCGCGTTCTCCCAGTACCTGCTCAGAGACGATCCGCTCGGCGGAGCGCCGGGAGCGAGCGTTCACGGCGGGACCGTCGGCTTCCAGACAGGCCTGGAGTACGTCAGCGGCTCCCGCAAGCCGCTGTTCGTCGGCTGGCCGGTGCCGCTCACGGTCACCAGGTTGCGCCATGGCTTCTCGCTGTGGGGCCTCGTGCGGCAGGCGACCGGGGCCACGACGGTGACTGTGCTCATACGCCGGAGCGGATCGAAGAGCTACCGGATCCTGAAGAAGGTCCCGACAGACAGCCACGGCTACTGGACCTTGAGCTCCTCTACTCAAGGACAATTCTGGCGCGTGCGCTGGAAGAGCCCCGCGGGCGTGAAGTACGAAGGTCCCCCGATCCGCGCCTACTAGAGGCAGCGCGGGCGCTGGGCCGTCAGGCACTGCTCCAGGCTTGAACGACGCGCTACGGCATCGCCCTACGATTCAGGGCGATGCCGGAGCTGCCCGAGGTCGAGATCACCGTACGCCTGCTCGACGACGCCCTGAAAGGAGCGCAGATCGAATCTGCGCTGGCACCGGGCATCAACGCCCTGAAGACCTTCGAGCCGCCGCTGTCGGCGCTGGAGGGGGACCGGATCACGAGGGTCCGCCGGCGCGGCAAGCACCTGATCGTCGAGACCGCCGGCGGATTGGCGCTGCTGATCCATCTGATGTCCGCAGGCCGGCTTCAGCTCTATGACAAGCGGGCCGGACCGCGTGACCGCACCTCGCGCCTGCTGCTGAGGCTGGGCGGCGCCGGGGATGATGCCGACGCCGCGGCCGAGCGCGAGCTGCGCCTGCGCGAGTTCGGCTCCAAGCAGGCCGCCTGGGTAAAGCTGCTGTCCGCCGATCTGCTCGAGTGCGACGATTCGCTGGCGACCCTCGGACCCGAGGCGTGGCCCGATCCACCCGCACTCCAGGCGCTGCTTGCCGCGCCACGTCCATTGCACGCCGTGCTGCGCGACCAGCGGGTCATCGCGGGCATCGGGCGCTCGTGGGTCGATGAGATCCTCTGGCACGCAAGGCTCTCTCCCTACAAGCGCGGCGCCGACCTCGATACCGTCGAGGCAGGGACGCTGAGGGCGGCGATGATCGAGACGTTGGGCGGCGCCATCGCAGCCTACGAGCGGACCGTCAGCCTGCCCATTCCGGACAAGCTGCCGATGCCCCTGCTCGTACACCGCCACCAGGGCGAGCCGTGCCCGCGCTGTTCAACGACGCTGCGGGCGGTGCACTTCGAGGACTACGTGATCGCCTACTGCCCCGCCTGCCAGACCGACGGTCGCGTCCTGAAGGACCGCAGGCTGTCAAGGCTGCTGCGATGACGTGGGCCCAGAGCAGGTCGACCGTGCAACGCCACCCCCACGGCGTGCGCTAGAATTCTGTACATGGCCACGCTACCGCTCGCCGAAGCCCGAGCCCAGCTGTCGAGGCTGGTACAAGAGGCGAGCAGCACCCATGAGCGCTTCGAGATCACGCGCAGCGGGCAGCGCGCCGCCGTTCTCATCGGGGCGGACGACTACGACGCTCTACGCGACACGATCGCCGTACTCGCCGACGCAGAGCTGCTGCGCGCTCATATAGAGGGCACCGCAGCCCTCGAAGCCGGCGACAGCCTGGACGCTGACGGCCTCGGCCAAGCCATGCGCGCGGCCGGTCGGTTGCCACCATCGGAGTGAGCCAGGAGCGTTACCGGCTCGAGATCGCCGGTCCGGCAGCCCGAGCGCTGGCCGAGGCCCTGCCTGCAAAGATCGCGGGCGCCGCCTTTGCCTTCATCACCGGACCGCTTCTGGACAACCAGAAGCGGGTGGGCAAGCCGCTGGAGGCCCCTCTCGCTCCAGCGTGGTCGGCGCGGCGAGGCGCCTATCGGATCCTCTATCTCATCGACGACGCAGCACGGATCGTCAGGGTCACCGCCGTTCGGCACCGGAGCGACGCCTACAGGAGCTGAGCGCTCGGGCGTGACGGCTAGGATCCGAGCATCATCGAGCAAGGAGACCGCGCCCCCGACTTCGAGCTGCCGGACCAGGATGGTCGCGTCGTCAAGCTCTCGGACTTTCGCGGTCAGCGGGTCGTCGTCTACTTCTATCCCAAGGCCGACACGCGTGGTTCTAACTGCGGTATTCGCTCAGGACCGTAACCGGCCCGGATCGCAAGACACGCTCGCTTTCGCGGGAAGCGAGCGCGAGCGCAAAGCCCGTGGAGAGTCCTGGTCCTCGTCCTTTGCGGCAGTCTCGACAGGGTGTGCCTGGGTGCCTGCTTGCGTTTGAAAGGGGGCACACGGCTCGGTCGATGCCACGTCGAGGGCAGTGGAGACGCGGGCCGTGCGCGGTTGCTCGGCCGGCGCTCTCGCGTCAGTTGGAGACGCTCACATCAGCGTTGGTCCGCGTTTGCGGCCGACGCTGCGC
>JADGPK010000085.1 GCA_017882445.1 Solirubrobacteraceae bacterium
TCTCGGCGGCCAGCACATCCGCGAGCTGCGCTGTCGAACGGGTTGATCGCGAGCGCTCGACGACCCGCGCCACCGCAGCCGCGGATGACCCCATTTCCCTGCATTTTGCAGGGCTTTCGCGCGCTGGGCGCGCCGCCCGCAAGCCTCCGCCGTGCTATCATTCGACGCATAGCTAAATTGCCCCGCCGTGGACCTCGCGCCCCGGGATTCGGGGCGTTCTCATGTCATCGGAGGGCCATTGGCAGCAAGTAGCGACAGCGCTGAAGAGAGCGCCGACAGCAGCGGCGTGAACAACCCGTCGATGACGGGCGGTTCCTCGAGCTACGACGCCCAGGACATCACCGTCCTGGAGGGTCTGCAGGCGGTCCGCAAGCGACCCGGCATGTACATCGGCTCGACCGGTGTCATGGGTCTGCACCATCTCGTCTACGAGGTCGTCGACAACTCGGTCGACGAGGCCCTCGCTGGCTTCTGCACCGAGGTCTCGGTGACGATCCACCCCGACAACTCCGTCACCGTCGTGGACAACGGACGCGGTATCCCCGTCGCCAAGATGGAGAAGGAGGGCCGCCCAGCCGTCGAGGTCGTGCTCACCGTCCTGCACTCCGGCGGAAAGTTCGGCGAAGGCGGCGGCTACAAGGTGTCCGGCGGCCTGCACGGTGTCGGCGTATCGGTTGTCAACGCCCTGTCCGAACTCCTGGTGGTCGAGATACGCCGCGACGGCCATGTCTTCTCGCAGGAATACGCGCGCGGCGCCCCGCAGGGCGATCTCGCCAAGGGCGACAAGCTAGCCGCGAAAGCACCCACGGGCACCTCGGTGACCTTCCTCCCGGACGCCGACATCTTCGAGACGCTCGACTTCGACTTCTACACGATCGAGGAACGGCTGCGCGAGACGGCGTTCCTCACGCGCGGCTTGAAGATTTCGATCGTCGACGAGCGCGGCGAGGGCCACTCGGCCGAGTTCCAGTACGACGGCGGCATCGAGGACTTCGTCTCCTACCTCAACGAGAACAAGGACACGGTCCACCGCAAGGTCGTGTTCTTCGCCGGCGAGTCCGAGGAGGGGGCCGCGGAGGTGGCCATGCAGTGGAACTCCTCCTACCAGGAGTCCATCCACTCGTTCGCCAACAACATCAACACGCCCGAGGGCGGATCGCACCTCAGCGGCTTCCGCTCGGCCCTGACCCGAACCGTGAACAAGTACGCGCGCGACCACGGTCTGCTCAAGGACAAAGAGGACAACCTGTCAGGCGAGGACGCGCGCGAGGGTCTCACCGCGGTGGTCTCGGTCAAGCTGCGCGACCCGCAGTTCGAGGGCCAGACCAAGACCAAGCTCGGCAACCCGGGCATGGCCGGCTTCGTCGAGTCGATCGTCAACACGGGTCTCGGCGAGTTCCTCGAGGAGAACCCCAGCGAGGCGCGCGCGGTGATCTCCAAGGCAGTGCAGGCGCAGCGCGCCCGCGAGGCGGCCCGCAAGGCCCGTGATCTGACGCGACGCAAGTCGGCGCTCGAGAACTCCACGCTGCCCGGCAAGCTCGCCGACTGCTCGGTCAAGGACCCCTCACTGGCCGAGCTGTTCGTGGTCGAGGGTGACTCCGCGGGCGGCTCGGCCAAGCAGGGCCGCGACCGCAACACCCAGGCCGTGCTCCCGCTGCGCGGCAAGATCCTCAACGTCGAGAAGTCGCGTATCGACAAGGTCCTGCAGAACACCGAGGTCCAGGCGCTGATCACCGCGATCGGCACGGGCGTGCGCGACGAGTTCAACATCGAGAACGCCCGCTACCACAAGATCGTGCTGATGACAGACGCCGATGTCGACGGAGCGCACATCCGCACGCTGGTGCTCACGCTGCTCTTCCGCGAGATGGAAGAGCTGATCAAGGCCGGCTACGTCTACATCGCCAAGCCGCCGCTCTACAAGCTCAAGCAGGGCTCGCGCGAGCGCTACATCGAGAAGGACTCCGAACTCGAGGAGATCCTGCTGTCGGACAAGTGGGAGAAGCTCGACGTGTTCGACCGCTTCGGCACGCCCTTCAAGCTCACAGAGGCGCGCTGGCAGCGCTTCACGCGGCTGCTCAAGCAGTACGAGGGCTGGTCCTCCTCGCTGCGCGCCGTCCACGGTCACGACGTCGTCCAGTTCCTCGAGGAGTCATCGCTCCTGGGCGACCAGGTCCTCAGCGCCGAGGCCGCGATCGAGCAGCTCGCCGGCGCCGGCTCCGACGGTGACACGCACGCGACGGAGCTGCTCGAGACAGATCCGCTCGAGCTCCGCATCAGGGCTGTCGAAGCCAAGACGGGCTTCGCGCGCGTCCACCGCATCAAGCGCAGCCTGTTCGACTCGCAGGAGTACCGCTCGCTCGCTCGCGTGCACGCGCAGCTGATCGAGCTCGCCGGCACGCCCGCCTTCGAAGTTCGCCTCGGCGACGCGCACGAGATCGCTCCGTCGTTCGAGGCGCTCCATCCCGCCGTCATGACCGTCGCGCAAAAGGGAACCAAACTCCAGCGTTTCAAGGGACTCGGCGAGATGAACGCCGAGCAGCTCGGCGAAACGACGATGTCCCCGGCCACGCGTACGCTCGCGCAGGTCACTCTCGACGACGCCTTCGCGGCCGACCGTATCTTCTCGATGCTGATGGGCGACCAGGTCGAGCCGCGGCGCGCCTTTATCGAGGACAACGCCAGGGCGGTGGCCAATCTCGATGTGTAGGAAACCAGGACGCAGAGCTGCGCCGGCCATGAGGAGGCATAGTGGCAAGCGCTGATGTGATCAGCGGAGGCAACGTCGAACCGCGCGCCCTCGAGGAGGAGATGCGCACCGCTTACCTCGACTACGCCATGTCGGTGATCGTCGGTCGCGCGCTTCCCGACGTCCGCGACGGTCTGAAGCCCGTCCACCGGCGCGTCCTGTACGCGATGAACGAGCTGGGCCTCGGCCCGACGCGCTCGTACGCCAAGTGCGCCAAGATCGTCGGCGAGGTGATGGGCAACTATCACCCGCACGGCGACTCCGCCATCTACGACACGCTCGTCCGCATGGCGCAGGAGTTCTCGATGCGCTACGAGCTCGTCGACGGCCAGGGCAACTTCGGCTCCGTCGACGACGATCCGGCGGCGGCGATGAGGTACTGCGTCACCGGCGACACCCGAGTCCGCACAACCGCGGGAACGGTGCGGATCGACTCGATCGCGCCGGGCGCCCGACCCAACTCGGACACGGCAGTGGATGTCGACGTGCTCGATCGCTTGGGTCGCCCGGTGCATGCGTCGGCCTTGTTCCACTCGGGCGAGCATCCCACGCTGCGGCTGCGGACCACCGAGGGCTACGAGCTCACGGGCACCCCCAACCATCCGGTGCTCTGTCTCCTAGATATGGCCGGCGTCCCCCTGTTGATGTGGAAGCTCCTCGAGGAGATCCACCCTGGCGAGCGGGTGTTGCTACACCGCAACCTGCGTCAGGCCGACGAACAGATGAACGATCGAAGTCGGCTGCTCGCGATGCTGGCTGGGGCCTTCGTGTCGGAGGGCTGGTACGGCAGCAAGCGCGCTGGCTTCAACAACGTTGACGAGGATTTCTTCAAGGCCGTGATTCACGCCTACGACGAGGTCGTCGGCGGAGTGCGCTACGTCACGTCGCGGTTCATCCGATCGGGCAGTCTCTGCCACGAGCTGGACGTGCAGAACCTCGCAGCGCTCCGCGAGAGTCCTTTGGCGGAGCTCGAGGGGCTCGTCAGCGACCGCAAGCGCGTGCCGGAGTTCGTGTGGGCTGGTAGCCCTCGGTTCAAGCGGGTGTTTCTTCAGGCCCTCTTCGAGGGCGACGGCTCGTGTTCGCTTCTGCCGCGCAGCACGATCCAGATCTCCTATTCGACCCGGAGCCCTGAACTGGCCAGCGGAGTTCAGCAGTTGCTACTCGAGTTCGGTGTCGTTTCGCGACTCAGCCTCTCCGCCAGGGGCGAGATCAAGGTGGTCCTCACCAACCGCCGCGACGCGCGTCTGTTCGCCGACAAGGTCGGGTTTTTTGGGGCGAAGCAGTCCAAGCTCGAGCGGGCTCTGGCGGCGATACCGCTCACCAGTCGGGCGCTGAGCCACGATCACGTGCCGCACGTCGCGCGTTACATACGCTCCGAGGCCGGCTCAACCGTGGCCGAGCGCGACTGGCTGCGACGTCACAACGTGGACCGAATCGAGCGCTGGGAGACCGGATCCACGGCGATCCTCGATCGGATCTCCTCGCAGGAGGTCCGGGATGTCGTCGCGCCGCTCCTCGGCGGCGACTACTACTACGCCCAGGTCGCCTCGGTGGCCGATGGCGGGGTCCAGCCCGTCTACTCACTCCGCGTCGACACCGACGATCACTCCTTCCTGACCAACGGCTTTGTCAGCCACAACACCGAGGCGCGCCTCGAGCGCATGGCCACGGAGATGCTGCGCGATCTCGACATGGACACGGTCGACTTCGCCGCCAACTACGACGGCTCACGCCGCGAACCGCTGGTGCTGCCCGCCCGCTTCCCGAACCTCCTGGTGAACGGCTCCTCGGGGATCGCCGTCGGCATGGCGACGAACATCCCGCCTCACAACCTGCGCGAGGTGATCGACGCCACGGTCGCCTACATCGAGGACCCCGACATCGACGTCGCCGGCCTGATGCGTCACGTCAAAGGGCCCGATTTCCCCACCGGCGGGATCATCCTCGGCCACAGCGGCATCAAGGACGCCTACGAGACCGGTCGCGGGCGAGTGCGCGTCCAGGCCCGCGCCCACATCGAGCCCCTCAGCCACGGCAAGGAGGCGATCGTCGTGACCGAGCTGCCGTTCATGGTCAAGAAGGGCGGCGAAGGCAACCTCATGACGAAGATCGCGGAGCTCGTCAACGACAAGCGCATACCCGAGATCTCAGACCTGATCGACCAGTCCGACAAGCGCGGGATGCGCCTGGTGATCGAGCTCAAGCGCGACGCGCTTCCGAAGGTCGTGCTCAACAAGCTCTACAAGCACACCTCGATGCAGACGACCTTTGGCGTCAACATGGTCGCGCTCGTCGACAACGTCCCGCGCACGCTCAACCTGCGCGAAGTCATCCATCATTACGTCGCCCACCAGCGCGAGGTGATCGTTCGCCGCACCAAGCACGAGCTGTCCGAGAAGGAGGCCCGCGCGCACATCCTCGAAGGCCTGCTGACGGCGCTTGAGCACCTCGACGCCATCATCGAGCTGATCCGCGCCTCGCGCGACCGCGACGCCGCCCGCGAGCAGCTGGTCGCGCGTTTCGAGCTCAGTCCGATCCAGGCCACCGCGATCCTCGATCTGCGTCTCTCCCAGCTCACCGCCCTGGAGGCCGACAGCATCAAACAGGAGCACGCCGACGTGACCGAGCGCATCGCCGAGCTGCGCGCGATCCTCGGCGACGAGCACCGCGTCCTTGCCGTCATCAAGGAGGAGCTCTCAGAGATCCGGGAGCGATTCGGCGACGAGCGGCGCACCGAGATCAGTCACTCCGAGGACGAGATCGACATCGAGGATCTGATCGCCGACCAGCAGATGGTGATCACGATCACCCAGACCGGCTACATCAAGTCGCTGCCGCTGGCCACATACCGCCAACAGCAGCGCGGCGGTCGCGGCGTGACGGGCATGGACATGAAGGACGGCGACTTCATCGAGCACCTGTTCGTCTGCTCCTCGCACGACTACCTGCTGTTTTTCTCCAACCGCGGCAAGGTGTATCGCTCCAAGGTCTACGAGCTGCCAGAGGCGCAGCGCACCGCAAAGGGGCGCGCGCTCGTCAACATCCTGCCGCTGAGCGAGAGCGAGCGGATTCAGGCGGTCGTCTCCACCCGCGACTTCTCCGAGACGCAGTACCTCGTGTTCGCCACGCGCAACGGCACGGTCAAGAAGACCGCCCTGGAGGCGTACAACACGCCGATCAAAGCCGACGGCATCATCGCCATCAACATCCGCGACGACGACGAGCTGCTCGCCGTGCGCGCGATCGACCCGAGCGACGAGGTGATCATGGTCTCCCGCGGCGGGTTGACCGTGCGCTTCGCCGAGTCGGACGTCCGCGCGATGGGCCGCGACACGACCGGCGTACGCGGAATGAACGTCGGCAAGGGCGGACGGGTCATCGCCATGGATGTGGCCCGCGACGACATGGACCTGCTGGTCGTCACCGAGAACGGCTACGGCAAGCGCACCCAGATCAGCCAGTATCGCAAGACCAACCGAGGCGCCAAGGGCGTCAAGACGATCGGGCTGACCGAGAAAAAGGGAGGCCTCGCCGGTGCGCTCGTCGTGCGCGACCACCACGAACTGGTCTTCATCAGCGTCGGTGGCATGGTTCAGCGGACGTCCGCCGCGGGTATCTCCCAACAGGGTCGCTCGGCCACAGGCGTGCGCGCGATGAACCTCAAGGACGACGACGTCGTTAGCGCTGTCGCGCTGGTGGTGGACGCCGGCGATGAGCCCGGTGCGCCCACCGCGCAGGACGCAGCTCAGCCGGGCGAATCCACGCCCGACGGCCCGTCCGCGGCCTAACGGCAGCGGCCGTAGAAGACCGCAGCGCCAGCTCCGCCACCCCTTCCACCTGTCCAGATTCCTGGTCTGGCCTTCAGATGCAACCGCCCCCTGTCCGAATAGCGGAGGGTGAACCTCTCTACCAAGCCGGCAACAGCCATGACGATCCTCGTCTGCACGTGCGCCGGCTCGGTAGCCGCCGTCGCAGTCGCCGCACCGTCCTCGCCCCGCTCTCAGACGGCGGTCAGCCGCTCGGCGCAAACCAGCCGCAGCCACCACACGGTTCTCGCCTGCTCCACCAGGACCGGCCGCTCCGCGCGCCGGGCGTATCGCCACAGCAACAGCAACGGCTGCCAGCGCGGCGCACACCGCACCCAGACCAGCATCCAGCGGCCTCAGCCGAGCGCGCACCGCACCCAGACCAGCATCCAGCGGCCTCAGCCGAGCACGCACCGCACCCTGCCCAGGACCCACCGTCCTCCCCCCGTCCCGACACCCAAGCGCGCAAAGCAGCCCGCCGCCGCGAGCGTCCGGCCTGCGACCGCGCTCTCCGTTCACCAGATCCCCGCGCAGCAGCTCGCCGCG
>JADGPK010000038.1 GCA_017882445.1 Solirubrobacteraceae bacterium
ACTGCCCAGCTCGAGTAAGGCGCTCCCCGTGGAACGCGGTCCGGCTCAGTCAGCTCTCTGGGGCGGAGGTCGCTGCGTGGATGCGGCGCCGGAAAACGACTGCACTATCCGTCGCGGTCCTCGGCATGAGCGTGGAGGTCCCTACTCTTCGTCGCGGGTCCGGTCGACGGGCTCTTGGTAGAGGCCGATCACGTTTCCTGCGGGGTCGCGGAACCTCGCGGTGATCTCGGGCGCGTCCGCGCCGATCAGCTGCACGATCTCGCCTCCATGGGCAGTATCGGGGGTTCGAGTCCCTCCCCCGGCTCTGCGCGGCGCCGGCAAGCACGAGCCTCGTGCCCGGATCGTCCTCGCCCGCGCTGACGCGCGATCAGGTCTATGCGCCGATTGGTTGACGCCGACGCTCGGCCTTGTCCTCATACATCGCTGCGTCGGCGTGTCTGACCAGCTCTCTTACCGTGCGACCGTGCTCGGGCCAGAGCCCTCCCCCGACGCTCGCGCTGATCGAGACCGCGACGTCTCCGAGCATGAACGGCTCGATGAACGCTGCCCGGACGCGCGCTTCCGCGGCGCGAACCTGATCATCGTTGCGAACGTCCGCAAGGATGATGGCGAACTCGTCTCCACCGAGACGGGCGGCCTCATCGCTTTCGCGAGCAATTGCCTCCAGGCGGCGGGCCGCTTTGCGTATCAGTTCGTCGCCGGCCTCATGGCCATATGCATCATTGACCTGCTTGAAGTCGTCGAGGTCGACGAACAAAAGGCCCACCTGCCCGCCCCCGGCGGGTACGCTGTCCAGGACGCTGTCGATGTGCTGCCTGAAGCCGACGCGATTCAGAAGCCCAGTCAGCGCGTCATGGCTGGCCTTGTGGCGCAGCTTGTCCAGGAGCTGTCCGTTTTGGATCGCTGTAGCGGCAAACGCGGCCACGCCGGTGAGCCGTTCCACCAGCTCGCCATCGGACCGCAGCCGCTGCGGGCCGTCTGTCACCGACACCGTGAGGGTGCCCAGGAAGACGTCACGGGCGACGATCGGCACCACTACCAGCGCGACCGCGTCGACCGCCGCCATCAGCTGGCGCATGAACGAGTCCTCGGTCTCCTGCTCAAAGAACTGCGGCTGAGGCACGGCGATCATCTGGGACAGATGCGGGGTGTCCTTGGGGGAGATGGTCAGCCCGCGCAAGTAGGCCGCCTGCTCGGGTGTCCGTCCCGACGCTGCGACGGATCTCAGGTTCTGCTCGAGGTGATCCCACAGCCATACCCCCATCCGGTCGCAGTCCACGACCTCCGGGACCGCGACGGCGAGGCGCTCTGCCACCTCCTTGCTCGTTCCAGCCTGGGCCAGGGCCTGGGAGAGTGAGAGCAGCGAGCTGACCTGGTCGTGGCGCCGCACGGACTCCTGCAGCGCAGTGGCCATGTCGAGCACCGCGGCGGCGTGCTTGGCATAGAGGCTGAGCAGCTCCTCGTCCTGCGGGAAGAACTGGACGGCGCCGGGGTAGCGCGCGATCAGCTGTCCATACTGGCGCCGGCTCGAGGTCACCTCCACGACCAGCGTCGAGTCGCCGGCCTGGGCATCGTGTGCGAGCGTGGCACGCGCGAGCGCCTCTGCCTTCTGCTCGTCGATGCCGTGACTGTAGACCTGCAACTCGGCGCCCGGCTCCGTGTGCACCGCCAGGACGAAGCCCGGGGCGCGCACGGCGCTGGCCGCGCGCTCGACGATGCGATGAAGGACGGTGTCGAGGTCCTCGGTGGAGATCAGGTCGCTGGCGGTGGCGTAAGCGCTCTGGAGCCGTTCGGACATCGCCACGAGCTGGGCCTCCAGAACCGTGACGCGCTGCTGGGGATCGGCGGCCGCCGCGGCCAACTCGGCGTCCCAGGAGACCGTGTACAAGCACTGTTCGCCCCCGCGCGCCTGGCATTCGCTCTCCTCCACGTGCGCGAGGGGAAGTCCGAACAGGATCGGCAGCCCCGCGAGCATCCCCATCGTCCAGTCGCACAAGAGCGGGAGGCGCGTGAAGCCCCCGCGGGCCACAGCCCTGACCACGGCGCGCCCGGGACCGGCTTCGATCGCCTCCATCTCGGTGACCGTGCTGAACTTCGGCGCCGTCTGAGCGACGGCATGCAGCACCGCCTCTGGTGAGCCGAGGGAGCGCAAGAACGTGGCCACCTGCGTGCCTACGTGCCGATCAAGCGTCTGCTCGCCCACGCGCCGCGCGAACGTCGGATCCTCAGTCTGGTGCACTCCAGCCGCCAGCAGTGCACAGGCCTCGTCCAGCGAGATCCAGTTCTCGATGTCTTCAAGGTAAGACGCAGGGCGCGTGGTGCCCGCGTGCTCGAGCAGGGCCGCCACGGCCGCCTCGCCGCCCGCCTTGCGCACGAGCCCCAGCTCAACGTTGGTCAGCGTGCAGCAGATATGGCGAGCCGCCTCCTCTGAGCCCTTCGCCGGGACGGAACCGTTCGCCGGGATGGCCTCTGCCGGCGCAGCTCGTGCGTGCATGCAAATGCGGTCGGCGCGGAGCGCTGCCCTCTTGAGCATTCTGTGCCAGGATCCACGCTCGTCCGAACGGTCCACGATGGCGGCGTCGGCCCAGGATCTCAGGCCAGATCGGGGTTTTGGCACCCTTCAGGCCGTGTTCGGTGTCCCAGACTCCGGAGTCCAGCGCGGCGGCGAGCCGGTCGACGATGCGCTGCTCCACGCCAGGCTAGCGGCCGGCTCGTTGAACGAGCCGGCCGCCTTGCGCGTGAGGTGTCTACGGAACTGAGACGCCGCTCGCCGGCGGCGCCGGCTGTGCGGTCGTGTACGGAGTGATCGGACCGCTCGACGTGGGATCGGTGACGAGCGGACCGCCGAAGAGCACGATCTGACCATTTCGCACCTGGCCTATCTCGGTGCCGCCATAGCCGCCGTGATTGCTCTTTGAGTAGCGGAACGGAACGAGACCAGGGCCGAGCAGCTTCGAGCCGGTCGTGTTGACGGCGTTGATGAGCCCCTGCCTGGTGAGGTTCTTCCCGGCGACCTGGAGCGCCTGGGCAAGCGTGTACGCATCTGCCATGCCGTACTCCACGTTGCCGTCGAACGGTGCGCTGGCGTCATAGCGGTCGTGGATCTTCTTGAACAGCGCGACCCACGGATTTGACAGGTCGGCGGTCGAGGGCAGGTAGCCGTCTGTGATCGCGCCCTCGATCAGCGCCGTTCCGGCCTTGCCTTTCGAGAATGTCTTGAGCAGCCCTCCGACCGTGGTCGGATCGATGCCGACGTTCGAGACGACCAGCTGAGGTGTGTAGCCGAGGGTGAATGACGCCAGCTGGCCAAGCGCGGTGTAGATCGGCACGGTGAAGTCGACGAGTACCTGAGCGCCCGCCGCCTTTATCGCGGAGATCTGCGGCGCCACGTTCGTGCCGCCCGGCTGGTAGGCCTGTGCCGAGACGATCTGGCTCGCCGGTACCTCGTCCTTGATCCCGGTCAGCCCGCCGTTGCCGAAGTCGTCGTCCTGGTAGAAGACGCCGATCTTCTTGCCGGCGAAGTGCTGCTTGATGTACTGACCGAGGATCTTCCCCTCAATCGTGTAGTTTGGCTGCCAGCCGTAGGTGTAGGGCTGGGAGGTCCCGTTGTCCCAGCACGGACATCCTGACGCGACGGACATGTCAGGCACTTTCGAGCTGTTGAGGAAGCCGACGACCTTCGTGTGGGTAGGTGTGCCGAGACCCTCGAAGATCCCGAAGACTTTGTCCTGCAGGACGAGTTCATGGACCACGTTGACCGTCTGGGCCGGGTTGTAGGCGTCGTCCTTGTAGGTCAGGTGGATCTTGCGTCCATAGATGCCGCCCTGGGCGTTCAGGTAGTCGAAGAAGGCCTGCGATGCCGGGGCGATCTCGCTGTAGCCCGGAGCGGCGGGACCGGTGAGCGGCTGGTGTGAACCGAACGTGATGCTCGTTGCGCTCACGCCGGGTGCGCTGCTGCTGCTGCTCGAACCGCACCCTGCGATGCCGATCGCAACAACGATCACTCCGGCAATACCGGCCGCCCGAGCCTTGTAGCTACTTAGGATCATCTGCTTCCTCCTCTAATGGTTTGCCCGCTCGTGAATGATTTGTAAAGCAATCCGCATTTCCCTACGGCGCGGCTCCCTTCGCACGGGGCCCTCGCCGCTTACCTACCCGCGAAACGACCGCCCGCACGCCGCCCTGGATGCCACTCGGCCAGACGAGCATCGCGGTAATCAGGACAAGCCCATAGATCGCGAGGGGCATGTTGGCCGAGACGCCGGTAGACAGGGAGAACGAGTGGGCGATGTCGTTTGTCCAGCTCGGCAACAGGACCAGCACCGCCGCGCCCCAGACTGCGCCGAGGAGCGACCCCAGCCCACCCAGAACGATCGCCGTGAGCAGCGAGAGGGAGAGCTCCAGCTGAAACGCGCCAGGCGAGGCGAGCTGCAGCACCACCGTAAGCAGTCCCCCGCCGAGCCCAGCGCAGGCAGCGCTCAGGACAAAGGCGAGCGTCTGCACGCGTGCCACGCGAAGCCCGCACAGCGAGGCGGCGATCTCGTCGTCGCGGACGGCGCGGAAGGAGCGACCCACACCGCTGCGCACGAGGTTGTTCATCACGAACAGCACAACCAGCGCACCAAGGCCCGCGATCCATGCCTCCCAGCGCTCGAGCGGGAAGTTCGCGCCGAGCCAGGACGGCGGCGTGGGGGGGTTGACGACGAGTCCGTTCTCCCCACCGAAGGTGCCCGTGTACTTGTCCGCCAGCGCCGGCAGGCCGATCGCGAACGCGAGCGTCGCGCCGGCGAGGTAGGGACCGCGCAGACGAGTCGCGGCGGCGCCGACGGCGATCCCGACGAGCGTGGTGAGAGCGACCGCCGCGAGCAGCGCCGGCACGAGCGGCCACTGCTCGTTGCCGATCAGCAGCGCGACGGTGTAGGCGCCCACCGCCATCAGCGCGCCGTGGCCGAGGGATATTTGGCCGCTCAGCCCCGTGAGCACGGTGAGACCCGCGAGCACCGCGAAGTAGTAGGCGCCGTTGGCGAGCTGCAGCTCGTTGTAGGCCCCGAGCGCCTCGCTGGCAATGAACAGGACCGCGCCAGCGAACACGACCAGCCCAAGCGAGCGCGCCAGCGTGTTGTGAGATCCCTGGATTCGCGCCAGCACAGTGTTCATACGCGTCGCTCCTGTGTGCTGGAGAACAGCCCGCCGGGGCGGATCATCAGGACGGCGATGAGGATCACGAGCGCCGCCAGCGTGACGAGCGACGCGCCCTCGTAGCCCGATACGTAGGAGAGCACGAGGCCCAGCGCGACACCGCCCACGACAGCCCCGACGGGACTGTCGAGCCCACCGAGCACAGCGGCGGTGAATCCGAAGATGAGGATCGGATCGAACTGGTTGGGTCCGACGAACACGGCCGGCGCGACGAGTAACCCGGCGAGCGAGCCCACCAGCGCCGCGAGCGCCCACCCGAGCGTGAACATGCGCCCGACGCGCACGCCGAGCATGCGCGCGACCTCCGGCTGGAACGCCGCGGCCCGCATCTTTAGCCCGATCGTCGTGCCTCGAAACAGCGCCGCAAGACCGGCCGCGACACCGATGACCACGAGCACCGTGAAGGTGTCGTTCGGCGCAAACAGCACGTGCGTGCCCCCGACGTCGTAGCCGCGGATCGAAAAGGCAGGGGGGAATGATCGCGGCGTGTTGCCCCAGATCATTCCGGCGAGCGCCTGCAGCAAGATGAGCAGCCCGAGCGCGACGATCACCGCGTTCAACGGAGCACCCGACTCAACCCTCCGCATCAGCGCGCGCTCCACGACGGCGCCGAGCACGAGGCCGCACACCAGCGCGACCGCAAAGCCGAGCCAGTAGGAGCCGCTCGTGCTGATCACGCTCGATGCGATGAAGGTCGTGATCATGAGCATTCCGCCCTGCGCGAAGTTGACGATCCGCGTCGCGCGCCAGGTGAGCACGAGTGCCAGCGCGACCGCGGCGTACACCGCCCCGGTCGAGATCCCGTTCAGTGTCAGGTCGATGAATCTCGTCATCCTCAGAATCCCAGATAGGCCTTGCGTAAGCCCTCGTCGGCGGAGAGCGTCTGCGCCGCGTCGTCGGCGACGACGCGGCCAAGGTTGAGCACCACACCGCGATGGGCAATCGACAGGGCGCTGCGCGCGTTCTGCTCGACGAGCAGGACAGCGAGCTCGCTCTCTGCCGCGAGTTTCGAGATCAGTTGCATGATCTGGGCGCTCACAAGGGGCGCGAGCCCCAGCGAGGGCTCATCGAGCAGCAGCACGCGTGGGCGCGCCATCAGGGCCCGACCGATCGAGAGCATCTGGCGCTCGCCGCCCGAGAGCGAGGCTGCGAGCTGCCCGCGGCGCTCACGCAGCGGCGGAAAGAGCTCATAGATCTCGCCCAGGGTCGCCGCCTCAGCGCCTCGCCAAAGACCCCCAAGACGCAGGTTCTCCTCGGTCGAGAGCTCGGCGATGACACCACGACCCTCGGGTACATGCGCGAGTCCGCGCCTTACGATGTCCTCGACCGGGACGCCGAGGATGTCCTCGCCGTCGAGCCGCACGCGCCCGTCGCTCGCTCGCTCGAGCCCGGAGATCGTGCGCAGCAGCGAGGTCTTGCCCGCGCCGTTTGCGCCCAGCACGGTCGTGATGCTTCCCTCATCGACGGCGAGCGTGACCCCGTCCACGGCGCGCACGGGCCCGTAGTCGGTCGTGAGCTTCTCGATCTCGAGACGTGCCATCGCGCTCAGGTGTCCTCTCTGGCCGCGGCGGAAGCGACGCTCTCGCCGGCCTCGCGACCCAGATAAGCCTCGAGCACCTGCGGGTCGCGCTTGACCGTCTCGGGATCGCCCTGCGCTATCACGCGCCCGAAGTCGAGGACCACGACCCGGTCGCATGCCGACATCACGAGATCCATACGATGCTCGACGAGCATCACGGCCATCGATCCGCGCAACGCGTGGATGCGCTCGCCGAGCTCGCGCACCTCATCGACTCCGAGGCCCCCGGCAGGCTCGTCGAGCAGAAGCAGCTGCGGCTCGCCGACAAGCGCGCGAGCGAGGGCCACGCGCTTTTGCACCGGGAAGGCGAGGGTCTGCGGCAACCGGTCCGCGACATCCTCGCATTCCAGGTCGCGCATGGTCGCGAGCGCGCGCTTGCGCAGGGCGCGCTCGTCGCGATCGGACCGCGGCAAGCCCAGCAGCGCGCTCGCTACACCGACACCGCGGAATCGCTGCGCGCCGACCATCACGTTCTCGAGCGCGCTCAGTCGTGGAAACAGCCCCACGCCCTGCAGCGTGCGCGCGATGCCGATCCGGGCGAGCCGGTCCGTGCGGACCTTCGTCAACGTCCGGCCCTTCCACTCGAGCGCCCCTGACTGTGGCTGCACGAAGCCGCAGATGACGTTGAACAGGGTCGTCTTGCCAGCCCCGTTGGGGCCAATGATGCCCAGGACTTCGCCACTAGCAATCTCGAATGAGACAGCGTCAAGCGCCGTGATGCCACCGAAGCGCACCGTCAGCGAGTGCGCGGCGAATACAGCATCCCGGGAAGGGATCCCCTCGTCTCCCATGCTCTCCAAACCTACAGACAAATTCGACATGAAACAATCGAGAACTCCGCGGACGACCTCTCGAGTTGCAGTCACCATGCGCAGGACTCGAGAACGGCCGTCCTCCGGTGAGGGAGCTATACCCAAAAGTTGTGGATGCGTGTGAAGAGGAAGCAGGCACATCACCACCTCGTCGAGGTCTCGCTGGAGACCACCAACGAAGACGGGGAAACGCAGACTACGACGCTCATGATCGAGGCCGGGCCGACGAAGGTCACCGTTCTGAAGAGCGAGCTGGGGATTCCGGAGGAGTCCTCGCTGTGGGTCATCCAGAAGAACGGCAAAAAGAAGCCGCTCGGAGACCACGAGACGCACGACGTCAAGGCGAGCGACCGCTACCAGGCCCTCGTCCGTGGCGGCGTGAGCTAGATGGGCGCCGGCGAGCGCAGCGAAATCGTTTCGCGGCTTTCGACGGCATTCGGTGGTGCGCAGGACGTGACGCCAGCGGAGGATCAGCCGCTGCACGTCCTGCTCCCGCAGCTGGAGCTGCCCGACCCGTGGAAGCCCTCGCTGACCCGTGGGCTCGCCGTGTGGCGCAACTGGCCCGACGAGCGCCGGTGCCCGAGAAGGCGATCACGCGCGGAGACTTCGGCTCGGTCCTTTCCTGGTCAGCGGACTTCAACTCCGAGGTGCTCGCGCACGCCGTCGAGCTCGACAGCACGCCGGTGCTCGTCCACTCCCGCGGCCGCCTGCGAAGCGCTGTTGGGCGTAGCTCGCCGCAGGCGCTGAGCGACGGCGAGGGTGTGCTGGTGGTCGCGTGAGAGCGGAGCCAGGGCGGGATGGCGCTTCACGATCCGGCTCCGGCGGGGGTACGCAGGGCACGCAGCGCCAGTCCGAGCACCCGCACTCCGAGCAGCGTGAGAATCATCAGGACGACGACGGTCGCCGGGCCGTCCAGCACGCTGAGGCTGGGAACACGCGAGGCCGCCATGGCGCTGATGGCTAGGCCTGCCGCGAAGACGAGGGCGGGATCGCGGACAGGTGCGGGGGCCGGCATCGCCACAGTGAAGCGGCGCACCCTCGCGAGTACCGCGAGCAGATGCAGCAGCGCACCGCATATCGTCAGGCCGATCCACCCGGCGAGCAGCAGGACCGCCAAGACGCTTCGTTCAGCGCCGAGTAAGGGGCCGCCCGGACCCTTACTGATCGTCATGGCGAGTGCGAACATTAGGCCGGCTGCCAGAAACGCCTGAGCGAGCGACATCAATTGCGCCGGTAGCGCCAGTGGCCTTGGGGCGGCGCGCAGGGATGCCCCGACGTTGACGGTGAGCAGGCACGCAGCGAGCATGAGCGCCAGCCAGCCTGCGGCGATGACGAACGCGACGCTGAACGCGGCGCCGAGGGCCAGCTGCGCGACGCCGAGCAGCCACAGGGTGAAGGTGGGGCCCTGCAGGACTGGAAAGCGCAGGCGTGTCTGCGTCAGTGACGGAAAGAAGGTGTGCAGGGTTCCCACGATCGCCATGCCCAGCCAGCCGCCCAGGTTGAGCGCCAGGTGCGCGCCGAGCAGGCTTCCTGCTTGCCACGGTGTCTCGCGCGCGAGGAGGATCCCGATCAGCGCTCCAACACCCAAACAGGCCGCGCACGCCTGATACCAGCGCACCGCCCAGCGCGCCCGTTGAAGGGAGTGGCGCTGCATCCCGCGCAACGCGGCAGCGAACAGCACTAGCCCCACCGCGATGAGCGCCCCGCCGGTGTCGGTCAGTGGGCCGGAAGCGGTCGGGACGCCGACTGCTACGAGCAGGGTCCCTGCGTTCCAAGCCACCAGTTGTCCAGCGATCAGCCGGCGAGGCGGCGGGTCGGTAGCCAAGAAGGCGCACACGAAGAACTGCCCGGCGCCTAGCACGAGCTGTGACACGCCGCCCAGCAACGCTAGATGCAACGCCAGCCAATGCAGCCAGTCACGGCCCGTGATCACGTAGGCCAGGGCGGCGAGAGCGGAGGCGAGCAGCATGAGAATCGCCGGCGCGAAGAACGTGATCAGCAGCGCGCTGGGGCGAGGCGCCCGGGGATCGATGGTACGCGGGCGACACCGGCGCAGGCGCCGCTCAGAGAGAGCCGCGAAACGGCGCGTAGGGGTCGCCTGAGCCAGAGCGGAGTCCGGGCCAGCAGGTGAGGGTGAGGCCATCGCGCCTAGTTTTACCAAGTGTCGCTAGGAAAACCAGACGTAGCGTGTCAGGTGTCTTCCAGGACAGCTGTGAAGACGACGCTCGCCGGGAGCGAACTCGATCAGTAGCCCGGTACCGCCGCGCGTGCGCTCGCCCGCAGCCGTGGTGACTTCGATCGCCCCATCGAGAACGACTATGCACCTGTCTCACGACTCCGGATAGGTCGATTTGATCCCCGCTGGCTCCATCGGAGAAGTGCCTGCAACAAGGCTAGTTGTCGGGGCCGGACAGCCTCGGCCTCGGCTGCCTAGGATGCAGGTCGTAGTGCCTGTTCGCTCATCCATTCGCCCAAACCACTTTGCCCCATGGAAGACATCAAGGAGGAGATAGGCGCAATGACGCTCGTTTGGCTTCTGATCTGGTTCATCGCCGGCCACGAACCGCTGATCCTCGATCCCGTAAACGCTTGGACGGCAACGCTCATCCTCGCGGTGGGGCTCGATCTCAGCCGGGCAGGCGGCTTACCGAAACGAGGGCATTAGCTCGAGGCGAGCTGATCTGCCGTGGCGGCTGGAGCATCGATTTGACGATCGGCTTGAACAGGTACTGCTCGAGCTTGACGACGCCAGCGGTGGGGGCAGGTCCTTGGCCCATCGAAGGGCGTAGAAACCAGGGCCCCGACACGAGCGAGGACCGATGAACTACAAGACCCTCCTGTACGAGCACACTGGGCATGTCGTGACGCTGACCTACAACCGCCCGGATCAGCACAACGCTGTCAACCGGACGATGAACGCCGAGCTGCATCATGCCTGGGAGCGCTTTCGCGATGACGACGATGCGTTCGTCCTCGTGATCACCGGAGCCGGCGACACGACCTTCTGCGCCGGCTGGGATCTTCAGGACGCGGCAGATCTCAGCGAGATCGGCGACTACGACGCCTTCCGCGTCAGCCTCCACAACAGCCCAGGTGAGTGCGGCTACACGCGCAAGGCCGACATCTTCAAGCCGGTGATCGCTGCCGTGAACGGCTACGCGTTCGCCGCCGGGCTCGAGACGGCGCTGCTGGCCGACATTCGCATCGCCGCCGAGAACGCCGAGTTCGGTGCGCTCGAGCGACGCTGGAACATAGTCGGCGGCGACGGCATGACGGTACGGCTACCGCTCGTCGTCGGCTTCGCCAAGGCGATGGAGCTGGTGATCACCGGACGCCGCATCGGCGTCGAAGAGGCGCATCGGATCGGCCTCGTCAACGAGATCGTGCCGCGCGGAGCGGCGCTGGAGCGCGCGCAGCAGCTCGCGCACGAGATCGCCGCGCTGCCCCAGGGAGCGATCCGCAGCGACAAGGAGAGCATCATGCGCGGGGTCGGCCGCACGCTCGAGGAGCGCCTGCGCATCGAGGCCGAGATGGTGATCTCCATGTTCATGCGACGCGATCCCCATACGCTCGGAGCGGCAGCGTTCAAGGCGGGCAACCTAACCCCCGAGTGGCCACATCACGGGCTCTAGAATCCCGCCAAAGCGCCAGCGGTGCGAGAATGTCTGTGTGGTCGGTCTCCGTCTCCTGCGGCACGTGCGATGAGGGCCGTCGTCTGCAGTAACGCGGAACTCGAGGTGGTCGAGCGGCCGGAGCCCGTGCCAGGGCGGGGGCAGGTGCGCATCGAGGTGCTGCGCTGCGGGATCTGCGGGTCCGACCTGCACGCGCGTCACGGCTGCGACGCATGGGCCGAGTTGGCAGCGCGTGCGGGCTATGACCGGTTTGCTCGGTCCGGGGAGGAGATCGTTTTCGGTCACGAGTTCTGCGGCGAGGTCGCCGAGCACGGCCCCAGGTGTCGGAAGGGCTTGTCGACAGGGACGCGCGTGGTCGCGCTGCCGTTCCTGCGTGGGGATCACGGCGTGGACACCGTCGGCCTGTCGGTGCACGCTCCCGGTGCCTACGCCGAGCAGATGCTCGTCGAGGAGTCACTGATGATGCCGGTGCCCAACGGCCTGGGGTCCGACGTCGCAGCGCTGACCGAGCCGATGGCGGTGGCCTGGCACGCCGTGCGCCGCGGCGAGGTGCGAAAGCGCACCGTGGCCATCGTCATCGGCTGCGGGCCGATCGGGCTGTCGGTCATCCTTCTCCTGAAGGCCAAGGGTGTGCGCACGGTCGTGGCCAGCGACTACTCGCCGGCACGCCGCGCGCTGGCCACCGCCTGCGGCGCGGACGTCGTCCTGGACCCTGCGCACGACTCCCCGTTCACTGCCGTGGAGAGGCGCGGGCACCTCACCGACATTCCCTCCGCGCTCGAGCTGGCCGTCGGCACGCGCGAGAAGCTGGAGCGCCTCCCCTTCGGGTGGTGGCACGCGTGGCGACTCGGCGAAGCGCTCGGCGCCGCTCCGAAGCACCCGGTCATCTTCGAGTGCGTCGGGATGCCCGGCGTGATCGAGAGCATCATCGACGGCGCGCCGCTGTTCTCCCGCGTCGTCGTGGTCGGCGTGTGCGTCGGCGTCGATGAGATCACGCCCGCGATGGCCATCAACAAGGAGATCGACCTGCGGTTCGTGTTCGCCTACACGCCGCTCGAGTTCCGGGACACCCTTCACATGCTCGCCGAGGGCGACGTCGACCCCGGCCCGCTCATCACAGGGACGGTGGGACTCGACGGCGTCGACACCGCGTTCACCGCGCTCGGCAATCCCGACATCCACGCCAAGATCCTCATCGACCCGCAAAGCCCAGCCGCTGCACCGCCGACCCCGCAGCGCCTGGCGTAGTCTGCGAGCATGCATGTCGCCATGAGCGCGACCGGCGCAACATAATCGGAGCTGAACCTTGAAATCGTGTGCGCAAGAGGACTCGTCCGGCCACCGCGTCAGACGGCTCGTGCTCTGGGTCGTGGCAGGCGCCGCAGCGCTGGGCTTCTGGTGGCGCGAGCACCCGTCGCCCTGCCCATACGGCCTGCGGGTCTGGTTGGTGTTGCCGCGACCGGTGATCACCTGGCGACGGCTGATCGACATCCTCTCGCCACGAGAGGGCGAACGGATGCTGGAGATCGGCGCGGGGACCGGTTACTACGCCTTGCGCGTGGCTGAGCGCTTGGGCAAGTCAGGGCGCCTCGACGCCCTGGACATCCAGCAGTCGATGCTCTCCCACCTTGCGACGAGGGCCCACGAACGCGGTTTGGGGAACGTCGTCACCACTGTCTGCGATGCCCATGTGCTGCCGTTCGAGGACGACTCCTTCGATGGCGTGTACCTGTCGACGGTGTTCGGTGAGATCATCGATCAAGACCTGGCGCTGGCCGAGATGTATCGCGTGCTGCGCCCCGGCGGGCGGCTGGTGGACGGCGAGTGCCTGGGCGATCCGCTGATGGTGTTCCCGGAGAACCTGCGCCAGCGCGCTACCGCTGCAGGATTCAGCTTTGTGCGCCGCGTCGGCGTGCCGCTCGCCTACTTCGCGTTGTTCCGCAAGGAAGCGGGAGACGCGGACGAGGCTCAGGGCTCGTGACTTGAGTAAGGGGGTTCCCGGGGTTGTATTGGATTGGACCGTGGTCGCCCGGGGGGCGGGCGTGATCGCGGCCTGGGGTGCGCTCGCGGGCGCGATCGTTGCCGAGGTCGCCGGCACCCTTGCGCTGCGTCAGGTCGCTCGTACACCCGCTTGGTGGTCGTGGTTGATCGTCATCACGGGCTACGCAACCGCGTTTGCTCTGCTCATGCTCGCGCTGCGCAGGCTTCCCGTCTCGTCCACCTACGCGACGTGGGGCGCCGTCGGCACCACCGCCACCGCGCTTGGTGGGGTCGCGCTCTTTGGCGAGCAGCTCGCCGCGCCGGCGGTCCTCGGCATCGCGCTCATCGTTGTCGGCGTGGTGCTTGTGAGTATCGGGGGCGCTCACGGCTGAGCCGGTGCCCGGCCTCTCATGTTCATCCTGTCGGGTGTATAAACGTCGTCGGGTCAGACAGCCGCGTACGGGTTGGTCTCATCGGGTGGCGTGATCATGTTCGGCGCTCGTGTCGAGCGAGCGTGACGAGGACTCTGGAGGTGACCGAGTGGCGACAAGAGTGGGCGAGTACCTCGAGACACGGAAGCAGCGTGGCTTCCCTCGCGACTTCATCGAGGGCTGGGAGGACTACGAGACGTGGGACACCGTCGAGATCGGCCGGTCCAATGAGTCCTCCAGAAGGTTTGTCGTTGCGGAGGAGGACGTCCTCGCCTACAACCGCGCGCTCGGGGAGACCGACCCGCTGATGGTCGATCCCGACTATGCGCGTGAGCATTCCCCGACCGGGCGGATCGTCGCCCACCCGCTATTCCTGACGACGATCATCTTCTACGTCTCGACCGAGGGGATCGGCACGTGGGTGCGCACACCAGGTGCCCGCAATCCCGGGCAGCGGATCGAGATCCTCGAGCCGGTGCAGGTCGGTGACGAGGTCGAGGTCACGAGCGCGACGGTCGACCGCTGGATCCGCCGCGACAAGCACTACATCACAAACCTCAGCGAATTCAGCGTCGACGGCCGGCTCCTCGCGCGCTGGTGGGGGACGCTGATCATCCCCCCGACACGCGAGGCGGTCCGCGCCTTCGCCGAGGCGATAGAGGCAGCACGATGAGCACCAGCACGCCGTCCGCGGACCTCTGGGGCGTCACGCTCGGCCATGAGCTCCCGCCGATCACGCAGCTGATCACCCAGCAGTTCATCGACCGCTACGCGGCGGCGTCGCTGGACTTCAACCCGGTGCACATCGATCCCGACTGGTGCGCTCGCGCACAGGTCTTCGGGCGGCCCGAACCGGTGCTCCACGGCATGGCGCAGATGTCGCTGCTGTGCTCACTCGTGCTGCGCGCCTGGGGAGCGACGACCCAGATCACGCACATCGAGGGCAAGTTCACCAAGCCCATGTTCGTCGGCGAGACGATCACGCTCACCGGCGTCGTCACCGAGGTGCACCCGCTCGGCGAGGGACGCGACTACCTGGTGATTGCAACTACCGCAACCGACTCCGCCGGTGACGTCGTCGGCGTAACGACGCTCTCCGTACGGAAGTCCCCCTAGACCCAGCCCCGCACGACCGGGGCGCTCCGCCGGCCAAGACGCTGCATCCGGATGCGCCCGGCGACTACTACAGCCTGCGCCCGGGGCGTACGTCGGCGTCGTTCGTGATGACGGCCCAGACCGTGCAGGCGAACAACGGCATGCACTGGGACTACGTCGAATGGGGGCGCGGAGCCTGGCCAACGGGCTGACGGACGCCTCACACGGCCGATGACCAGATCTGGTCGAAGGCATGCTGGTCATAGGGCACCGTCCAGCACTCGGCGATCCTCGCGTTGGCGACGCGAAAGATTCCTACGGTTCGCCAGGTGAACGTTTCGCCGCCATGCTCCACCTCGCCTCCCGCGAGGATCACGGCACGTTCGTCGTCAGCGAGCACGCCGCGAACCTCGATACGGAACGTCGCATCGGCCAGCTCGCGCCGGCTGGCAAAGTAGCGCAGGACCTCATCCCGGCCTCGATAGTCGCCCGCGATGGCGCTGTGACCAGGTACATGCCAGGTCACATCGTCGGTCAGCATCGCGGCCACCGGCCCCTGTTCGCCCCCTGCGTAGAAGCGATTCTGGTGATCATGGAACTCGCGAATGAGCCGCTCATGCGGGTGGGGATCCACTATCCCGCCAGGGTACCTCCCCGCTGGCGCGGTCAGGCCGCCGCGACCATGTCCAGCCCGGGGTTCGACTGACGGGCCATGCCCCGGGCCACGCGACGTACGACGGCCCCCGGGGGCTATCAGGATCGTGAAGTGGCCATCGGCGAGTGCGCGTCGAACGCGATCGCGAGCTTTGGCTGGCCGGTTCCCTCGTGCTTGGATGCATACATCGCGCTGTCGGCCTGGGCGACGAGGGCGTCGGCGTCGGAGCCTTCGCCACTGGACCAAGCCACGCCGATGCTGACCTGCTCCACGATGCTGCCGCTCGCCACGCGGACCTCCTCGCGCATGGCCAGAGCCAAGCGCTCGGCAAGCTCCATCGCCTCCTCGGGACCGCCGATGTCCGGGCACACCACGAGGAACTCGTCGCCGCCGATACGACCGACCACATCCCCGGCTCGCACGACACCTCGCAGCCGCTGCGCCACGATGCTCAACAGTTCGTCGCCCACAGCGTGACCGTGGTGGTCGTTGACCGCCTTGAAGTCGTCGAGGTCAACGAACACCACCGCGCGGTCGGCCTGGCGCTCGCCGCTCGCGATATTCGCCTCGAGAGCGAGCATGATCGACGCACGGTTGTAGCAACCGGTGAGCTCGTCGAACGTCGCCCGCCTCTTGAGCTCCTCGCGCATGCGCGCGCTGTCGGTTACGTCTGCCACACAGGCGATCGCTCCGCTGATCGTCCCGTCGTCCTGGCTGAGGGCGCGCAGGCTTATGGTGCAGAAGCGCAACTCGCGGCTGGATGGGAGGTGCAGCTCGACCTCGATGTCCGCGTGCACCCCGTCGCCGAAGATCTCATCCAGGGCGCTGTTCAGCACCGTCCGGTGCTGGTCGGTGACTGTGGCCAGCTGCGCCTCCACGGTGTCCGCTCGCTCCACGCCGAGGATCTGGTGAAGCCGCTCGTTCGTATACACGATGTTGCGGTCCGCGTCGATTTGGAAGAGCCCCACCGGAATCGCCCCGGCGAGTCGGTTCAGCAGTTGCTCGCGGGCCCTGAGTTCGTCATGCGCGGCCATCTCCTCCGAGATGTCGACCATCTCGCTGACCACACTGCCGTGGTCGGGATCGTCGAGCAGGTTGTGGTTGGTGACCTCGAGCCACACCCAGGACTCGTCCGGGCGGCGATGACGCAGGCGCACTCGGCGTCCGGGACCCGGAGATGCGAGCATCTCCATCCAGTTCTCGATCGCGAGCGCGTGGTCGTCAGGATGGATGAAGTCGATCGAGCGACGACCGACCATATCCTCGGCGCTCCAGCCGAGGATCTGCGTCATCGCCTCGTCGATCTTCACGATGAAGCTGCGCTCGTCCTTGCAGAGGCTTGCGAAACGGGGCGTGACCTTCGCGATCTCACGGGCCTGAAGGACCGGGCTGTCGACCGCGTCGGTGGGTGCGAACACGACCAGGATCACGCCATGTGCGTCGCGCAGGTCGAGCCCGTGGTACATGACTGTGGTGTCAGGATGCCCCGCCAGGTGAACCGGGCATCGGCCGGCCCCCAAGGCCAGGATCTGATCCCAGGTGCTCAGCAGCCGCACACGATCCTCGTGCACGATCAGGTCCAGACCCGAGCGAGCCTCGAGGACCGGATTGCGCTGCAGCGGGATCGACTCGGGCATCGCGACCACGACACCGTCTTGCCTGAGCGCCGCGGCCGGCGACTCCGGATACAGAGACAGCAGCGTCGTGAGGAGCATCTCCAACTCCTTGGCGCCCAGGTGCTCCTCGTGCTTGCAGTCGAACGCATCGCCAGCGCGGTCCGCGGGCTCAGACCGGGTCTTCGGTGGCGACGGCGCTGGCGCTTGGGTTTGGGCTCGCGGCACGGAATCAGTCCGGTGATGCCCGCCGACGATGCCTGCGGGCGGGTCTTGCGTTTTCAGTGCGAGCCTATGATCGACCGCAGCGCGCCCGAGCTGAAGCGATCCGGCGAATCCTGCGCGATTCCATCGGACGCAGCCGCAGGTTGGGGGGGCCAGTAGGCTTGCTGCGCCCAGAACCTGTTCTGCACGCCGTCCGAGCCGCGCGGGACGTTCGCTGCCAACCGGAGGAGACGCGATGAGCACAGTCAGAGAGGCCACCTTCGAGCTGTTGCGCCAGCACGGCATCGACACGATCTTTGGCAACCCCGGCTCGACGGAGCTGCCGATGCTCACAGACTTCCCTGCCGACTTCCGCTACATCCTGGCGTTGCAGGAGGCGAGCGCCGTGGGCATCGCCGACGGCTACGCCCAGGCCAGCGGCAGACCGGCGCTCGTCAACCTGCACACCGCTCCGGGCATGGGTAATGGCATGGGCGCGATCTTCAACGCCCAGGCCAACAAGTCGCCGCTGGTGATCACCGCCGGACAGCAGTACCGCTCGCTGATGACGCTGCAGGCCAACCTCACGAACCGCGACGCCACTCGCATGCCCCATCCGTTGGTGAAGTGGAGCTACGAGCCTCCCCGCGCCGAGGACGTGCCGCACGCGCTGGCGCGCGCGATCCACACCGCCACCCTGTCACCGAAGGGACCGGCGTTCGTATCGATCCCGATGGACGACTGGAACGCAGACGTGGACGAGAGCCAGGTGCGCCACCAGAGCAACCGCCGCGTGTCGGGCCGATCGGCGCCAGAGCGAGCGGTGATCGCCGAGCTGGCAGAGCGCCTGCAGAGCGCGCGCAACCCGGCCTTCGTCGCCGGCCCGGAGATCGACGCCTGCGGCGGGTGGGACGCGGCGGTGCGCCTGGCCGAGCGCCAGCGCCTCTGCGTCTACGCTGCCCCCGCAACGGGCGGTGGAAGGATCGGGTTTCCCGAGGACCATCCGCTGTTCCAGGGCATTCTGCCGCCCGCGGTCGGCCCGCTGGGCGAAGCGCTCGCCGCACACGACTTCGTGCTGTGCGCCGGTACCTCCGTGTTCGCCTACTACCCCAATGTGCCCGGGCCGCTGCTGGCCGACACGACCAGCCTCGTGGCGATCACCAGCGACCCCGAGGAGGCCGCGCGCGCCCCGATGGGCGACGCGCTCGTCGCCGATGTCGCGCTCACGCTCGCCGCGCTCGCCGACGCGGTCGGCGCCTCCGAGCGCGAGGCGCCGGTCGCGCGCCCGGCGCCCGAGGCGGTGCCGGACTCGGACCCGATGAGTCCCTCGACCGCGGTAAGGGCGCTGGCGCGGGTGTTCCCACCGGATGCCATCGTCGTGCTGGAGTCGCCGTCGGCGACCCTCGCGCTGCGCAACCAGCTGCGCATCTCGGCTCCGGGCAGCTACTACTTCTCGGCCGGTGGGGGCCTGGGCTTTGCGATGCCCGCCGCGATCGGTGTCGCCCTGGCCCAGCCGGAGCGTCCCGTGGTCTGCGTGATCGGCGAGGGCTCCGCCCAATACGCGGTGCAGAGCTTCTGGAGCGCAGCCGCCTACAAAGTCCCGGTCACCTTCCTCGTGCTGCGCAACGACGAGTACGCGATCCTGAAGTGGTTTGCGCTGCTCGAGGACATCAAAGACGCTCCCGGCCTGGACCTGCCGGCCCTGGACTGCGTGGCGCTGGCAAACGGCTACGGCGTCGCCTCGCGGCGGGTCACAGACCCGCAGGCGCTGGAACAGGAGCTGTCTCTGGCGATCGCCTCAGAGCGCCCCGAGCTGATCGAGGTGCCCGTCGCCCCCGGCATGGCGCTGGTCTGAAGGAGGCGTTTCAGATGTCTGTATCACCAGGGAGCGCACAGGCGGACGTCATCGTCGTCGGGGCCGGTCTGGCCGGTCTTGTGGCAACGCTCGAGCTCCTGCGCTCAGGCCAAACCGTCCTGTTGCTCGACCGCTGCGAGCCACAGGAGCTCGGCGGGCTGGCGCGCGAGGCGTTCGGCGGGATGTTCCTGGTCGACTCGCGCGAGCAGCGCCGTTCGCACATCCACGACGACGAGCGCCTGGCGCTCGAGGACTGGCTGCGCGTCGCCGCACTGGACCCCGAGGACCGCTGGCCGCGACGCTGGGCCGAGCAGTACGTGATGCGCTCGCGCGATGACGTCGGCGACTGGCTGCGAGCGATCGGCGTGCGCTTCTTTCCCGTCGTCAACTGGGCCGAGCGCGGCAATTTCTCCGACGGCAACTCAGTGCCGCGCTTCCATCTGACCTGGGGCACCGGCAAGGCGCTCGTCGACTCCGTGTGGAAGGCGATCGAGGAGGACCCGCGCAGGGGCGCGCTGGACCTGCGCTTCGGTGCGTGCGTGGTCGAGCTGCTCGAGCGCGATGGGCGGCTGGCCGGCTGCAGGGTCGCCCAGGAGGGCTCCGGCGAGTACGAGGCGTGGGCGGGCAGGGCCGTCGTGATCGCCGCCGGGGGGATCGGCGGGAATCTGGACATGGTGCGCCGCGAATGGCCCACCGCCGAGCTCGGCGCTGCGCCGCGGGAGATCCTGATGGGCTCGCACTACTACGCCGACGGCGCCATGCACGAAGCTGTCAGGCGCCTCGGCGCCAACGTCACGCACCTGTCGCGGATGTGGAACTACGCGGACGCCGTGCACCACCCGACGCCGCACCGGGAGCTCCACGGGCTGAAACTGATCCCACCACGATCCGGCGTGATGCTCAACCCCGACGGCCGCCGCTACGGCCCCGTGCCGGTGATGCCCACGTTCGACGCCTACAGCGCCCTGGAGCAGATGTGCAAGGACGAGCGCTGCTACTCGTGGCTGATCTGCAACCGCAAGATCGCCAAGCGCGAGCTCGAGATCTCCGGCGCTGAGCACAACCCGCACCTGCGCGATCGCCAGCGCGTGCGCTTCATGCTCGGCGTGCTGCGCGGCAAGCCCGAGATGCTCGACCACTTCCTGGAGCACTCCCCCGACTTCCTCGCCGCGGACAGCCTGGGCGAGCTCGCCGAGAAGATGAACGCGCTGAGCGGCGAACAGGCGATCGACCCCCGCGTCCTGGCGTCCGAGATCGGCCGCTATGACGAGAACATCGCGCGCGGGAAAGGCCTGTTCAACGACGACCAGCTCAGACGCATCGCGCAGTTGCGCGGCTGGCGCGGCGATCGGCTGCGGACCTGCAAGTTCCAGAAGATCGTCGACCCCAAGGCGGGGCCGCTGATCGCCATCAGGCTGCAGGTGATGGCCCGCAAGAGCCTCGGCGGTATCCAGACGGACCTCGGCTGCCGCGTCCTGCGCGCCGCGGACGGCGAGCCGATGGATGGCCTGTACGCGGTCGGCGAGGCCGCCGGCTTCGGTGGCGGCGGCATGCACGGCAAGCGCTCGCTGGAGGGCACCTTCCTCGGCGGCTGCGTCTTCACCGGCCGTCTCGCCGCCGCCGCCATCGCCGGCTCTGAGCTGCCCTTACGTACCCCGCCGGCGATCGACCCCTGAAAGTGCAGGCAGGTGCGATGAGCGACCGGGTACTGCTGCGCGGCGGCTACGTGCTCTCGATGGACGAGAGCCTCGGTGAGCTGCCCGAGGGCGATGTGCTGATCGAGGACGGCGCGATCGCCGCCGTGGAGGCGCACGCAGACGTCCACGACGCCGAGGTGGTGGACGTCCGCGGACACGTCGTGATGCCGGGGTTCATCGACACGCACCGGCACACCTGGCAGACCCCGTTTCGCGGCGTCTGCGCGGATTGGACGCTGGAGGACTACTTCCGCGGAATCCGCATGTCGATCTCACCGCACTGCTCCGCCGAGGACGTCTACGCCGGCAACTACGTCGGCGCGCTCGAGGCACTTGAAGCGGGCGTCACGACGATCCTCGACTTCTCACACTGCAACAACACGCCCGCACACGCCGACGCGGCGCTGCAGGGCCTGCGCGATGCGGGTATCCGCGCGATGTTCGCCTACGGCTACTACCCCGCACCGACGGCCGAGCCGACGTTCTCAGAGCACGAGCAGCGGCTCGCCGACGCCCGCCGCATCCGTGCGGAGGAGCTGTCCTCAGATGACGCGCTGGTGACGATGGGCGTGGCGCTGACCGAGGTCGGTCTGCTGCCCTTCGAGCAGACGATCGCCGAGGCTCGCTCGGCGCGCGAGCTCGGCGTGCCGAGCGTGCTTCACACCGGCTGCAGCTGGGGGTCGCCCGTCACCGAGGGGATACACGAGCTCGATCACCACCGCCTGCTGTCCGCCGATCAGGTGCACGTGCACTGCAACACGCTCGACGAGCGCGACCTCCGGCGCCTGGCCGAGAACGACTGCAAGGTGTCTTCTAGCCCGGAGACCGAGATTCAGATGGGTATGGGCCACCCCGTCATCCGCCGCGCGCTCGAGCTCGGGATGCGCCCGAGCCTGTCCTGCGACGTGATGTCCTCCAACTCGGGGGACATGTTCAGCCAGATGCGGATCGGCCTGCAGTTCGAGCGCTGCATGCGCAACGACATCTTCAACGCCCGCAACCGGATGCCCGACGCGCTTGACCTGACCGTCCGCGACGCGCTGCGCTGGGGCACCGCCAACGGCGCTCACGCGATGGGGCTCGAGCACCGCGTCGGCTCACTGACACCGGGCAAGCAGGCTGACGTGATCGTGATCGGAGGACGCCGGCTGAACATGACCCCGATGGCCGACCCCGTCGGCTGCCTCGTCGCCCAGGCCAACGCGGCTAACGTCCGGCACGTTCTCGTCGCCGGGAGGTTCGTCAAGCGCGACGGCGAGCTCGTCGGTGTCGACCTCGACCATGCGATCAACCTCGCCCAGACATCCTCAGAACGCGTGCTCGGCGCGATCACAGCCGGCGGCCGGCCACTCCTGCCCCCGGCGCCCGAGGGCCTCGCCGACCTCATCAACACGCTCGCCGCCCAACACCTCGCACGTGCCTGGGGCATCGAGGTGGCCGCATAGAGCTCGCCCTCTGCTCGGGCTCCGCACCGATCCGCGTTGCGCCCTAGCAGTGGGGGTCGACGAGCGCGTGTACGAGTTCGCGCCAGCACCGCTTGAGCTGCGTTGGTGACATCTCCAGTACGCGGCGCTGGTGCAGCACGAGTTCGGTGACCAGGGCTCCCAGGAGCACGTCGGCGATGTAGCCGATGTCCCCGTTGTAGCTCGACTGCTCGAGCAACGTGGTGACGTGGGCTCGGTAGGCGCCGTACACGTTGTGGCGCAGGCGCTCGCCGGGAGCCCCGTTTTCGGCGGCGGCGAGCACGTCTCCCTGGATCTCGATGTGGTCGAGCACCCGCTCGCCGAAGGCCACCAGGCGCTCGCGGGCCGGTGCGCCGGGGCCCAGCGGCGTGGGGCCGCGGATGAAGTCCTCCTGGAAGACCCGCTCACGCTCGTCCAACAGGGCGCGCATCAGGCCGCAGCGATCGCCGAAGTGACGAAATAGCGTGCCCTTGCCCACGCGCGCCGCGCAGGCTACCTCGTCCATCGTCACGCAGCCTGCGCCCCGGCGGGCGACCAGAGCCTCGGCGGCCTCCAGGATCGCCAGGCGGTTGCGCACGGCGTCCGCGCGCTCAGGCCGGGGGGCCCCGAACATCGGTAGTGCTGGCAGCGCGTGCCGACCCTCCACGCGGGCGAGTCTACCGGCGTATGTTTCCGGACTGCGGTCCATTTGTGTTAGCATAGCGCTTATCCGGACCGTGGTCCGCTAATTCAACACAAGTAGAGGAGCCACCCATGTCAGCCACAGACACAGCCACCCGCCTTCCCGTCGGCACGTGGAGGTCGGACCCGACCCATTCCTCGGCGAGCTTCGCCGTCAAGCACATGGTCGTCGCCACCTTCCGCGGGAGCTTCGACGACATCGACGCGACGCTCACCGTCGACGAGCACGGCGCCGCCGAGCTCGAGGGCAAGGTCAGCACCGGCTCGGTCGCCGTCAAGGACGAGAACCTCCAGGCCCACCTGGGCTCCCCCGACTTCTTCGACACCGAGCGCTACCCCGAGCTGAGCTTCGTATCGAAGGCGATACGCCGCGACGGCGAGGAGCTCGTGCTCGACGGAGATCTGACGATCAAGGATCAGACACATCCGGTCGAGGCGCGCGGCACGATCACCGACCCGACCGAGACGCTCGGCGGCGCGATCAAGATCGGCGTGACGCTCGAGACGATCATCGATCGCACCAACTACGGCCTGAACTGGAACGCCCCGCTGCCGAAGGGCGGCGTCACTCTCGCCGATGACGTCAAGCTCACGGTCGAGCTCGAGCTCGAGCTCGACCAGGCCGGCGCGTAAGGGACGCTGATGCGGGTCCTGGGAATATCCGGCTCGCTTCGCAGCGACTCGTACAACCTCCGGCTGCTTCGGGCGGCGGCAGACCTGCTGCCGCCCGAGGCTCGGCTCGTCATGTTCTCCGAGCTCAAGGCGATCCCACCGTTTGACGAGGACGACGAGGGCGCTCCCGCGCCGAGCGTCATCCGCTGGCGTGATGCGATCTCGCAGGCCGACGCGCTTCTGTTCGCGACCCCGGAGTACAACTCCTCGATTCCCGGTGCGCTCAAGAACGCGATCGACTGGGCCTCGCGCCCAACCGCCGAAGCCGCGTTGCGCTACAAGCCCGCCGCCGTGATCGGCGCCAGCACCGGAATGTTCGGCGCGGTGTGGGCACAGGCTGAGCTACGCAAGACGCTCGCCGCCGCGGGCGCACGAGTGATCGACCGCGAGCTGCCGATCGGCGAAGCCGAGGACGCCTTCAACGCCGACGGAACGCTCGCCGAGCATGACCAGGCCGTACAGCTCCGTGAGATCCTCGCCGAGCTGCAGGCCGAGGTCACCCCGCGCGTCGCCGCCCTGGTGTAGCTCCTCCGGGGCGTGGGTCCCTCACGGCCGCATGCCCACACTCACGGCATGCACTCCTGAGGCGCCCCGAGCCGCGGTGGGCGCGGTCTCGACCTGCGGCTGACCATCCACGCCCGCCTGCATGGTTTCGTTGAATAGGGCGTAGCGGTTCTTTCCGGCTGCCTTGGCGGCGTACAGGGCCAGGTCTGCGTCGCGTAGTAGCTCGTCCGGGGTGCTGTATTGCCCGA
>JADGPK010000086.1 GCA_017882445.1 Solirubrobacteraceae bacterium
CCAGGTGACGGCGGTTGAGCTCGCCGAGGCGGCCCTCGGCCACGGCGGCGCGCAAGCCGTCGAGCGCGAGGGCGATGTTGCGCTCGAGGTTGGCCGCGCCGTCGCCGGCGCGGCCGCGCGAGCGCGCCAGCAGCTCGCCGATATCGACCTCGCTGTCGATCTCACGAAAGCTCGGGTCGCCGATCTCTACCCCGACGTACTCGTGCGGATCGCCGTGCACGAGACACACCGAGCTGGCGACCAGGGCCACGCGACTCTCGGCGAGCGGCCCGCTCAGCGGCGCCCACGGCACTTCGTCCAAGCGCCGTCCCTGGAGCGCTCTGAGGAACTTGCGCAGCGATGCAGAGGGCTCGATCACAGTGTCCCACCGTCCGGTGTTCGCTCGATGTGCGTCACCGCGAGTGTACTGCGGCGCGTCGATTTGGCGAACAGCGTGCGGGCACCGACCTTGCGGATCAGCTGCGGCGTGCCGCCGGGCGCACATGCGGAGACCAGCCTGGACAGGCGAAGACCGGCGGCAGCCGGCTCAGCGCACAGCGTGGCCTGTGCGAAGGAGTGAATGGAGGGGGCGATCGGAGTTGAACCGATGATGGAGGTTTTGCAGTCGTCACTTGGCCGCCATGTCGGACGCCACACCTTTCGTGTTCCTGGGCGTAGTATTCAGTCGCGGACGACGCGTGCGTCCCACGAGGGGGCATGTCTAGCCAGATTCCGGAAGACCGGGGGGCGCCGATGAAGGTTCTGCGCCCGTGGTTTGACTGGTCCAGAACCAAGCGAGCGAGCTCGCATTCGGGGTGATGATCATGCCGCCTGCGCCCACCTACCCAGGTGCCTACATCGAGGAGGGCCCGAGCGGTCCCCGTGCCATCACAGGCGTGGCAACCTCGATCACCGCCTTCATCGGGCGCGCCCTCCGCGGGCCCGTCAATCGACCCGTCAGTCTTCAGAGCTTCGCCGAGTTCACGCGGGTATTCGGCGGCCTCTGGCAGGACGACACGATGAGCTATGCGATGACCTACGCCGTGAGCCACTTCTTTCGGCATGGCGGCGAGCACGCGCTCATCGTGCGCGTCTTCAACGGGGACATCTCGGCCGGCACGGCCACGCTGAGGCTCGCGACGAACTCGAGCAGCTTGGTGCTGGAGGCCGCGGGCCCGGGTCTCTTGGGCAAGGCGCTGCGCGCGATCGTCGACCATGAGACGAAGGACAAGGCCGACGCGCTCCTCTTCAACTTGACCATCGAGGAGCTCGATAGGCCGGGAGGCAGTCGGGTCGTGGCGAGCGAGAGCTTCCGCAACGTGTCCGTCGCACCGGCGCGTAGAAGTTTCGTCGACGCGGTGCTCAAGGAACGATCCGCGCTGGTCGGAGTCCGCGCCAGCGCGCCAGCCAACGAAAGTCCCACCGACACCCCTGAAGTCACCGCCACGTGCCCGGACGACGCCGACGGCAGCGCGATCACCAACGTCGAGATCCTCGGCGACAAGGGTGCACGCACCGGGATCTATGCCCTGGAGACGGCTGACCTGTTCAATCTGCTGTGCATCCCGCCGCTCGAAGCCGATGCGGATCTGGACAACGCCACATGGGCGGCCGCCGCGGGCTACTGCCGAAGCCGCCGCGCCATGCTGATCATCGACCCGCCATCGGCCTGGACCGCCAACACCAGCACGGCGATCGCCTCCGCCGAATCCGGCGTGAACGCCCTCCGGACGACCATCGGCAACGACGACTCCTGCAACGCCGCGGCCTACTTCCCGCGGCTGCGCATGCCCGATCCCTTGTTCAAGAACCGCCTGGAGGACTTTGCACCCTGCGGGGCGGTGGCCGGCATCATCGCCCGCACCGACGCACAGCTCGGCGTCTGGAAGGCCCCGGCCGGCACAGAGGCCTCGTTCTCCGGCGTGAGGGGCTTCACGTACACGATGACCGATGTCCAGAACGACGTGCTGAACCCTGTCGGGCTCAACTGCCTGCGCACCTTCCGGGTCGAGGGCAACGTGGTGTGGGGGGCGCGCACGCTGGCAGGGGCCGATGTGCCGGCCTCGGAATGGAAATACGTCCCGGTGCGCCGGCTCGCCCTCTTCCTCGAGGAGAGCCTCGATCGCGGGACGCAGTGGGTCGTCTTCGAGCCCAACGACGAGCCACTCTGGGCCCAGATCCGTCTCAACGTCGAAGCGTTCATGCACGGCCTGTTCCGCGCCGGGGCGTTCCAGGGCGCCAATCCGAGAGACGCCTATTTCGTCAAGTGCGACCGGGAAACCACTACCCAGAACGACATCAACCTGGGCATCGTGAACATCGTCGTCGGCTTCGCGCCACTCAAACCGGCGGAGTTCGTGATCATCAAGGTGCAGCAGATGGCTGGCCAGGCCGAGGCGTAGGGAGACATCGGATGGCACAGTTCAGCGTCAACGCACAGCGCTCCGGGGATCCGAGCACTCCGGCGTAGCCACTGCTGGAGCGGCAGTTCGGCCTAACGCCTGCTACTCTACGTGGGACGCTCCGCAAGACGGCCAGTGACGTACTGGTGCAGCAGGCTCGCGATCAGCGTCTGGTACGGGACGCCTTCCTCGAGTGCCTTGACCTGAATGTCGCTCAGGTCGCCAGACGAGAGACGAATGTTCACCCGCCGGTCTTTGATGGCAGTGGCACGAGTAGCCGCCTTGAACTTGGCAAGCTCCGCCTTGGTGGCGACCGAGTTGAGCGCCCCCTTCTCGAAGGCAACAAGAACTTCCGCTTCGTAGGCATCAATCTTCGGCATCGGCTTCACCCTCTTGCAGGTAGTCCCGCGGTTGTCCGCAGCCACCACGAGGATGCGCTGCCGCGGGTACTCTGCTTGGTTCGGATGGGCCAGGATGTCGAGCAGCCCGCCCGTCCCGATTCTGCCGTTGTCTCGCAGCGGGAGATGTGTCCGTCGAAGAATCGGGACGAGTCTACTCATGATTGTGAATTTCGTGTGAAACAGGTCGGCTGATGTCGTGGCGCCGGCGCTGTCGCAGCAGTCGCGGTCATCAACGCGGCTCCGAGCCGTCGTCGCCGTCGTGGTGGGTCGAGGTGTCAGCCGAGTAGTCCCCGCTGGAGGTCGTCGAGGTTGTCATATCGCTGTGGTGCGTCTCGGCGGTGCCGATCGCGGAGCTCTCACCAGTGTCGTGGGTCGCGGCATGCGCTTGCTCGCCGGTCCCCGAGTGGTCAGCGGCGTGGTGGCCCGCCTCGGCGCCACCGTGATGCTCAGCGTGATGCCGGTGGTCGCCTATGGGCCAGCCGTGACCGGCCCAGCGTCCGTGGTGCTCTGCGCCATGGTCTCCCAGCCCGAGCCCTGCTCCGGAAGCGACCGGCGCGGAGCCTCCAGCGCTTGTGGCTGCAGCCGCGTCAGGAGCCGCATCGCGCGTGCCCAGTTCGTGCACGGCGACACCGCCGCCGATGACCACCGCGGCCGCGGCAGCCGTGATCGCCGCCTTGCTCGTCAGCGCGGCCCCGATCTTTGTAAGCAGCCCTGTCCCGGCAGGCCCGGCGCTCGACGAGATGCCGGGATGCGGTAGCCCATGAGCGGGGCCGGCCGGGCCGTGTGGGGCCACCGCCAACGGCGCTGGGAGCGGCGGCATCACGTGAAGCGCCGCCGGCACGCTCAAGGGGACGAGCACGAGGGCCAGGCTGGCCGGGGCCGGCGTGTCGCCGCCGCCCAGCTTGGCGAACGCGACCTTGAACGCAGCGCGTGCCCGGTGCACGAGCACGTCAGCGTTCGGCCGCGTGATCTCCAGCACCGAGGCGATCTCCGCTGTGCCCAGTCCTTGCAGGTCTTTGAGCACCAGGGCGGTGCGGTAACGCTCGTTGAGCTGTGCGAGGCTCTCTTCGATCAGGGCCACATCGCCCGCCCGCTGGAACTCGTCGCGGCCGGCCGGCACGTCCTCGAGGGCGACGCTCTCGCCGTCGCTGGGCCGGCCACGCTTGCGCAGTGCGTTGAAGCAGGCGTTGGTGGCGACCCGGTAGAGCCAGGCGCGCAGCTTCATGTCCTCGCTCTGCTGCGGGAGCTGGCCGAACGCCTTGATGAAGACTTCCTGTGTCAAGTCCTTGGCCTCCTCGCGGTCGCCGACGATCCGCGCGCAGAGGTTGTAGATGGACGCGTGGTACTCGCCGTAGAGGCGCTCGAAGGCGTCATGGCGCCCGGCCCGTAGGCCGCGAACGAGCTCTGGGTCTGTGGCGGGAGGCGAGGACATCAGGTCAGGAGTTTCGACCCTAAGGCTACTCTTACCAGGCCGGGGCGCAACCGTTTGCCATGGCGCTGGGGTCGGCCCCACCGGCCGCCGACCCCTGCGCCACGCGGGAGTACTCGCTCAGTCACCGCACTGGCCTCCGCCGTCCCCGTAGTCACCTGAGTGACCGTTGCCGGAGGCGTACGTGTGGTGGCTGGGCTCGTAATGGTGGGAGCCCGAGTGACCGCTCGAGGTACTCTGGCCGTTGCCGTGGCTGCGATCCACGTGCTGGGCGTGAGCTTCGTGCGCCGCGCCGTGCTTGTGCTGGCGGTGGGCACGGCGCGCATGGGTGCCGGTGCGCTGCTGCGCCGGGGTGACCCGGCTGCCGGACTGGTCGCTGATCAGATGGGCCAGCTGCTGAGCCGTGAGCGTCACCGTGTAGCGGACCGGCGCCTTGCCCGTCGCTTGCCCACTCTGCGCCTTCGTGAAGTGCTGCACGCCCGCCATGGCGACGGTCGTCAGCGCGAACACGATCACCGCCGTGGCGACGATGGTCTTGAGTACTTTCATGGGAACCTCCCTCGTTGCTGACAGTTGCCTTCACCTGTTAGAACACGGGAGGAGAGGGTTTCTTACACCAGAGCGCCCTCGCGAGTTGGAATTGGGCTGGCCGAGTGGACAGCCGGGCACCGGTGCCAGGCGCGAAAACCGTCCAGGACGTAGAAGATGTAGTAGAGGTCCTTCTCCCTCTTCAGCGGGTCGGTCCGTTTCTTGTAGACGAGCCCCTTATGGAAGATGAAGGCGGCCGGCGTTGGGACCCACACGCGCCCCTCGAGCTCACCATCACTGAGAACGTCGAGCGGCAGAAACCACTTGTTCGCCAGCAGAAGATCAACGTAGCGGAGCCCTGGGCCGTGAGGCGCTCTGTACGCTGCGCACACCCTCACCGGAGCCCTTCGCGTTGGTGATGAACTCGATCTCGACCTGATCGCCCGCCTGCGTCGCCACGTAGGCCGTGGCCGGGAGAGTCTCCACGGAGCGAAACTCGCAGGTGAAACCGGCTTCCTCAGACGCGCTCCGCTGCTTCGAGCTTGGGCCGCAGGCGGCGCTCGAAGAGCTGCTCGGCTTGCTCACGACCGCGGAGTCGGTAGTCGTAGAGGTCGAGGTAGAGCTGCAGATCCGAGACCAGCGAGAGCTCCCCTACCTCCTGCCTGCCGAAAAACGCGGAGATGCGATAGTAGGGCAGGCTGATGCGCAGATTGGCGCCGCGCTGGACCTCCCGTGCATTCAGGTCGCGCGCCATCGCCTCCGCCACCTCGGCTTTGCGCACATACACATCGACGCTGTCGAACTCGGCATAGCGCACGATGAGGCTAGCGCCAGCTTACATGGTGAGTGCGTACTCGTCGGGGGCGAGATGCACGCCGTCGGCACGCATGCGGCGCAGCCTTGACGTCCAATGATGATGCAGCCTCGGATTGTCTCGGCGCTCCGGGATGCCCGTGTAGAAGCGCACCTGGGTCAGATCAACGTAGACGGCGTCAGCTACTGCCAAAGACCGTCTGCTGGATGCCGCTGTTATGCGACCCTCAGCGGCTTGATGCGCTCGACCTCCGCCTGGATCGCCTGCGCCGCGTCCCACAGGTCCACGGCGCGTTGCGCGTTGAGCCAGAACTCGGGCGTGTCGCCGAACAGCCGCGACAGGCGGAGCGCCATCGCCGGACTGACCGCCCGGCGGCTCCGCAGCAGCTCGTTGATCGACTGGCGCGAGACGCCCAGCGCCTCGGCCAGACCGGCGACCGTAAGCTCGTAGTCCGGCAGGAAGTCCTCGCGCAGCATCTCGCCCGGATGGGTGGGCCGGCGCAGCATCTTGCCTGTGTTCGGAATGCTCATCTCACACCTCATCATCAGTGATAGTCGCTGACCTCGACGTCGTAGGCGTCGCCATCGACGAAGCGAAAGCAGGTGCGCCACTGGTCGTTGACGGCGATCGAGTGCTGCCCCATGCGATCCCGCTCGAGCTCGTGCAGCCGGTTTCCGGGCAGGACTCTGAGGTCGTCGAGGCGGGTGGCCAGGTCGACGTACTCCAGCTTGCGTGCAGCACGCTTGGCGATGTCAGGAGGAAACCGCTTTGACTTGCCCGTGACGTACAGCTCCTGCGTGTGCCGGTCGGCGAACGTCTTGATCATGGGTCAAACGTAAGCTGTCACGTGACGCGTGTCAAGGGAATCGGTGCATATCGACCTCGAGCTGTCGCTGGTCGACAACGACGTCATGGACGTCCGTGCCCTCGACTCAGATCCGAGGAGCTTCCAGGTGCGCGTCGCCGGCGTCGCCGCCTTGCTCGTCGCGAAGGTCCACAAGGTGGCGGAGCGGCTCCAGGATCGCTGACCTGGCTGGAGGTCTTGTTTCATGTCCCACGCGCAGAAGCGCGCCATGGGCAGCTAATCTCTCGGCCCTGCCGCCAAACCGCCGACAGCCCAACGGCTCCGGCATGAGCAGTCGAATCAGCTGAGCCGCTCGATCAGCCAGTCTCGCCTTTCACGCCGGCGCCGATCACGAGATACGAGAGACCCTCAGGCCCGGCGTTCACTTGACGCCGTGCGGACGGCCCCACAAGCACGTAACGCCCCGGCTCGAGCTCAACCTTCTCGCCGTCGATCTGCAGGTAGCCCGTGCCACGGAGCGGCACGTAGAGCTCCTCTTGGCCCGACTTCAGCTCGTCG
>JADGPK010000039.1 GCA_017882445.1 Solirubrobacteraceae bacterium
CGAGCCCGGCGCCCCGGCCTGCCGACCACAACCCACGCCCGTCAGACGGACGCGATCAACCACGCCCACTTGACAAACACAGCGACATATCAGAAGTCGCCCGGGACGATCAGGTCGGCGTCCAGCGCACGTACGAAGAACTCGATTTCCTCGGACATGTTGGCGTGCGTCATGCGCCTGAGGTCGCCCAGCAGCGCGCTGGTGCCGCGATCGAGCTCGTCGTCGAGGCGTTCCACCGATGCCTGGTCGAAGACCCCCTCGCGCCTTGACTCGCACTCCGGGCAGCGAAGCACGACCCGCCAGTGACGGGGGCCCTCCTCCGACCAGTCCAGCGGAAAGACCAGTTCGCCCGCGCAGTGAAAGCAGAGGTGCAGCTGATCGGGCGTGCAGGCCCCGTCGGCGAGCCGGCCGTGCTCGCCGTAGACCAGGTCGGCCTGTTCGCCGCCGGGAAGCTGCGGAGCGTCTCGTGTGTGGGGGTCTTTCTCGGGGTTCATGTTGCTTCCCAGCTGTCATCGACGCGCGGAGCCGCCGCCTTTAGCCCCGTCAGGCGGTCTGCCGACTATTGGCGCGAAGAACTACGCGGTCGCTCGTCGGCGTCGCTGCAGCGTCGAACGGCCCGCGGAGCCGTGAGGCCGCACACCGCGCGATGGTAGGTTCATGATTTCCATGGCCCGAGCGATCCGCACGATCGGCCACGAGGAGCGTCTCAGCCTCGTGGACCACCTCGACGAGCTGCGCTCGCGACTGATCGTCAGCGGGGCCGTGCTGATCGTCGCGTTCGGGTTCTGCCTGTGGCAGAACCACGCGCTGCTGCACATCATCAACGAGCCGCTCGAAAGCCAGACCAAAAAGCAGGTCGCCAAGGGCCAGGGGACCGTCGGGCAGGCCGCGCTCGCACAGGGCGGCGTGCTGAGGATCGCCGGCGACACTGAGGCCGCGCTCAGCGTGCTCGCCGGGCCCGGCAGTGGCGTCTCGGCCCGTGCACGTGCCGAGCTCCTGCCGCTGCTGGCCACGCTGCGGGCGGACGCCGGCAAGATCCCGCGGGGCACCCCTGGGGACAAACCGGTGACGCTGGGCGTGGGCGAGCCGTTCACGACCACGATCACGGTCACGCTCTACTTCGCGTTGATCATCTCGCTGCCGGTGATCCTGTATGAGCTCTACGGGTTCATCCTGCCGGCGCTCAAACCCAGCGAGCGACGCGCGGCGACCCCGCTGCTGACCGCCGTGCCGTTCCTGTTCGCCGCGGGTGTCCTGTTCGGCTACTACGTGGTGCTCCCCGCCGCGGTGCGGTTCTTCGTGAACTTCAACGCGAGCGAGTTCAACGTGCTCGTCCAGGCCAGCCAGTTCTACGGGTTTGCCGCCACGGTGCTGCTGGCCATGGGGCTGGTCTTTCAGATTCCAGTGTTGATCCTGGGTGCCGCACGCCTCGGTCTGGTGACCCCGCGGCAGCTGCGAAAGAACCGCCGCTATGCGCTCCTGGCGTGCGCCGTCGTCGCTGCGCTCCTGCCCGGCGACGCCGTCACGCTCGTGCTCGAGACGGTACCGCTGTATGTGCTCTATGAGGCGAGTATCCTGTTAGCAACGTTCGTCAGGCCAGCCGATGTCGAGCCGAGCGATGAGGGACGCACCACAACTCCGGGCGAGCGGCATCCACCACAGGATCCACCGCCGCCCGCGGACGACACAGCGGGGCCAACAGTGCAGCAGATAATCGACCACGTAGACCGGAACCTGTCGGACTGATGCTCTTCGACCTGCGAGGACGCGGCCGTCGCCGCACGGTCAGGGTGCTGTACTTCGGCCTTGCGCTGCTCATGGGCGTGGGACTCGTCGGCTTCGGCATCGGCGGCGGCTTCGGCGGCGGCGGCATCCTGAACGCGGCGAGCAACAACGAAGGCGCCGGCAGCGCGAGCTTCGCCGGGCAGATCAAGAAGTACGAAAAGCTCACCCAGCGCCAGCCGAACAACGTGAGCGCCTGGGAACACCTGACCGAAGCCCTGCTCCACGAAGCCGGCGGCGAAGCCTACGTGACGCGAACGGGGGTGACGAGCAAGGGCCGGGAACTGTATTCCAGGGCCGCCCAGGCCTGGTCCAGCTACATCGCGCTGAACCCGCCGACGCCCAGCGCCAAACTGGCCCAGCTGATGGTCTCGGTGTACGGCGAAGAAGGCCTCAAACAGCCTGCGCAGGCGGTGCAGGTGCTGCAGATAGTGGTCGCGGCCCGACCGACCAGCGCGGCGCTGTACTCGAAACTTGCCGTGTACGCCTACAAAGCCGGCAACGTGCGCGTGGGCGACCTGGCCGCCGTAAAGGCCGTCAGCCTCGCGCCTGCCACCGAGCGCGTGCGGCTGAAGAACGAACTGGCCGAACTGAAGAAGAACCCGAGCGGCGAAAAAGTCTATACGACCACCACCGAAGGCAAAACCTACGTGGGCAAACTCAACAGCAACGGCGAACTCCTGGCGACCGAAGCGAAGACGGCGCCCTCCTCGACGGGCACGACGACAAAAAAGTAGCCTCGCGGCGCTCGGATGGACGGCTCATTCGCGGACACCAGCCGCCAGGAGCAGCGCCCGCCCGACGCACAGGAGGAGCCGCGCTACACGGGTCGCCTGCTGATCAGCTGCCCGGACCGTCCAGGGATCGTGGCGGCCGTGTCGGGCTTCCTGTTCGAGCGCTCGGCCAACATCGTCTCCTCACACCAGTACTCCTCTGATCCGAGCGGCGGGAGGTTCTTCCTACGCACGGAGTTCTTCCTCGACGGGCCTTTCGAGCGGGAGGCCTTTCGGGAGAGCTTCGACGCGGAGGTCTCGAGGCGCTTTGAGATGGATCGAGAGATCCGTTGGTGGGGTGAGCGCCGACGGGTCGCGATCCTTGTCTCCCGGCACGACCACTGCCTGCTGGATCTGCTGTGGCGCAGGCGCCGCGGTGAGCTCGACGCGGAGATCGTGACCGTGATCTCCAACCACACAGACCTCGAGCGCGAGACCGCCGCGGCGGGAATACCGTTCCAGCACGTGCCCGTCGAGCAGGGGGGAAAGGCCGCCGCCGAGGAGGCGATGCTCGAGCTGCTGCGAGGCAGGGTCGATCTGCTCGTGCTCGCCCGCTACATGCAGATCCTCAGCGGCGACTTCCTCGAGCGACTCGGCATGCCCGCGATCAACATCCACCATTCCTTCCTGCCCGCCTTCGCCGGCGCCGACCCCTACCGCCGGGCGCGCGAGCGCGGCGTGAAGCTGATCGGCGCGACGGCCCACTACGTCACGGAGACGCTCGACGACGGGCCGATCATCGACCAGGACGTCGTGCGCGTGGACCATCGCCAGAGCGCCGCCGACCTCGAGCGCGTCGGACGAGACGTCGAGCGCATGGTGCTCGCAAGGGCGGTGTCCCTGCATCTGGACGATCGCGTGATCGTGGACGGCCGGCGCACCGTCGTCTTCTGAGCCTGCGCGTGCGTCGGCCCCTTGGGTAGAATCGAGCGTCGAGCCGGCCGATCTCGCCGGTGCCCGCACGGGCCGTTAGCTCAACCGGCAGAGCAGGGGCCTCTTAAGCCCAAGGTTCCGGGTTCGATTCCCGGACGGCCCATCGATGTAAGTGCCTGCGATGCGTCGGGTCCGGTACGCGCGCCCGTAGCCGCGCTGCGCGCTCAGGACGCGCCGTCGCCCCCCATCAGGGTCTGGCGGCCGGCCTCGGTCCACACGACCTGCTCGCGTCCCGGTCCGACGCCCACCAGCGCGACGCTCACCCCGATCTGCTCGGCGATGAAGTCGAGGTACTCGCGTGCTCCGCTGGGCAGGTCTGAGAGCGTGCGGCACTCGCCGAGGTCCTCCTTCCACCCGCCGAGCTCGGTCAGCTTGGAGGTCGTGTGGTGGAGGACCGTCTGGTGGTAGGGGAAGTCCTCGAACTCGGCGCCATCGGCGCCGCGGTAGCCCGTGCAGACCTGGATGCGGTCGAGGCCCGAGAGGACGTCCAGCTTGGTGACCACCAGCGAGGTCATCGTGTTCAGGCGCGCTGCGTAGCGCAGCGCGACGAGGTCGAGCCAGCCCGTGCGCCGGGGGCGCCCCGTGGTCGTGCCGAACTCTCCGCCGCGCTGGCGGAGAGTCTCGCCCATGCCGTCGTGCAGCTCGCTCGGAAACGGCCCAGCGCCGACCCGCGTCGTGTAGGCCTTGGAGATCCCCCAGATCTCGTCGATCGCCTTCGGCCCGATGCCGGTCCCCACGCAGGCGGCGCCTGCGAGCGGGTTCGACGACGTCACGAACGGATAGGTGCCGTGGTCGATGTCCAGCATCGCGCCCTGTGCGCCCTCGAGGATCACCTTCTTGTGTTCGTCGAGCAGCTGCCAGATAAGCTTCGAGGTGTCCGCGATGTGCTGCTCCAGGCGGTGGCCGAAGATGAGGAATTCCTCGGTCATCGTGTGGAGGTCGAGCGCCGGGTCCTTCTCGTAGGGACGCAGTGACAGGCGCTTGGGCTCCATCGCCGCGACGATCTTCTTCTTCAGGATCTTCTCGTCGAGCAGGTCCTGGACGCGAATGCCCAGCCGGGCGGCCTTGTCGGCGTAGCACGGGCCGATTCCCCGTCGAGTCGTGCCGATCTGCAGGCTGCCGAGTTTCGCCTCGCCAGCCGAGTCCAGCAGCATGTGGTAGGGCATGATCAGGTGGGCGTTCGCCGAGATCCGCAGACCGCCGACGTCCACCCCCCGCGCGCGCAGGCCGTCGAGCTCGTCGATCAGGACCCTCGGGTCGATCACGACGCCGTTGCCGATGATGCAGAGCTTGCCCGGATAGAGGATGCCCGAGGGGATCAGGTGGAGCTTCCACTCCTGCTCGCCCCTGACGATCGTGTGGCCGGCGTTGTTGCCGCCCTGGAAGCGCACGACCGCGTCGCCTCCTTCGGCGAGCAGATCTGTGATCTTCCCCTTTCCCTCATCGCCCCATTGGGCGCCGACTATCACGATGCCTGGCATGTCGAGTGCAGTCTACGTGGGCTCCAGGGTGAGAAAGCCGGCGCGCACTCCTCAGCGGGCTCGGCCCGGTGGCATGCCGAGCCGAGCCGCCTCAGCCGCTGTGCTCGGTGATCCTCGTTCGCTCAGCGCGAAACTCGCGCCGCTTGTCCTCGCCGTAGAGCGGGATCAGGTCGCCGCAGATCTCCACCAGGCGCGAGACCGTCCGCTGTCCGAGTCGCTCGGCGAGCTCGTCCGGCATCAGGTTGGTCGTGGCCACGACCGCCCGCTCGGCCTCGTAGCGGGCGTTGACGATCGAGTACAGCTGCTCGAGCACCCAGTCCGTCTGGTTCTCGGCACCGAGGTCGTCCAGATGCAGCAGGTCCACCGCCGTCAGCCGGTCCATGAAGTCGACCATCCCGCGCTCGGAGTCCATCGATTCACGCAGCAGGTTGAGCAGGCGCGGGAGCGAGTAGATCGCCACCGAGCGCCCGGCGTCGAGCGCCGCTTTGCTCACCAGCATCGCCAGGGTCGTCTTGCCCGTGCCGACATCCCCCTGGATCCACAGCCCGCGCCCGCCGTCGAGGTTCTCCTCGATCGCGCCCACGTAGCGGCGAACCGAGCGGATCTGGTCGGGCGCCGTCCTTGAGATGTCGCTGACGGGCGGGCGGTCGAACGACACGCCGCGGTAGCGGCTGGGGATGCGCCCGGCGAGGCTCCTCGTGCGAGCGCCCGCGATCCGCGCCGGGCGGCAGCCGCAGTCGGTCGCCGTGTTCGTGTCCTCGTCGATCACGAAGCCGCTGCCGTCGCACAGGTCCAGCGGACACGCGCTCGCCGCGCCACCGACGGTGATGCGCCGGGGGGAGAGATCGAGGGGCTCCTGGAAGGTCCCCTGCGCGGGCGTCGGGCGTTCGGCGTTCATTGTGCGAAGCGCTCGCCGGCGTAGTTCATGAACTTCGGGTACTCCTTCTGGAACGTCAGCGTGACTTTGCCGACGGCCCCGTTGCGATGCTTGGCGATGATCAGGTCGGCCTCGCCCGGGCGTTCGGAGTCCTCGTTGTAGTACTCGTCGCGGTAGATGAACATCACCAGGTCGGAGTCCTGCTCGAGGTTTCCGCTCTCGCGCAGGTCCGACAGCTGGGGTTTCTTGTCCGGACGCGACTCAACAGCGCGGCTCAGCTGCGACAGCGCGATCACCGGCACCCCCAGCTCCCTGGCGAGGATCTTCAGACCGCGGCTGAGCTCGCCCACCGCGGTCACGCGGCTGTCGTAGCGGCTGTCGGTGCGCATCAGCTGCAGGTAGTCGATGATGATCAGCCCGAGGCCGCCCTCGCATTGGCTGTGCAGGCGGCGGGCCTTCGCGCGGATCTCCAGCATGCCGACGTCGCTGGAGTCGTCGACCCACAGCGGGGAGTTGGACAGGAGCTGGGAGGCCTTGAGGATCTTCGGCCAGCGCTGCTCGGCCACACGCCCCTTGCGAAGCTCCTCACCCTTGATCCGCGCCTGGGAGGCGACGAAGCGCTGGGCCAGCTCGGCCTCGGACATCTCCAGCGAGAACAGCGCCACAGGCTTCTTGTGATCGACCGCTGCGTTCTCCGCGATGTTGCACACGAGCGCGCTCTTGCCCATCGCCGGGCGGGCCGCCACGATGATCAGGTTGCCGGGCTGGAACCCGCCCGTGATCTCGTCGAGGTCCTTGAAGCCCGACGGTGTCCCGGTCAGCGAGGTGCCTTCCAGCGACAGGCGGTGCAGCTTGTCGAGCTCCTCGTCGAGAACCTCTCCGATCCCGCGGAAGTCCTGCTGGCGATCGTCGCGCGCGACCTCGAGCACCGCCTTCTCGGCCTGCTCCACCAGCTCGCGCGGGGGCGCGTCGTGGCCGAGCACGGACTCCTGGATCTCATAGGAGGTCTTCAGCAGGCGCCGCAGCAGCGCGTTCTCGCGCACGATCTGTGCGTAGCGCCGAGCGTGTCCGGCGGCCGGCACCACCCCGGTCAGCTCGTCGATCGCCGCCGGGCCGCCGACGTCATCGAGCCTGCCCATCCCGCGCAGCCGATCCGTGACCGTGAGGACGTCCACGGGCTCGCTCTCGTTGTAGAGGGCGAGCATCGCCTCGTAGATCATCGCGTGGCGCTCGCGATAGAAGTCGTCAGGGCGCAGCCCCTCTTCGATCACGAGCGCGTACAGCGAACGGTCCGACAGCAGGATCGCGCCGAGCACCGATTGCTCGGCGTCGAGATTGTGCGGCGGAGTGATCACGCTCGCGGCGGCGCCCGCTGCACCGTTGGCTGTCGAGACGGCGCTCATGAGTGCGCGCAGTCTAGGTCTGTGAGTGGCCGAGCGGCCGGACGTTTATCGCAAGCAGCGGGAGGAAAAGATCGGGCAGCCATCACGAACATATGTTCGCAGCTGCGGCGGCTGGAAAGACAAGCGGCGACGCCGTGTCGCCGGGGCTATTTCTTGGCGACGATCATCGTCTTGATCGTCGCGGTCACGTCGTCGACCACCTCGACCACCACCATGTAGGTGCCGACGTTCTTGATCGCTTCGGGGAGATGCACGTTGCGCTTGTCGATCCGCAGGCCGCGCGCTTCGCGGATCGCGCTGGCGATGTCCTGCGCGGTGACCGAGCCGAACAGACGTCCGTCGGCGCCCGCCTGCTGGGGAATCGTGAGCACCGTCCGGTTCAGGAGGTTCACGTTCTCCTGGGCTTTTTCGACCGCCTCGCGGGCAGCTTTCTCAGCCGCCGCCTGGCGCTGGCGGATCGTTTCGATCGCGCCCTTGGTCGCCGGCTGGGCGAGCTTGCGCGGCATCAGGTAGTTGCGCAGGTAGCCCTTTGAGACGTCAACCACGTGGCCCTGCTCGCCGAGCGTCTCGACGTCCTGCAGGAGAATCGCTTCAGGCACCGCTATCCCCGCCTATCCGCGGTCGCGGTCGCGGTCGCGATCCCGGCGGGGGCTGTCATCGCGGCCCCCCTCGTTGACGTAGGGCAGCAGCGCGAGCTCGCGGGCGCGCTTGACCGCGCGCGCGATCTGCACCTGGTGGCGCCGGCACGACCCGGTGATCCGTCGCGAGCGGATCTTCCCCTTCTCGGAGATGAACTTCCGCAGCGACGCCACGTCCTTGTAGTCGACCTGGTCGATCTTGTCGCGGCAGTGCTGGCAGGGCTTGCGCCGGCCGCTGCCGGGACCGCCCTTCTTGTTGTCGCGCCGGCGAACCGGCTTGCCGCGGCGTGCTTTGGCCATCAGTCTCCTCCACCGCTGCTGCGGTTGCGCTCATGCATGGCTACGGTGGAAAACACTAAGACCTCGCTGTCTGGCTAGAACGGAATATCGTCGTCGCCGGCTCCACCGGCGACTGGTGCAGGCTGGAAATCCCGTTCGTCGACCGGGATGTCGCTGCCCTTGGAGGCTCCATTGCCGCCGAAGCCGCCTCCGCTGGAGGCCTCATCGCGCGAGCCCAGGAACTGCACCGAATCCGCAATGATATCGATTGCCTGGCGTTTTGCGCCCTCCTGCGTCTCCCACTCGCGCCATTCGAGGCGGCCGTCGACGGCGACGGGCCGTCCCTTGGCGAGATAGCGGGCGGCGTTCTCACCCTGCGCGCCCCACACCGTGACGTCGAAGTAGTTCGGCTTGTCCTCCCACTCCCCGGTGCTCGCGTTCTTGCGTCGCGTGTTGCATGCGACGCGCAGCTTGCACACGGAGTTGCCGCTCGGCAGCGAACGCAGCTCTGGATCGGCGGTCAGGTTTCCGGTCAGCACGACCCGGTTGATGTTGGTGGCGGCCACGGCTCCTCTTCCTTTCGGCTTGTTCCTCTTGCGATCCTCGGACCTCTTGCGATCCTCCGACCTGAGCGCCTTCGGTCGCGCTCGAGCTTCGAGTCTAGACCGGACTTCGGGCGCAACCGCGGCGCTGTCCCCGGCGGATCCCGCTTATTGCGAAGATCGTTTCGCCCGCGAGGAGGTGCGGAACACCTCATCCCAGTACGGCGCGCTGATCCCGAAGCCGCGGGTGTCGTCCTGGAAATGATGGCGCATGTGCCGTTCGCGCAGCATCCTGCTCAACCGGCCGCGCGGGCGAAAGTGATGCAGGTAGTAGTGCATCATGTCGTAGATCAGGTAGCCGGTGAAGAATCCCGCGCCGATCGCGGGCGCATAGTGCGAGCCGAAGATCAGGAAGAGCAGCCCGAAGACGGTGGCCGCGAGGGGCACGCTCACCGCCGGCGGCATCACCAGCCGCATCGGGTCGTTTGGGTGGTCGTGGTGGACGCCGTGGATGATCCAGTGCATGCGCGCTCCCAGCCCCTCCGTGGGTTCGAAGTGGAACACAAGCCGATGCAGCCAGTACTCGAACAGCGTCCACAGCGCGTATCCACCGATGGCCAGCCCGGCCACGGCCGGAGCGCCGTCCTGCGCGAGCCCCCAAGCGGCCATCAGGACGATCGCGGGTAGGAAGATGATCACCGGAACCGCTGGATGAACGCGCGAGAAGGCATCCAGCAGCCTCGACTCGAACATCGGCGGCGAGGCGCGCAGCGTGTCGGTCCTGTCGATCGATCGATCGTTCATGTCCTCAACACAGCCCACGAGGCGATCCTATTACCCCTGAGGCGAGTTCGTAAGGGCTGTGATCCCGCGACATCCGTCGCGGGGCGGAGCTAGGCGAGGTCGGCGACCGGGACGTCGGCTGCGGCGTCGACCGGGACGTCGGCTGCGGCGTCGACCGCGGGCTGAGCGTCGGGCTCGCTCTCGGGCAACGGCTCAGACTGGGGCTCCGGCAACGGCTCCGGCACGGGCTCGCTGCGCACGGCGGGCGGAGAGGAGGCGGAGGGCATCTCGGGCGCGTCGGGCACGCCTGGCTTGAGCTTGATGATCCGAAAGCGCAGGACGCCGTCGGTGATCCGCAGCGAGCGGTCGAGACCGCTGAGCAGCTCCGCCGCGCCTGAATGGAACTGCAGCAGGTGGTACTCGGCGTTCGCCTTGCGGTCGATCGGGTAGGTCAGCGGCCGCTCACCCCACTCGTCGTGGCGCAGCAGCTCTCCCTGCGCCTCGATCGAGGCGCGTGCGTCGGCGACGATCTTCGCGCGCGCGCCCTCCTCAGCCTGGATATCCAGGAGGAGAACGAGATCGTATGTGGGTGCGGGCAGGGTCATCTCAGGCGCTGCGCGAAAGAGTAGCGGGTCGGGCGAGCCGTGCCGAGCTTGACGGGTGCCGCGCCGCGCGCGCTCCTAGCGGGAGCGGCCCTTCGCCCGGATGTCCGCGAGCTGCTCGTCGATCCAATCGCCGGGGTCGCGCGAGGTGACGATCTGCACCAGCCCCTCGGCGCGGCGGCGGCGCTCGTCCCGGCTCATGGTCAGCGCCGCGTAGATCGAGTTGGCGAGCTCCTGGATGTCGAACGGGTTCACCGACAGCGCGAACTCGCCGAGCTCCTCGTGCGCGCCGGTGTTCTCAGAGAGGATCGAGACCCCCTCGCGCTCGTTGACGATCGGCCCCTCCTTGGCCACCAGGTTCATCCCGTCGAACATCGCGTTGACGAGCAACACGTCGTAGTGCTTGTAGGCGGCCATCGCCTCCTCGAGATCGTCGCGCAGCTTGAGCTGGATCGGCATCCAGTCGGGGGTCCCGTGGCGGTGGTTGACGACCGCCACCAGCGCCTCGATCCGCTCGAGGTACTCCGCGTACTGCGGCACGTCGGTACGCGAGGGCATCATCTGCGCAATGAAGGTCACCCGCTCTGAGAACTCGGGGTGCTCCTCGAGGAAGAGATCGAACGCCGAGAAGCCGCGCAGCACGTTCTTTGAGAGGTCCGCCCGATCGACCCTCAAGATCAAGAAGTCTCGGCGGCGGCGCAACAGCTCGCGCTCGAACCCGGCCACGCGCTGGCTCTGCGCGATCTGGCGGGTGGCCTTGTGGTCGATCGGCAGCGGATAGGCCCGCACCCACACCTCGCGCTCTCCGAACCGCACCAGGCCGCGCTCGAAGTCGACCTCGAGATCCATCAGGTCGCGGCAGCACTGCAGGAAGTTCCGCCGGTAGGAGCGCGTGTGGAACCCGATGATGTCGTTGGCCAGCAGCCCCGTGAATATCTCCTCGCGGATGTGCGTGGGCAACACGCGCCAGGCGTCGGCCTGCGTCCAGGGGATGTGGATGAAGTGGTGCAGGAACACGTCCGGACGAGCGCGACGCACCAGATCCGGGAGCGTGTAGAGGTGGTAGTCGTGGACCATCACCACCGGCTCGCTGGTGCCCTGGAGCTGCTCGACCACGGCATGCGCGAGATCTTCGTTGACGACGTTGTAGCCGAACTCGAACGCCTCGATCTCCTCGCGCCTGATGTCCGGGGCATTGGACAGATCCCACAGGTAGTGCTGGATGAACCACAGCATCGGGTTGGCGAACACGTTGTAGAAGCGGTCGTACGCTTCGGGATCGCTGACGACCAGGCGCACCTGGTACTCGCCTCCCGCGGGCGAGCGCACCGGGAACGCGCGGCCGCCGTGTTCGCGCGATACCTCGGCGTCATACTCGCTCATCGCCGAGGCGATCCAGATCGCTTCGCGGTGCGAGGCCAGGCCGCTCAGCGCGGTCACCAGGCCACCGGACCCGCGCTGCACCTCGCCGCCGGCGTGGAACGTCACAGGCCCGCGGTTGCTCACCAGCACCAGCGGACCCCGCTGTGCCGGCTCGCCGGTCATGTCGCTCTGAGCTCGTTGAAGATCCGCAGATAATCGCGCAGGTAGCGGGGGGTCAGGAAGTGCTCGCGCACATGCTCCTTGCCGCGCCTGCCGAGGAACTTGCCGAGCGCCGGGTCGCGCAGGATCTCGAGCGTGCGCTCGGCGCATTGCTCGGGGCTAGACACGAGGAACCCGGTCACCCCGTCCTCGATCTGAAGGGGTATGCCGCCGACGTTGCCGCCAACGAACGGACGGCCCTTCCAGATCGCCTCCGAGACGGTCAGGCCAAAGCCCTCTCGCGTCGACTTCTGGATCAGGACGTCCGCGTGGGACTGGAACGCGTTGACCTCGATCGCTCCGACGTTGTTGAAGTTGTTGAGGATGTGTATGTCGGCGTCGCCGTCCGCGTGCGCCACGGTGGCGTTGAAGAAGTCCCACCCCTCCGGGTCGTCGCTGGCCATCGAGCCGACCAGCGCCAGCTGGACGTTCGGCATCGACTCCTTGACCTGGCGGTAGGCGTCGATCACGCCCAGGGGGTCCTTCCACGGGTCAAAGCGCGAGACCTGGCAGATCAGCGGCCGGTCGACGTCGATCCCGAACTGCCCGCACACGAAGGCTCCGTCCTCGGGCGAGAGCGCCATGTTCTTGGGCGTCAGCGGGTCGATCGCGGGCGGCACCACGTTGACTTTGCCCTTCATGCCCGCCGGTATGTACTCACGCATGTGAAACAGCGACTGCGGATAGTGCGCGATGTAGGGGAGTAGCCGGGCGATCGTGTCCGGGTTGGGGGTCGAGACGTCGATGTGACAGCGCCAGATCCACCCCTTGGCCTTCTCGGGCACCAGCTTGTGGAGGGCTGCCGGCTGCGGGTCGTGCACGAGGCAGACGTCCCACCCGTCGGACAGCTCGTCGGCGTTGATCTCGTTGTAGCGCAGCCAGGTGGCCCACTGCTCCTCGTCGAGGTCCTGCGGCGCGCCCTGCAGGGCGTTGTGCATGAGCTTGGTCGCGTTGAAGAACTCTTCGCGGCCGTAGATCACGTGCCACTCGCACTCCAGCCCGACGTCGCGCATCAGCGGCACGAGCGTGTAGAGGATCTCCGAGACGCCCCCGCCGAACGCGGTGGCCGAGACGTGCACCACGCGCTGGCCCTGCAAGGGCTCGGCGAGCTCGCGGATTTCGGCGATCAGGTCGCGCCCGCAGATATGCGTGTAATCGGCGAGCGTCTTGTGTCCTACGGCGACTGGCTGGAGCACGCGGGGGCACGATACCTAACCGGGCGCATGGACCCCGGCGCATGCCCTTTGTGCAGTGCTCGAGGCGCAGGAGTGTCCGGTCTGCCCGCGCGCGGAGCCGAGCCGCGAACTATGGTCTAGGCGATGCTCAACGGGCGCCTCTACCGTGCGGCCTACGGACCGTTCCTGTTCGTCCTGGCGATCGCCGCGTTCTCCCTGGCACCCCGGCCGCATCCGTTCGTCTCAACGCTCGCGCCGGACGCCTTCGAAGGTGGACGCGCGCTCTCAGAACTGCGGAGCCTGGGCTCACGGTTCCCCGACAGACGCCCCGGCAGCCCGGGCGACGATGCGCTGGCCGCCGACGTCGCGCGCACGCTCGAAGGGCTCGGCGGCGCGGGGGCACACAGCCCGGAAGGCTGGGTCGGCGGCTTTGCGGTCCGCACGGAGCACTTCGAAGCGCAGACGATCGACGGCGAGCGCTCGCTGAGCACCGTCACCGCCCAGCGGCCGGGCTCGACCAGCGCGACGCCGATCGTGATCCTCGCGCATCGCGACGCCGCCGCGCGCGGGTCGCTCGCCGAACTGTCCGGGACGGCCGCGCTGCTCGAACTGGCGCGGGTGTTCGCCGCACGAGAGACCAAGCGCACGATCATCCTCGTATCGACCAGCGGTGGCAGCGGCGGGGACGCCGGAGCGGCGCGGCTGGCCGGCCGCCATGGGCCCCTCGACGCGGCGATCGTGCTGGGCGACCTCGCGGGCGCACGCACACGTCGGCCACTCGTCGTGCCGTTCTCGGATGGACTGGGCTCCGCGCCGCTCCAGCTCCAGCGCACCGTGGCGGACGCGATCACCCACGAGGTCGGCTCGGACCCGGGAGCGCCCAGCCCGCTCGGCCAGCTCCTGCACCTCGTCTTCCCGCTCGCCGTCGGCGAGCAGGCCGTGCTGAACGCCGACGGCGTACCGGCGGTGCTCGTGCAGGTCTCAGGCGAACCCGGCCCCCGGCCGCGAGAGCGTGTGGGCGCCGAACGCCTTCAGGGTTACGGACGCGCCGTGTTGAGCGCCGTGGACGCCCTGGACACCGCGCCGGACATCTCCCGGTCGATGCAGACGAGCGTGCTGCTGGCGCACCAGACGATCCCCGCCTGGGCGGTGCGCCTGCTGGTGATCACCCTGCTGTTCCCCCCGCTCGTCGCGGCGGCGGACGGACTTGCGCGCCTGCGCCGCCGCCGTATGCCGGTTGGACGCTGGAGCATGTGGAGCGCGAGCTGTGCGCTGCCGTTCTTCGGCGCCGCCCTGTTCGCAATTCTGCTTGGCCGGCTCGGCGTCATCGAGGCGGCGCCGCCCGTTCCCGTCCTGCCCAGCGCCCTGCCCGTCGACGGGCAGGCGATCACAGCGACGGTCGCGATCCTGCTCGCATTCACGCTCGCCTGGCTGCTCTGGGGCGTGCTCGTGCGGCGCCTGGGCTGGGGCACCCGTCCCGACCCCGAGGTCGCCGGCCTGTCGATGGTGCTCGTGCTGCTCGCGATCAGCCTGCTCGTATGGCTGAGCAATCCCTTCACCGCGCTGCTGCTCATACCGGCTGTGCACCTGTGGCTGCTGCTGGCCTCGCCGGAGGTGCGCCCTGGGCGCGTGGGATCGCTCGCGCTCGTCGCTGCCGCGCTGACGCCGCTGGTGCTCCTCATCGCCTTCTACGCGCACCAGTTCGGCCTGGGGCTCGGCGGGATCGCCTGGACGGCCGTTCTGCTGCTCGCCGGCGGGCACGTGGGGTTCGCGGGAGCGCTCCTGTGGAGTCTCGCCCTGGGCTGCGTGGCCGCTGCGGCGTTGCTCGCCGTGCGCGCCCCTGCGGCGCCTCCCGGCTCAGAGTCGGGGGATGGCGCGGCGGTGACGATTCGCGGGCCGATGTCCTACGCCGGCCCGGGATCGCTCGGCGGCACCGAGTCGGCTCTGCGCCGATAGGCGCGCTGCGTGCGCTCTGGCGCGTATGCCGTGGCGCTACCAGCGATGCTCGAATCCCTCGATCCTCGTCTCCTCGCCCTGCGGGCCCTTGAGCGTCGCGCCCGGCGGACCCTCCAGGACCTCGCCGATCCAGCTGACCTCCACCTCGCCGAGCTCGCGCACTGCGCTCTCCACGCGCGCTCGATCCTCGCCGGCCGCGCAGAAGCACAGCTCGTAGTCTTCGCCCCCGGCCACCGCCAGCTGCCAGGGCTCGAGCCCGAGCTCGGCGGAGACCTCGGCCACGCCTGCCGCCAGAGGGAGCGCCTGGAGGTCCAGCGACAGGACCAGACCGCTGCTGCGGCCGATGTGGCCCGCGTCAGTGGCGAGCCCGTCGGAGAGGTCGATCATCGCGTGCACGCCCGCGGCCGCCAGCGCGCGTCCCTCCTTCAGCCGTGGCATCGGGCTGCGTGCGCGCCCGAGCGCATGCTCGGCGCCCGGCGTGCGAGCGGCGCGGCCCTCCAGCACCGCCAGGGCGGCGCCGGCGGCGCCGAGGCTGCCGGTGACACCGACGAGGTCTCCACCGAGGGCGCCGTCGCGCCCGACGAGCTCCTCGGGCGTCTCTGCCCAACCCACCGCTGTGACCGCCACCGTGAGCGCCGGAGCGCTCACCACGTCCCCGCCGGCGATCGTGGTGTCGGTCTCCGCCGCCAGCGCGTTGGCGCCGCGCACCAGCTCCAGCGCGCGCTCCTCGCCGAAACCGGCCGGCAGCCCGAGCACGAGATAGGCCTCGCCCGGCGTGGCTCCCATCGCGGCCAGGTCCGAGAGGGCACCCGCCAGCGCCCGGTGGCCGACCTCGGCGGCGCTCGCCCAGCCGTGGCGCAGACGGAAATGCACCCCATCGACCATTGCGTCCACCGATGTCACGCACACCGGTCGGGCTCGAACCACGGCGGCGTCGTCTCCTATACCGCGCAGGATCCTCGAATCGTGACGCGCCGAGACGCCCTGCGTGTGCGTTCCGCCTGTCCCGGACGCGCCGGCCAGCTCGGCGGCGATGGATTCGATCAGGGAGCGCTCAGCGATGCCGGTGTTCAGCGGTGCCGGTAGACGATCCGCGCACGGTCCAGGTCGTAGGGGGACAGCTCGCAGCGAACACGATCGCCGGGGAGTATGCGGATCCTGAAGCGCCGCATCTTGCCGGCGACGTGTCCGAGGACCACGTGGTCGTTGTCCAGCTTCACACGAAACATCGCGTTCGGCAGGGCCTCGATCACCTCGCCCTCGAATTCAACCTTGTCCTCCTTCGCCACGCCGCATCCAATCTGGTCGCCAAAGCCTCGTCGAGGGGCGACCGTCCGTTCGATATCGAGACTCAAACTACCAGCCACGGGTCGCGAAGGTGCCCGGGTCGACCTGCTCGCAACGATCAGCCGGGCGCCGCTCCGCCCGTCTGCTTGACCGCCGGTCCACCACCGGCCGGTTCCTTCGGGGGGGCGGCGTGTGGGGCCGGCGGGCCTCTTTCGACAGCGGGGCCGCCGCCGTTTGAGTGACCAGCACCGGGTTCAGCGCCTCCCGGAGCGCTCCCGTGTTGGTGGCTAGGCCCATTCTTGGCCTTGTGTTCAGCGCTGCTGACTTCGCTTTCCGCGTTGCCCACTGCTTGGCCGGTGGAGGCGAACTTCCCGTAGAACGGCTGGTAGGAGATCGATTCCTTGGGCTGCGGGAATTCCGCGCAGGGCTGGCCTTCGGTGACCGCGGCCATGTACGCGTGCCAGATGTCCGCGGGCAGGTAACCGCCCTGTTGGGGCTGGCCGTGAACGTCGGTCATCGAGACGCGCTTGTTGGGATAGCCCATCCACACGACCGTCGAGTAGTTGGGCGTGTATCCGTCCAGCCACGCGTCCACCAGTTCGCTGGTGGTCCCCGTCTTGGCGGCGGTCGGGCAGTTGATCGCCGATTTCACCGCTGTGCCGCCAAGCACGTTCTGGTGGAGGATGTTGGTCTCCTCGGCGGTGACACCTTCGCTGAGCACCTTCACCCGCTGGGGCCTGCCCCAGCTCGTGTCCGCGTGGCCGTCGGGGAAGACGACCTTGGTGATGGCGATCGGCGCGTTGCGCCACCCGCCGTCGGCCAGGGTCGCGTACACATCCGCCATTTCCAGCGGTGTCACGCCGAGGGTGAGGCCGCCGAGCGCTTCCGCGGGAAAGCTGCTCAGGTGGGTCTGCACACCCATCTTGTACGCCGTCTGGGTCACCGTTTCCTCGCCCAGGTCCGCGGCGAGCTGCGCGTAGACGGTGTTGTCGGAGGCGAGCGTCGCCTGCACGAGGTTGATCGACGTGTTCAGCGAGGTGCCCTCGAAGGTCTTCACTTCGTACGTCGGGTAGCCCGGCAGCCAGCCCGGCTGCAGCGTGTGCGAGAAGTAGTAGGTGCTGTTCGGGTCGATGCCGCGCGAGAGCGCGTCGGCGAGGTCGATCGCCTTCATCGTCGAGCCCGGCTGGCGATGGCCGTCGGCGGCGAGGTTGTACTGCGACTTCCCGTAGCTCTCGGACTCGGCCATCGCCTCGATCTCGCCGTTGGCGGGGTTCAGCGTCACGATCGCCGAGGCAGGGTCTTCGGGCTGGTTGAGTACTTGCGCGATCGCTTTGCGCGCCAGCCGCTGCATGTTCAGGTTGATGGTCGTGTACACCTTCAGTCCGCCCTGTTGCACGGTTTGCGCGCCGTAGCGGTGAACGAGCTGCTCGCGGACGTATTCGAAGAAGAAGTCCTCCCGCCGCACGGAGTAGAACGCGCCATGAAGCACTTCCAGCGGCGCCGACTCGGCGGTCGAGGCCTGTTCGGCCGTGATGTAGTGCAGTTCGGCCATCTTCGCGAGCACCTCGTTGCGCCGTGTGCGCGCCGCCGAGGGATCGAGGAACGGGTTGTACTGCGACGGTGCCTGCGGGAGTCCGGCCAGCAGCGCCGACTGCTGGAGGTTCAGCTGGGAGACCGGCTTGTCGAAGAAGATGCGCGCCGCCGCCTGAACGCCGACGGCTGTCTGGCCGCCGACGGTCCCGTAGGGGACACTGTTGAGGTAGCTCGTGAGGATCGAATGCTTGCTGTGGTGCTTCTCGTAGTCGATCGCGAGCTTGGCCTCGATGATCTTCTGCTTGAGGGTGCGCTGGTCGCCTCCGAGGTACACGTTTCGCACCAGCTGCATCGTGATCGTCGACCCGCCCTGCACGGCGGCGCCGTTCGTGAGGTCCTTGATCGCCGCGCGGAAGATGCCCGTCAGGTCGACGCCGTTGTGCTTGTAGAAGCGCTGGTCCTCGATCGCCACGGTCGCGTTCTTGAGGGCGGCGGGGATTTCCGCCCACCCGACCGGGCTGCGCAGCTGGTCGGCTTGGATGAAGCCGAGGCGCGTGCCGTCGGAGGCGAACACCTGCGAGGAGCCGCCGCTCACGATCGGGTGAAGCGTCGCCAGCGCGGGCGCCGTCTGTGCGACGTGCACGATGTAGGCCGCCGTCGCGATCGCGCCGACGACGAGCGCGCTGGCGAGTATGCCGCCGCCCGTGATCAGGATGCGGGCGCCCCCACCATGGCTGCGTCTGCGCCGGCGCTGTCGTGAGTGTCGAGACATCTCTGGAGGTTCGAGATTACCGTGCCGCGTTGTGATTTCCTGCCGGTCACATCGCAGCCATCTCTACGCTCGGTGACAAGCGCCATGAATTCCGACACCGCCGAGCTGACCATCGTGGACACCGCGGGCGAGCTGGCCGCGCCCTTCGAGCCCCGGGTCCCCGTTCGAGGGTCGGCCCGCTCGTGGGCGGGGCGGTGGGCGCGCCTGCGCGCAGATCCCGCACGGATGACTGCCGTGCGCGACAGCACGAGGGCGCTGTGGAGCTCACGCCTGCTCGTGTGGACCGCGTGTGTGGGAACGCTCGTGACGTTCGGCTTCGGGCCGGTGCGCAACGCCTTCAACCCGCCGGGTCTCACCAGGGGGTTCGGCTGGCTCGGCGACCTGCTGGCCGCTCCGGCGGCGCGCTGGGACGGGGCGTGGTACCTGGTGATCGCCCACTACGGATATCGTCCCGATCTCGGCGCCTTCACGTCATCGCGCACGGCCTTCTTTCCCCTGTATCCACTCGGGCTGCGCGGCGTCTCGTGGCTCGGGGCCCCGCCGGTGCTCGCCGGCGTGCTGCTCTCGCTCGCAGCCCTCGCGCTGGCCCTGTACGGCATTCATCGCCTGACCACGCTCGAGCTCGCGGGGCGCGCAGCGGCAGGCCCAAGCCGCGTCGGTGACACGGCGCGCCTGGCCGTGATGCTCACAGCGTTCGCCCCCATGGCCTTCTACTTCTCGGCGGTCTACTCGGAGTCGCTGTACCTCGCGCTGTCGGTGGGGCTGTTCTGGAGCGCCCGGCAGGGCCGCTGGATGTACGTCGGCGCGCTCGGCGCGCTCGCGGGCGCGACACGCAGCACCGGCCTGGTGCTGGCGCTTCCGGCGCTGATGATCTATCTGTACGGGCCGCGCGAGGACCGCGTCGCGGACTTTGCGCGGGCACGGATAGGACGGCTGCGGCCGCGTTACGCACTGCGGCGGGACGCGCTGTGGCTGGCGCTGATGCCCGCGGGCGTGGTCGTCTACGGCGCCTTCCTGGCGCTCGGCGGCGGGGATCCGCTGGCGCCCTTCCACGCGCAGGACGTGTGGGGCAGGCATTTCGCGGGGCCCTATGTGGGCATATGGGACGGGGTGAAGGCGGCATTCCAGGGCGCGCGCCAGCTCCTGTCCTTCCAGAGCCGCCACGTGTACTTCCCGATCGCGGCGGGCAACCCCTTCGTGAGCGCCGGACACAACGTGATACTGCTCGCCTTCCTCGTCGTGGCCGTCCCGGCGGTCGTGGGCGTCGTGCGCAGGCTGCCCCTCGCGTATGGCGCCTACACGATCGCCGCGCTCGCGCTCCCGCTGTCCTACCCGGTGAGAGCTCAGCCCCTGATGTCGCTGCCGCGGTTTCTCCTGGTGCTCTTCCCGCTCACGATCTGGCTGGCGGCGTGGCTGACCGATCACCCGCGCGCGCGGTGGCCCGTGCTCGTGCTCTCGGGTGCGCTGATGGCGGTCTTCGCGGCCCAGTTCGCCACCTGGCACTGGGTGGCGTAGGCGATGTACGAGACCGACGGCTCGCGCTCGCCGACCACCGGCTGGCTCCCCTGGACCGCGCCGGTCGCGTTGATCGGCGGCCTCGTGCTTGCGGCGGTCGGCGGCCTCGTCGTTGACCTTCCGGCGCTCGCGTTCGGCGTGGAACTGACGAGCTCGCACACCCCGCCGGGCCTCGCGATCCTCGACACGTTCGTCCAGGATGTCGCGTTTGTGCTCGTGGCCGTGTACTGCGCGCGGCTCGGGGGTCGCGCGGTGCGCTCGTGGCAGTTCGGGTTGCGAAGCCCCGGTGTCGGGTGGAGGTCCTCCAGCGGCCTGATCCTGCTGCTGCTCGTCGTCTTCATCGTTCTCAGCGTGGTGTGGTCGGAAGTGTTCAACCCGAGCAGGGAGAAGCTGCTCGAACAGCTCGGCTCCAACGAAGGCGCCGCGCTGCTGCTGCTGAGCGCCGGCCTGACATGCGTGGTGGCGCCGGTCTGCGAGGAGCTCCTGTTCCGCGGCTACATCTTCACTGCGCTTCGCAACTGGCGGGGTACGCTGCCTGCGGCCCTGATCACCGCGTTGCTGTTCGGCGGTGTGCACGTCGGGTCGGCTCCCGCGCTCGACCTCGTCCCGCTTGCGGCGCTCGGGTTCGGCCTGTGCCTGCTCTATCGCTACACGGGCTCGCTGTATCCGTGCATCGTGGCCCACTCGCTCAACAACTCGCTCGCCTTCTCGAGCCTGGAGGACTGGAGCTGGCAGGCGCCGGTCCTGATGGCGGGCGCGCTGCTGGGCATCGGCGCGATCCTGCTCGCGTCCAAGCGCGTCGGCCTGATCGCTCCAGCGACCCAACCCCCCCGCGTTGGCGCATAGGATTACTCACATGCGCGCCATCCGTCACCTGTCCGTGGTGTGCGCGTCGAGCATCTGCCTCGCCGCCGCACCGGCGTCGGCCCGCGCGGAATCCGCTCCGACCCCCTCGACGCCGGCCGCTCCGATCCCCGCTGCGAGCAGTCCGGTTGCGGGCTCCGTCAAACTCGTGCTGCAGAAGGTCGGCGGCAGTCCGCCGTTCGCGTTCGTCGGCGGGCGGATCGTGGTGCGCGGGATCGTGTGGCCGTATGTCGGCGGGCAGAGCGTCAAGGTGAGCGTCTATCGCGACGGACGCAAGGTCGCCGTCGACAGGGTGCGAGTGCTGGCGGTCGGCAACGGGGCGGGCCAGTTTCACATCAGCTATTCGAGCGGCTCCCCGGGGCTGGTGCAGGCGCGCGTGGCGCACTACGCGACCGCGCAGCAGGGTGCCTTCAGCGGACGTTCCCCGGGCGTGCGTTTCGTGCAGGTGAACCTTGGGCCGGGAGCACAGGGGGACTCGGTGCGGCTGCTGCAGTCCGAGCTCGACGTGCTGCACTACGCCGTGCCGCTGAGCGGGGTGCTGGACGAAGGCACCGGGCGTGCGCTCATCGCCTACCGCAAGATGACGGGGCTGGAACGCGCTCCCTACGCGGGCAGGAGGGTCTTCGAACTGCTCGGGCGCGGGGCGGGGAGCTTTCGCGTGCGCTATCGGCGCGACGGCCGCCACGTCGAGGCGGATCTGAGCAGGCAGGTGCTCGCGGAGATCGAACCGGGGGGCCGCGTGCGGACCATCTACACGATGAGCTCCGGCAAGCCCTCGACGCCGACGGTGATCGGGCGCTTCCGGGTCTACTCCAAGACGATCGGCACCAACAGCCACGGCATGGTCGACTCCAACTACTTCATCCGCGGCTACGCGATCCACGGCTACGCGGAAGTCCCGACCTACGCCGCCAGCCACGGCTGCCTGCGCGTTCCGATCCCCGACGCGGCAGCGATCTACGCGTGGGTGCGGGAAGGCACGCCGGTCGACGTGTACAACGAGGGCGGCGGCGGCAGCGGCCAGGTGCGCGCCAACGCGGGGCCATAGCCCGCGGAGTTACTGAAGTCACGTCCTGACGCGGAGCACCCGCGCCACGTAGCCAAGCCCGAAGCCATAGACGAGCAGCGCGAGCAGCAGCTTGACCGTGCGGACCTCCCATTCGCCCTTGATGCCCGACACGATCCCCGCAAACGGTGATGTGAGCGAGTCCGAAGCTTCGTCGAGCGCCTTGTGCACCGAGCCCTCGTGTGGCGTGGACGAGCTGGAGGACCCCGTCGCGGAGCCCGTGTCGATCGCTTCGCTCTGGTTGCGAGACGCGGCTTTCGTCTGCTGGATCGCAAACGTCAGGAAGGAAGCAGCCACGATCAGGCAGATGACGATCGAGGCGAGCCTGAGCAAGCGAGCGAGCAATAGGGCCACAACGCTAGATTAGGTTGGCCGGTGGACGCCTCGGACGCATATATGAGCGAGCCCTCAGGCGCTGTCAGCGAGCCCGCCGGTGCTCGCGAGCGTCTGGTGGAGGAGCTGCGCCGGCACGCCCTCGTGCTCGGCGAGGTGACGCTCACCAGCGGAGCGCGAGCGCAGTACTACGTTGACGCCAAGCGCGCGATCCTGCGCCCGCCGGGCTTTCAGGCGCTCGGCGTCCTCGTCGCGGCGCAGGTGTCCGATTGGGGCGGAACGGCGGTGGGCGGTATGACGATGGGCGCCGACCCGGTCGCGTGCGCGGCGCTCGCCGCGGGTGCTCGCGTGAAGGCGTTCTTCGTGCGCAAGGACGCCAAGGCGCATGGCCTGCAGCGGCGCATCGAGGGGCCGCCGCTCGCTCCCGAGGATCGCTGCGTGGTGGTCGAGGACGTCGTCACATCGGGCGGCTCCACGCTCGCGGCCATCCAGGCGCTGCTGGAGGCCGGACAGGAGATCTGCGGCGTGCTCAGCGTGCTCGACCGCCTGGCGGGCGGCGGCGCGGCGATCGAGCGCGAGGCCGGCGCTCCGTATGTGGCGCTCACGACGATCGATGACATCTACCCCGAGCGCCCCGACCGGGCGACGGGTTGACGGCGATGGCCGACAAGGAGCCGACCGAGCCGCCGAGGATCCGCGCGGCGCGCCTCAAGGACGTGGGGCTGCTGCTCGTCCTGTTCAGGGAGCTGGCCGAGTACGAGCACCTCGAGCACGAGCTGCGCGCCACCGAGGAGCTCATCGGCGAGGCGCTGTTCGGCGAGCGTCCTGCGGCCGAGGCGCTGATCGCGGAGGTTGGCTCTCAGACCGCCGGCTACGCCATCTTCTTCCCGACGTTCTCGACATTCCTGGCGAAACAGGGGATGTGGCTCGAGGACGTGTTCGTGCGGCCGGCCCATCGCAAGGGCGGTGTCGGCAGGGCGCTGGTCGCGGCGGTGGCCGCGCGCGCGCATGAGTGCGGGAGCGAGCGCCTGGAATGGTCGGCGCTGCGCTGGAACGAGCTCGCGCTTGGCTTCTACAGGCGCCTCGGCGCGCAGACGATGGACGAGTGGGTCACCCACCGCCTCATCGGCGAGGAGTTGATGACCCTGGCAGCGGAGTCCGCGGACGGTCCGGGCCCCGAGCGTCGGTAGCCTTCTCGCCGACCCGCCGCCGTTGTGCGACTGAGTCACGCCCTCGTAGTCCAATGGATAAGACGACCGCCTCCTAAGCGGTAGATCCAGGTTCGACTCCCGGCGGGGGCACTAATGGGAAAGCCCTGCTACTTGGCGGTTTTCGGTAACCGTTCAGTTGGTTGGGGGACATAGCTCTGCCTCGTCGAATCTTGTGGTGTGGAGCGCTGTGAGGCGGAGGCGATCTATGACGCCGGACGTGAGG
>JADGPK010000013.1 GCA_017882445.1 Solirubrobacteraceae bacterium
GACCGTGCGCAACGTGCGCAGCTACCAGTCACGCGGGCTCATCCCCCCACCCGAGGTGCAGGGCAGGACCGGCTACTACGGCGCCCAGCACCTCACGCGGCTGGCGCTGATCCGCGAGATGCAGGCGCAGGGGTTCAACCTCGCCGCGATCGCCCACCTGCTGCAGGAAGCTCGCGGCGCCGGAGAGGAGGTCCTCGGCTTCACCCGCGCGCTGATGACCCCCTTCGAGACGGAGGCACCCGAGATCATCGAGCGGGCCGATCTGCTCGAGCGCCTCGGTCGCGAGGTCGACCCGAAGCTGATCGCCAAGGCCGAGAAGCTCGGCCTTGTGATCGCAATCGCAGAGGACTGCTTCGAAGTTCCCAGCCCAACCCTGCTGGGTGCCGGCGAGCGACTGATGGGACTAGGCGTCCCCCTGGAGGCCGCGCTTGAGACGATGGACAAGCTCAGACGCCACAACGAGCGCATCGCTGAGACGTTCGTGCAGATGTTCCTGACGTTCATCTGGAAGCCCTTCGATGATGCCGGGCGGCCAGAGTCCGACTGGCCCCAGGTGCGAGCGGCCCTCGACCAGCTGCGACCGCTGGCCTCCGAGGCGCTGACCGCCGGCTTCCAGCCCACGATGACCAAGGCCGTCGAGGTGGCCTTCGGCAAGGAGCTCGACCGCGGACGCGCACGCAAGTCATGAGCAGCACACCAGCCGTGAACCAACCGATCAGGCCGACATGGCTGTCCGAGGAGCTGTTCCCGTTCGAGAGCCGTTACGCAGACGTGGACGGAGCACGCGTTCACTACCCCGGCTTCGGGCTATCGGACGCGGCGCCCGGATATGCCTACACACCGGCCGAGCACGCCGGCGTCGTGGAGCGGATGATCCTCGGTCTCGACCTGCAGGAGGTCACGATGATGGTCCAGGATTGGGGCGGTCCGATCGGATTCGCAGCGGCCACGCGCCACCCCGACCGCTTCACCGCGGCCCGTTCCCGACCCCCGAATCGCGCCTGCCCACCTACGTGTTCCCGCGCGAGATACTCGCCAGTCGACCGTTTCTCGCCGCGGTCGAGCGCGAGCTGCCCAAGCTGGGCCGGCGACCGGCCCTGATCGTGTGGCCGACCAAGGACATCGCGTTCCGCGACCCCGAGCGCCGCCGCTGGGAAGAGATCTTCCCCGACCACACCACGGCCACGCTCACAGGCGCGGGCCACTACATCCAATAGGACGCCGCAGAGGAGATCATCGACGCGATACGCGCCTTTTGTGCTTCACACAGCCCAAGACGGCCACCTTCGTCGTCTGCCTGATCACCGCGCCGTTCTGGCCGGTGATCATCGTGGGCATCGGGAGGCTCTGCCCACACATGCTGCGGTTGCCCTTCACTGCGAGGAACGCCGCAAGCACCGAGTGCGGCCCTTGCGGGAGCACGAGGTCGAACGTGCTGATCGGTGCATCTGGGATCGCGTCGAACGTGCTGCTCGTGATCCCTTTCTCGATGTCGGTTCTGCCGTCGAGGATGAGCGTGATCCCTTCGCCCTGCAGCACGATCTCCAGGGCTGGGATCCGGGAGCCGCCGTAGGAGACGAGATATGCGGGACCCGTCAGCGCGTTCTTCAGAACCGGCGTCACCGCTGCGCCTGTGCCGACCACCGACGCCGCCGGGCATGCGGCTGGGACACGGCTCGACGCACCGCCTCCAAAGGGGGTCCGTGCACGGTAGGCCCCACGGCCCGGGAATCGGCGGACCGCAGGGCTACCGTTGGGGGGACACGGAGGACCAAGCAACATGGCGCGCAGACTGCAGGCGACACGCTTACTTAGCCGGACGTGTAGCAGGAGGCTGCCCACTTCTCGCGCTTCGGAAACATCGGGGGCACGGGAGTGGACGATTGTTCGATCCTGGGCCAGGGGCCGGACCGGGGGCGGCGCTGCGCCTCATCGCCACGTGCACGGCGATGTCCTCTCGGGGTTGGTCGGCGATCGCGAACGTCGTTCGGGGGCCAAACCGGTGGGGTCAATCAAAAACACGTGGCTACTTTCGAGACTTGCTGCGGCTCGTTGAATCTGCTAGACCACGGCGATGGCGCACTCTTCCCACAGGTCGCCGTACGGGACTTCGCCGTTCGACCGAGCGACGCGCCTCCGTCTCTCGCACACACGCCGCGCCGTCCTGAGCCGGCGTGCGGTCTTGATCGGTGCGTCGCTCTTCTGCGTGCTCGCATGGGCGGCCCTGTATCTGGCCGCAAGAGCGCTCCTGTGAGGATGAGCATGGCTGCCCCGCGACTCCCGCACGGCCCGCACGCACTCACCCGCGAGGAGGTCGCGGCCAACCAGCGGGCGCGTGTGATGAGCGCGATGATCGAGCTTGTCGGCGCGCAGGGGTACGGCGCCACGACCGTCGCCGAGGTGATCACGCAGGCCGGAGTGTCGCGCAAGGCGTTCTACGAGCACTTCGCCAACAAGCAGGAATGCTTCCTTGCGACCTACGACATGATCGTCGCCGAAGGATTCGAACGCGTCGAGGGGGCCGCGAGCGAGGCGGGCGGCCTGCAGGAGGAGCTCGGGTTCGCGCTCGACGCGCTGTTTCAGCGCGCGATCGAGCGACCGGGGGCCGAGCGCCTGATCCTCGTGGAGATCGCCGCCCTTGGCCCTGCGGGAATCGGACGGCGAGAGCAGCTGATCAGCGCCTATGAAGGGGTGCTTCGCCAGCATGTCGGTGCGGCGGCTCGTCCAGGGCTGATCCCCAACCCGCTGCTGAGGGCCGTCGTCGGGGGCTATCTCAAGGTCCTCTACTCCCGAGTGCAGGACGGCGCGCACAAGCAGCTGCCGGCGCTGATACCGGATCTCGTGCGGTGGTCCTTCACGTACTATCCGCTGCCCGAAGCCTTGAACACAATCGGGGAGCTGCAGGCGATCAAGTTGCCGAGCAGCCTGGTAGGGGGCCGTGCGCCCGGCTCGCTCGCGCCTTCGTCAACCTCGAGCAGGACGCGCGCAGCGAGCCGACGCACGCCGAGCTTCTCGCGCAGCTTCCTCGTGCACAGCCAGCGCGAGCGGATCCTCGACGCGGTAGCGCAGCTCAGCGCCGAGAAGGGGTATGCGAACCTGACGCTCGAGGACATCGCCGAGCGCGCCGCGGTCTCGCTGCAGGCGTTCTACGAACACTTCACCGACAAGGAGGACGCGTTCCTGGTCGCCTACGAGGTCGGGCACGGCAAAGGCCGCGCGATCGTCGAGCGCGTCCACGACGAGGCGAGCGACTGGCCCCACGGCGTGCGCGCCGGCGTCACCGCGCTGCTCGAGTTCCTCGCGTCCGAGCCCGCTTTCACGCACATGGCGCTCGTGGACGCGCTGATCGCCTCCCCCCGCACCGTCGAGCGCTCCAACAAGGGCATCGTTCGCTACGCCGAGCTGCTCACCCAAGGCTTCGACGAAGCGCCCGACGGGAGCAAGCCGCCAGCGGCGACGATCGAGGCGATCGCAGGCGGCATCTTCGAGCTGTGCCTCGCCTACACCGTCCAGGGCCACGTGGCCGAGCTCACCGAGCTCGCTCCGTGGATGATCTACTTCGCACTGGCGCCGTTCGTCGGCACCGAGGTGGCGGGCCGGGTCGCATGCGAGCCCGTCGCGGGCGGCCCGCTCACGGGCGCCCGACTCAGGAGGCCGTTGCCAGCATGAACAGGTCAAGAACCGATAGGGCGGTGCAGGCGAGCGTCAGCACGATCACGATCAAGGCGTTCGTCCGCTCGGCGCGCTGCTGGGCTGACTTCAACATCGGGGGCGGCAGGTAGGCCGGGGAGTCGGCGCGGATCCACTTGACGTCCGGCGAGCCGCGCGCAAGCGTGAACCCCACGAGGCTGGCCTGCCCTGCGCTGAGGTCAACGGGGCCCACGGCCACCAGCCTGGTAGCCGGACACCGGTCTCTCGGCTGCGCCCGCGCCACCGAGAGCCGCATGCTCGAGCCTCTGCATCAGGCCCCCTTGCACGTCGCGGCCGGGTGCGAACAGCTCGAACACCATCAGCCCCTGACGCGCCAGCACCAGCACGATCAGCCCGAGCGCCATCAGCCAGGCCACCTGGTCGAGGTGATGGCCGAGCCCGACCTCCACGGCTGCGACGCCCAGCGCGATCAGCACCGGCAACAGCGGGGATATGAGCGACGCGAGCGATGGCCTGTAGTGCTCGGCCTTCGGCACCACGGCGCTGCTGGACTGCGAGCTGAACGCGGCAAGCGCGATCCCGAGATATGCCGCGACCCAACCGGTATCGATCAGGCTCCCGCTCGTGTAATTCGCGACATCGGTGAGGTAGGTGAAGGTGCTGTCCGAGAGCGCCATCGCGAGCAGGGCCGCAAGCAGGCACCACAGCGACAGGCGGTCTCCACCGGTCATCCCCCGGATGGTGAGCACGATGAAGAAGACGATCACCACATCACCGAACGGATAGGCCAGCGTCACGATGCCAGCCCACGTACTGAGATCGGCGCTGCGCCACAGCGGGCTGAGGACGAGCGTCCAGCTGAGGAACAGCAGCGCCGTGGCGATCACCAGGCCCTCGAACACCCAACGGGCCTTACGCGTGCCGCTGCCGCTCGTCGCCGGGTGCACGACCAGCGCCGCGACCGTGACCGGTATCGCCGAGAGGTAGCCGACATCCGCCCAGGACGGCACGGGCACTTCCACGTTGAGGACCAGCGCGTAGTAGCCCCAGACGACCTCAGCGAGCGTCCAGAACGCGGTCGCGCCGCCGAGCAACGTCCAGAACAGACGCATTCGGCCACTGTGCCGAGCGCTGGCGCGCAGGCACAGCACACACGCGATCAGCGCAGCCAGCGGCGTGACGACATCGTCGACCCAGAGCGTCATCCGGTCACCGCCGAGGTGCAGTCCGATCCAGGCCGCGAACAGGCCGGTCGCGAGCGTGAAAAGACCTACCGCTCCGAGAAAGCGCCGGCCATTGAAGGCGTGTGCCATCACTACGCCATCGGCAGCAACCCACGGACTTCTTGACTGCTTGGCGACTGGGCGGACAAGCCGGCCACAGGGGCCACTGGATCCCGATCGTTGGGAATCTCGGCAGAAGGGCACATGCCTCCTGTCCCGCCCACGCCGCCGGTCAGCAGGCCCTTGGCGGGGCAGCCCTAGATGGCGGTGATGTAGCCGTTCATGAACCCCGGGTGCTGCATCGCCCAGCCGTTGGCGTCGGTGTCGCAGGGCAGCACGCAGTACCACTGGAACTTGCCGGCCTGCTTGACGATCAACGTGTACGTGTGGGTTCCCGGCTGTGCGATGATGTTCACGCCGGCCACCGGTGCGGTGATGCTGTGCGGCACGTCGTCGGTGTTGTCAATCTTCAGCGTCAACGGCTGGCCGACCTTGACGGCGAATTCGGTCGTGGTGAAGGCGTCGTGCTTCTTGCCGTCCGGACCGACCTTGGAGCCACCGATGATCTTCAGGTCGACCACCTTGACCACCTTCGGCACCACCGCGGCGGTCTGCGTGACCACGGAAGTGGCGCCTGCCTGCCTTCTTTCGCGGCTCTGCACCAGCGCTACCGTCGACATCAGCAGCGAGGCCAGTATCCCCACACCCGCGAGCACTACCCTGCCCTTCCTGGTGACGGCTTCCTCGAACTCGTGCCGATATCTCGCCTCGGTGTCCCTGTCTGGCTCCTGAGCGCCTGAGCCGGGTTCGAAGACGAGATGACGGACGGGCACGGCGAACCGCTCGCGCACGAGTCCCGCAAGCCGCGGCTCGAGTCCGCCCCACGCCCACTCGCCGCGAGTGGTCACGATCACCTCATCCGCCGCGAAGGTGGCGAACGCGTCCTCTACGGCCTCCAGGGGGTCTGCCTCGGAGACCTCGCCCGTGACGTCGAGGTCGCGGCCGACGCGGTCGAGGGCCGCGTCCAGCCGGACGCGCGCCTGATCCAGGGGACGGTCGATGGCGCCTGTCAAGCGAGCTCCAGGGGAGATGACCGCGGGCGTGAGCAGGAGCACACGCGTGTGTGGTGCGGAAGCGAGCCTTTCGACCTCGCTGAGCAGCGCCTCCTCGCGGAGCGTGTCGTTGGCGACGATCAGGACGCGGCGCTCGGCGACGGGGCCGACGTGCGCGGGGGCGCTCCTCAGCCCCATCTCGACGCGGCGGCGCTTGCCCACACGCCGTTGCGCGATGCGCAGCGCGAGCGCGCCGACCATCCCCGCAAGCACCACGAGGGCGAGCCACGTCGGGCCGAAGGCGGCCGCGAGCACGATCGCGAGCAGCGCGAATATGACCAGCAGCACAGAGCGGAAGGCCTCGGGCTCGCTCTGGAAGGGGCTACGCACCGTTGGAGCCCTCCTCGTTGGCCGTCCCGAGCAGGCTCTTCACGGCGGCCACGAACTGCTCGGGGGTCGCAGGCGCCGGCAACTGGTGGCAGCCGTCCAGGAGCTCGAGCAGATCAGCGTCCATGTCGGGTGGCGTTTCGACCAGCAGCGGCACATTCGGACAGCGCGTGCGCAGCGCTCGCAGGACCTCGCGCGCCGCCTCGCTCTCATAGCCCAGGCAACAGATGGCGAGGTCGGCATCGTGAGCGGGGGCACACCCTTCGGGCCCGGTCAGCGGACACTGCCCGCGTCCCGGCGGCCCCGGACAGATCGCAACCGAGTAGCCGGCAAAACGCAAGCCGGAGGCGATCGCAATGCCGGCCGCCTCGTCAGGGTGCTCGACAAGCACGCGCGGGTGGCCCCAACGCCAAGGCTGCGGTCTGAGGTTGACCGCTCGCGCGTGCGCCGTGGAACTTTCGGAGAACATTCCCGCACGGTAGATCGCGGCGCGCTCGAAGTTATCCGGGTCAAGCCGCGTTCAGATCCGTATAAAACCCCCACTCGCGCTCGAGGCAAGCTTCACATCGAACGACACTCTCCGGCGCGCGCTCACGGAGCCAGCAGGATCTTCCGGTGCGAGCCGGCCTGCAGGCGTCGCCACGCCTCGGCGACGTCCTCGAGTGCGAGCACTTCGCTCTCCACCTCCAGCTCCCCCGCGGCTGCCGCCTCGGTCATGCGACGGTATGCCTCCCGCCTGACCTCGGCCGGGGTGGCGAAGCTCGCATGTCCGAGGATGTTCAGCATCTTCCCCCGCACCGCCGCCGAGGAGATGACGGCGTCAGGCGCGGCACCCTGTCCGAGCTGAACGATTCGAGCGCCAAACGACGCCGCTTGCACGGCGGCGGTCAGCGGCTCCCCGCACAACGGGTCGACGACCACGTCGATACGACCGTCGCAAGCCTCCCTGAACGCACCGGCGAGATCCTCGGACTCGCCAAGGCGGACGACCTCGTCGGCGCCGAGCTCGATGCAGCGTTCCAGACCCTCCCTCGAGCGCGCCGCGGCCACGACCCTGCCTGCGCCAAGCAGCTTCGCGGCCTGGACGGCGATCTGGCCGACCACTCCGCTCGCACCGAGAACGAGGACGTGCTCGCCCTCCCGGAGCTCCGCTCGCCAGGTCAGCGCGAGCCACGCGGCCAGACCGGAAATCCCGAGCGCCACAGCCAGCGCGTCGTCCACAGCGTCGGGGACTGAGAAGGCCGAGCCGGCGGGTATGAGCGTGCGCTCACCCATCGAGCCGAACGGAACGACCGGCGCGTCGAAGTACACGCGGCCGCCGTCGAGCGTCCCGACACCCTCACGCCCCGCCACCGATGGCAGCGGCGGCGGGCCGGCGTAGTAGCGCCCACTGCAGATCGAGACATCCACCGGGTTCACGCCGGCGGCGGTGACCTCGACGACCGCCTGCCCCTCGCCGGCGGCCGGCTCGCGGAACGTGGACGCGCTCGGTATGCCAAGCTCGCGCAGAACGGCGGCCCTCATCGCCCACAGCATAGGCCAGCCGGGCGCGGTGGACCGACGGCCTTATGCTGCGTCCGGCAGGCGGTCGACCCACCGCGGCCACTCGACGCAAACGCGCAGCTGGCAGGAGGAACCACGAATGCCCCTAGTCCGGATATCCCTGAAGGAAGGCAAGCCAGAGTCCTACCGCCGCGCACTCGGCAAGGGCGTGCACACGGCGCTGCTCGAGGAGGCCAAGATCCCGATAGGCGATGAGTTCCAGCTCATCACCGAGCACGACGGTGCCGGCCTCGTCTATGGCGCCGACTACCTCGACATTCACCGCGACGACGACGTCGTCTTCATCCAGATCACCCTCAACGAGGGTCGCTCCGCGGAGGTCAAGCAGGCCCTGTACGCACGCATCGCCGAGCTGCTCGCCGAAGATCCCGGAGTGCGTAGGGAGAACGTCCTGATCAGCCTCCTCGAGGTGCCCAAGGAGAACTGGTCGTTTGGAAACGGCGAGGCGCAGTACGCCTGATGCGCCTCGTGACCTACGAGCACGAGGGGCAGTGGACGCCCGGCGTCTCGGTGGGCGCTCAGATCGTGGACGCCACGCGCGCCGCGCTCGAGGCCGGGATCCGAGCTTCCGGCGAGCCGCACTGGCGGTCCAACCGCGCCGTGCTCGAGCTGACCGGCGAGCAGCGGGGGACCCTTCTCCAGGCGGCTGAACGCCTGGCGGACGGCATCGCATCGCGCACGCTCGAGGAGGTCCGGCTCGGACCGCCGATCACCGACCCCGAGAAGATCATCTGCCTCGGCCTGAACTACCGAGACCACGCTCAGGAGACCGGGCTGGAGGCGCCGCCCGCGCCGCTGCTGTTCGCCAAGTACCGCAACTCGCTCATCGGTAACAACGCGCCCATAGAGCTCCCGCTCGTCTCCGAGGCCGTCGACTACGAGGGCGAGCTCGCGGTCGTCATCGGGCGGCGCTGCAAGGGCATCGCTGCGCGCGACGCCCTCGCCCACGTTGCCGGCGCGATGGCGTTCAACGACGTCAGCGCTCGCGACCTGCAGTTCCGTACGAGCCAATGGCTCGCCGGCAAGGCGCTCGACGGCTTTGCGCCCTGCGGACCGGAGCTCGTCCTCATGGACGAGATCGACGACATCCAGCATCTGGACATCTCCACGCGCCTGAACGGCGAGGTGGTGCAGTCGGCCAACACCTCTCAGATGATCTTCTCGGTGGCGGACACGGTCTCCTACATCTCCGGACTCATGACTCTCGAGGTCGGCGACATCATCGCCACTGGCACTCCCGCCGGAGTCGGCTTCACGCGCGATCCACCACTCCTGCTCTCAGACGGAGATCTGGTCGAGATCGACATCGAGCGCATCGGCGTCCTCAGCAATCCGGTTCAAGGGGCAACAGGCGGCCCGCCGTCGGCGCGCTCATGAGCCGCGCCATCGGAGCCACGGTATGGCGCCATGGCGTTCACGCGGGCCTTGCGCAGAGCGCAACCGCCGCGACAGGTCGGCCAACCAAAGTCCATCCCGTGGCTGTGTGAGAGTGAACGGGTCGCCGACGCGGCTCGATCGCGACGAGCGGATCAAAGCCACCAAGGGAGAGCCATGAGCAAGCCGGTCAAGACACACCGCCATCTCGCGAGGGTGGTGCGTTTCAGTCCCAGCGAGATCAAGGCAGCGATGAGAGACGTGGAGGGCGTGAACGCCAAGCTCGCGGTCCTCATAACGAAGGGCGTCGGGTCGATGGCCTGCGCGTATCTGTTCAGCATGATCGCGCTCGCGAGCCTCCCGGCGATCCTCACACAGGCCGGCGCTCTGCCATCTGGCGCGGTCCCGCACTTCCTCATCAACCCGGGGCTGATCCTGATCGTCGCGTGGATCGCCCAGACGTTCATCCAGCTCGTGCTGCTCAGCATCATCATGGTCGGCCAGTCCGTTCAGTCCGACGCCGCGGATGCTCGCGCCGAAGGGACCTTCACGGATACGGAGCGGATCCTCGACGCCCTGAGCCTCAAGACCGAAGGTGGCTTGAAGGCGATCCTCGATGCGATCGAGAAGCCCAGAGCCTGAGCACCGGTTTCCCGCGGTTTGCCGTCGGGCTGTCAATCCCCGTAGCCGCGAACCTCCCCGGTCCGGCCGAAAGCACGGTCACGCCCCGCCGGGTAGGGCGGGTGGGGTGCTCACCGGCGCAGACGCCGTCGCGATGCCGGCGTCGTCGAGTATCGCGCCGGCGTGCTCCAACGCGAGCTGCCCAGCCGCCTCCAGCACCGCCTGTCGGCGCTCCAGCTGTCCGACCTCTGGCCCGCCGCGCGCCAGGCGCAGCCCGTACACGAAAGGCGCGCGCGGGCGGGGCTCGCTGGTCGCCGCCGCGATCTCGCGCATGGCGGCCTCATAGTCTGAGGCGCGGCGGTGGTACAGCTCGACGAGCGCCGGGTTGAGCCTGCGCAGCCGACTTTCGACGATCCGGTTGGCAAGTCGCGGCAGCGGCGTGCGAGAGACTCCGAGCGGCCGCGTCATCAGCACCAGCGCATGCGTCGCGCCGAGCCGTACGGCGGCCTGATGCGGGATCGCTTCGGCGAGCCCACCGTCAAGCCACCGCCGCCCGCGGAACTCGACGGGCCCGCCGCCGATCCAGGGCATGCGACTCGACGCCAGCAGCGCGTATCGCAGATCCTCCTCCGAGCGCAGGTCGGTGAGATCATCGGCGAGCGCGGTGTCGACATCGACCGCCATGCAGTGCAGGGCGATGGGACTTGCAACGGTTCTCGAATGGCGCGCTGCGTCAAGCCGCTCGTCGGCGTGGTCAAGCGTGAAGGCGACATCGATCGCGGCGCGCCCGATTAGCAGCCGATACGGGTTGATGAAGCGGCGCGTTGAAAACGCCGCGTGATAAGACGTCAGGCAGCCGTCGACGACGCCGGCCAGGAACGCCGCGCCGTTGAGCGCTCCGGCGGATGTGCCGACGACGAGATCGAAGCAGTCGAGCAGTCGCCGGCGCTCTAGCGCACTCGCCATACCCGCGGACACCACTCCACGCATCCCGCCCCCCTCCAGCACGAGCGCGAGCCGCTGAGCATCCTCGCGGGCCCCGGGCCGCGTGCCATGCGTCGCGCGCTCGCGCAGAAGCCTCAGCACAGGGTGCGTCTCTGACACCGCGCAGACGATACCCGCCGGTCCGAGGCCGATGGCAAGGCCAAGGCCAAGGCCAAGGCCAGGAGCCAGCATCGTGTGGACTACGCCGTAGCGGCAGCGGACCGGTTGTCGTGTTCGTCCACGGCGTCGGCGTCAACGGCGATTTGGGGCGCGGCGTGGTCCCCCGGCTCGCAGACGCGCACCGTTGCGTCGTGCCCGACCTGCCGTGGGGGTCGCACTCCTTGCCGCTACGCGCCGATGCCGACCTCTCGCTGCCGGGGATGGCTCGGATCGTGGCCGACTTCGTCGCGGCGCTGGAGCTCGACGACGTCACGCTGGTTGCCAACGACACCGGCGGCGCCGTCGCCCAGGCGCTCGTCGGCCGCCACCCCCAGCGGCTCCCCACCGCCTGCGGCTGGGTGACGAGCAAGCCGATCGAGGAGGCGATCATGCGTTCCTACACAGATCCGGTGCGTATGAACCGCTCGGTGCGGCGCGACCTCACGCGCCTTCTGCGGGCGGTCGACACTCGCTACACCTACGAGGCGGCGGAGGCGCTGCGCGGCTTCGACAAGCCCGCGCTGGTGCTGTGGGCACAAGACGACAAGATCTTCCCCCGCGAGCACGAGCACGTAGGCGCGGCCGGCGCGCGGTGGGCGTGACCGGGCAGTCAGGCGGACGGCGGTCAGCTCGTGGTGGTCAGCTCCGCCACACACCAGGACCCTTCAGCGAGATCTCCGATCAGTCCCTCCAGCGCCCCCGCATGCTCGGTCCGCACTGAAGGATCGTCCTCGCGGATCGCCTGCCCCACCATCGTGTCGCAGAGGCGGCACTTCTCACAGTCGCGCATCCCGCCGCAACCTCCGCGTGCGTGCAGAGCGCGCGTCAGCTTGCCGAGCCGCGCGTTGTCGATGTAGATGTCGGGGCGCCGGTAGCGCTCGACCCCCCGCTCGGCTGCGAGCGCGGCGGTCATCGGGTGGTTTGAGAAGTCGACCGCAGGGGTCGCCAGCAGGTCCATGAAGTTCCCGTCGTAGCCAAGGCGCGCGTAGGCGCCCGCCATGTCGAGGATCCGCTCAAGCGGAAGCTGCCTGCCGGCGATCTTGAACAGCTCGATCCCGAAGCGCTCCTCGTAGTAGGGCAGGTCCTCGGGCCGAATCCAGGGTGAGCGCAGGATCTCGACCGGGTCGCGCGCGCGCACGGCCGAGCACTTCAACAGCGGGTAGTCGATGTAGCCGTGCTCGGGCTTGTCGCTCTGGGAGCCCTGCGAGCACAACGTGTTGTGGTAGGCGCGATAGGCGCAGAAGCGCAGGCAGCCGTTGTTGACCACCAGCGACAGATCGCTGTTGGCGGCCCCGCTCAGCAGCTCGAGCAGCGGCAGATCGCGGTTGCAGTCCTCGGCCAGCTGCACGCGCTGCGCGCCGTAGCGCTCGAACAGGCGCAGGCTGTTGGTGCTGGCCACCTCGCAGATCACCGAGACGCTCACCGGCAGCTCGGGGAGATGGCTGCGCACGAGCTCGATGAGGTAGGGCACAGCGATCGTCACCATGTCCACGCCCGCGTCGGCCACCTCGCCGACATAGTCCAGGATTCGCTTACGCCCAGCGCGCGTGTACTCGGCATGGTCGAGCACCGCCGAGTTGAGCAGGTAGTTGACGCGGATGCCCGAGCCGTGGGCGCGCTCGGTGAAACGCCGCACATCTTCGAAGGTCGGCGAGCCACCCTGTTGGGTGAGCCGCCGCGCCGGACGCCCGCTCCCGATCACCGAACGCGACAGCGAGCCGTAGACCTCGTGGATGCGCCCGGTCTCCGACTGCAGCTGCTCGAGACCGTCCAGCAGCTCGGGCTCGAAGCGGCTGGGAACGCAGATCTTGATCATGTGGTCTTCCTTCCGCGGCGTGGAAGGCCGTCTGGCGCCCGGCGCTTGCGAGGCACGGCCTAGCCCTCAACCAGGTACATCATCCCGTTGGCGTCGAACGACGCCAACGTCCACGTCTTGAACCACCCCTCCTGCAGGCGCGAGGTCAGGCGCTCGTCCCGTGCCGCGTCCCCCTCGTAGCCCGCCATCAGCTGCGGCCCACGGATCACCATGGTGGCGTAGTCGAGCAGTTCCCAGTTGGTGTCGAGGGGCTCACCCGTCTGGGGGTTGGCGGGCTGGACCTCGACGTTCGTGACAGGGATGCCGACCGACTCGTCCACGTACCAGCTCGGATGCGACGCGAGGATCGGCCCCGTCTCGGTGAGCCCGAACATGGTCAGGATCGGCACGTCCAGCGCCTTGCGCGCTTTGCGCCTGTCGCTCGCTGCGAACGGGCGGTCTGTTGAGAGCAGCAGGCCGCGCAGATTGCGTTTCAGGCTGTCCGCCAGCCTGCGCGGCCGGCCACGCGCGAGGTCTCTGAGGCTGTCAAACGGGACCAGGGCGTGGGCGACGTGGTGATCGTCGACCGAGCCCGCGACCGCGTCGGTCGCGCCGTCGGGTCCGCAGATCACCGCGGTGCCGCCCATGTACAGCGGCACCATCGTGCTGTACAGGCCCTCCCACGTCCACAGCGGCATCGCAGACAGCCACGTCTCGGCCTGTTCGAGCCCGAGAAACGCCGCCATCGAGAGAGCGCCGCTGACGAGCGAGTAGTGCGAGTGGCCGGCGACCCAGCCGTCTGCAGTCACCAGGTCCACGGCCGCTTCGTGCACGTCGCGCACGGCGTCCGTCTCGTGGAGCGTGGGAGTGTCGCAGTGCGTGGCGCCGGCCCGCTCCAGCTCGCCGATCTCGACCGCCTCGACCCCAGCGGGCGCCTGCGCGGGCGCCTGCACGACAGCCAGGTTGGCCCCGCCGGCCGCCGCCGTCTCGCCGGCGATGAGAGCGCGCGAGTCCAACAGAATCGGCCTCCAGCGCGCCGCTAGCGCGCCAACGAGCGCGACCACCCCGTCGACGCCGGCGGGTCCCACCAGCGCGACGCGCCCGCCGCTGGGGCTGCGCTCCCGCAACGCGCAGGCGACGGCCTGCGCGCGGGACCAGAGCTCGGCATAGGTGACGGAGCGCTCGCCATCGACGACCGCCACCACCTCGGGCCGGCGGCGCGACCAGCGCTCGGCCATCAGCCTGTCGCAGAACATCGGCGGCACCCCCAGAAGCCGCGGCACGTCGTCCGGCCAATACCAAGAAGGGTTGATCGCTATCGTCTTTGCCACCGGGACGCTCCGATCGGCTCACGCGTCTTCTCGGCGGCCATACGCGCCTTCCAGCGCCTGGGGAGATGCCCGCCCCAACTCACATCGACCGGAAGGCAGAGACTCGCCTCGAGATGCTCGGTGGCCGTCTCGGCGAGGCGACCGGCGCGGCTGGCGCCGTCCAGGCGCACCTGCAGGCGCGCCATCTCCGCGCCTTCGCGCACGATCACGAGCGGTACGCCCACCAGCTCGGGCATCTCGTCCAGGCGCGCGCGCACGTCGTACGGAGCTATCAGGCGGCCCTCGACGCGCACGCAGTCGGCCAGGCGTCCGTAGAGCTCGACCCGTGGATGGGTGCGGCCGCACGAACACGGCCCGGGCAACAGCTCCCCGAGATCCTCGGTGTCGAAGCGCACGTACAGCGAACGGTCCAGTGTCAGGTTGGTCACCACCACTGTGCCCCGCCGGCCCGGGCCGAGTGGCTCACGGGTATCCGGATCGAGCACCTCCACGCGGTGGTGGTCGAGCCACACGTGGTGGCCGGCGTGCGCCGGGCAGTCGGCCCCGCCCCACAGACCATCGCTGGAGCCGCCGCGCTCGAACAGATCCTCGAGTCCGAGCAGGCCGATCAGCAGCTGGCGCTGGCCGGGGCTCATCGGCTCTCCCACCACCATCGCGTAGCGCACGCTCTCAAACAGGTCGAGCACGTCCACTCCTCGCTCCAGCGCCCCCTCGACGATCGCGTGCAGCATCGTCGTGACGGTGAGCAGGTATTCGGGGCGCTGCTCGGCGATCGACTCGATCGCGTGCTCCACGAAGCGTGGCACGAACGTTCCCCAGGGGCAGAGGACCTCCGCCTGCATCCACTCCAGGGCCCGGTTGTCGAGCATGCTGAGGTGGTGCCAGGCCGGGTACTGGCACATGACGCGCATCCCCGGGCGCAGGCCGTCCATCCAGAGCTCACGCAGGACCTCGCGCGGAGAGCCGTGGTCGAACTCGCCCCAGCCGAGCGCCGCGAAGGTCGGAAAGCCGAGCGTGCCGGAGGTGAGCACGACGGCCGCGGCTCCCGCCTCGCCGAGCGCCTCGATGCCGGTCTCATATCCGCCGCTCCGTTGAAGCTCGGCGATCAGATCCGCCTTGTCGAAGGTGGGGACGATCGCGGTGAAGTCATCGAAGCTCTCGATCGCCGCAGGGTTCACGTGCGCGAGGCGCTCGCGATAGAAGGGCAGCCGCGCGGCCGTGTCGAGCACCTCCCGCAGACGTGCCAGCGCCGCGGTCTCCAGACGCGCGAGCGGCACCGTCTCGGCGTCATCGAGGTAGCGGCGCCCCACCGGCACCTTCCCGATGTCCGCCGTCTCGATGCCCTCGAGCAGATCCCAGCCCGCGGAGGTGGTTCTCGCCTTCGCCTTCATGCGAGCTCCAGGCCCGCGTGCGGGCAGCCGACGGTTCCCGCCTCCGTCAACACGCCCAGCTCGGTGGTGAGGGGGTCCATGTCGAGGAAGCGCGGCCTGACGGTGAGCATGTGCCGCTCCTCCCCATCCGCCGATCGTTCGCCGTCGCCGCGCGTGATCTTCAGCTCATAGAGATCCTCCGGCACCTGCAGCCTGCGGCAGCGCGGACACTCCCCCGCGACGAAGGCGGCCGCGTCGCAGCGCGCAAGCAGCGAGACGCCGCCGTGCCACTCGCGTTCCCATAGGACGCGCTCGCCACGCGCGGGAGTGTCGCCGTCGGCGGTGACCACGAGCCTCGCCGCGCGCTGCTCGACGGGCACAGCGATTGGCCCGGCGATCAGCAGCCCTACCAACTCGGCTCGCACGAACACGAAGGACGGTGAGAAGTGGCGCAGGACGTGCGCGAACCGCGTGACATTGTCGGGAAGGCCGTCCACGCAGAGGACGCTCGCGCGCGCGTGCTCCGCGGCGCCCCGCCGGAGGTGCGGCGCAAACGCATGAGAGGCGAGATAGGCGGCCGGACTCGAGCCGTAGTCGTAGATCACGACACGGTCTCCGGCGCCTACCCCAAGCACGCTCCAGGCATGCCCGAGCGCCTCTGCATAGCCTGCGAGCGCCGCGCCCGAGAACTCCACGAAGCCAGCGCCGGGGCGCTCGAGTTGGACGGTGAGCACGCTCATCTCACCACCCCCTCAGACCAGTCCCCCGAAGGCCAGGGACACACCGAGCACCGCGATCGTGGCGGCGACGAGCAGATCTGCGCGCAGCACGATCGCCATCCAGCGTGCCGCGCCGACCATCCGCTCCTGGCGGCGCTCGCGCTCCTCCTGCGAGAGCATCGGATCGATCTTGCCGATCAGCATCGGCCTCAGCACGAACGTCATCGTGAGACCGAGTGCCACGAGCACGCACCACAGCCCGAACATCGTGAAGATCGTCTGCCCGTATGCGCTCGAGGCCGTGGCGGACGTGAGGAAGAAAGTGCCCGGGAAGGCGAGCAGGTCGAGGTATCCCAGTCTCAGGATGCCCGTGATCAGGATCACCAGCAGCGAGCTCCAGGCGATGATCGCCTGGCGGTCGCCGGCCTTGCGCAAGACCACCGCCGCCTGCGCTGGTGCGACGGCGCTCGCCGCCGGTGTCAGCACGATCTCCGCGTAGAACAGCCCGCCGACGTAGACCGCGAAGGCCAGGTCGTGGAGAACCTGGTAGAGGAATTCGAGATTCAGATTCATCCTTGCGCGTCGCCCTGGGTGTAGGGGTCCGAGTGGCCCGGGTGCCACGTGGCGAAGTGCTCACGGATCTGCTGCGTGACCGCGTAGGGCTCGCCGCCCCCGTTCGCCGACACCTGGAAGCGACGGTAGAAGTCGACATCGAGGTGGTGCACCTGGATCGAGGTGTGCGCATGCAGCGGGTTCGTGAACGCCGGCGCACATCCGTACGTGTCGATGATGTACTGCACGGTCTCAAGCACGGCCGTCTCGACCCACTCCGCCGAGATGTGCGCGCGGGGGTGCTCGAGCACCTCCTCCATGACCTCGGGCCTGTACGGACCGCCGTGCTCGAGCGCGTAGTTGCGCTCCTGCGAGAGCGGACCGCCGGACCCGTAGCGGAGCTCTTTCACGTAACGCACCGCGCTCTCAGCCGTGGGGAACCGCTCCGAGGGCACCACCACCGCCTCCTTGACCCCCGGGAGGCCGGTTGCTGTCATCACCGCTGCCGGGTTGCGCTCCACGTCGCGTTCGAGGTAGTTGAAGCCGAGGCCCTTCGCCACGTCGGGGAAACCCCCCAGCACCATGTCGCTCGAGTAGACGCCCAGCCTCCACGCACCCAGCCCGAGCGCCTCGCACGCCAGCCGCACGTTCTGCTGCAGCGCGCCGGCCTGACTTGCGTGCTCGAACGCAACCATCTCGTCGAACGACGGGATCGGCCAGCCCGTCTCCATGAAGCCCGGCTTTACCCAGATGTCGCAGCCGGCGGGCGAGAAGTCCTCGGGCTTGGCCAGGAATGTTCCCCACCACTCGTAGCAGGAGAACAGCAGGTTGAACCACTCGAGCCCGACGTCGCCGACCGGGATCAACCACGTGCTCCCGGGCCGGTTGACGTTGTACTGCGCGGGGCTCATCATGTCGACCGAGCGGGTGTCCTCCGGTGCGGCATGCCAGCCGATGTCAGGGCGGCGGTCGGAGACCTGCACGAGGCCCGTCCGGTACCACTCGAGCACCTTGGCGTAGTCCTCGGGCGAGCGGATCTCGATCGGGCCCGAGCGGTCCTCGCCCGGGCGGTAGACATGCGTGCCGCGGTCGTTGACCACGAACAGGTCGATCGCGGCATTGGAGTCGCCGCCGGGCACCGTCCGTCCCGCCCAGCTGAGCAGGCTCGAGAGGTTGCCGTGCACCGGGATGTCGGCCAGCGCGATTCCGTTGGGACCGCAGGCCGCCCAGCAGATCAGCGCCTCCTCCAGCTCTGAGAGCGCCACAGGGGCATGCGCCGAGGTGAACGCCAGTGGGCCCTTCGCCTGCTTGACGGTCTTGCCACTCGACCACTCGAGCACCTCCGACTCGCCGGTCTCGCAGCGGTAGCCGAGCCCCACGCGCCGCGTGCGCAGCGTCGAGAGCAGCTTGAAGAACGGCGGCGTGCCGTCGAAGGCGCGCCCCAACTGATCGCGCTCGGACTCGGATGTCGCCGTGGTGGCGGCGTCTGCGTTGACGGCGGCCGCCGTGGCGGTCTCGGGCTGGTAGTTCATGTGGCCTCCTTGACTCGGCCGTTGGAGGTTGCGGATTCGCCCTGCCGCGCCCGCTCGACCTCTACGAACACGGCGCGGTCGCTCGGCACCGGCTGCCAGTTGAAGGGCAAATAGCGCAGGTGTCCGTAGCGCGAGACCAGATGCAGCCACTTGATCATCCCGGGCTCAACCTCACTGCCGCCCTTCCAGTCCTTGTGCATGAAGGGCTCCCAGCCGTTGTAGAGGATGACCTGCCCGGGCCGCACCGAGGGCGAGAGCTTCACCGACACCTGATAGGAGCCGCAGTCGTTGTGCACGAGCACCTCATCCCCGTCACGGATGCCGCGAGGCTCCGCGTCGAGCGGACTCATCGTGCAGATCGGCTTGCCGCGATGGGTCCCGAGCAGCACCGGGTTGCTCATGTTGGTCGAGTGGATCGAGTAACGGCTGTGCCCGGAGGTCACCAGCAACGGGTAGTCGCCGCCCATCTTCGGCGGGTCCCTGTGGCGCGGCAACGCCTCGTCGGCCTCGATGAACCACGGGTGGTCGATGTAGAACTGGGCACGCTGAGTGAGCGTCGGGTAGGGCACCTTCTTCTGCGCATGCCAGGAGAACGCGGTCACCGTCTGGTCGCTGGCGACGTCGGCGGCCACGCCGAGGCCCATCGGGAAGATCCCGAGCCCCGTCAACCTGGTCGATCCGCTTTCGCGCATCGTGTCGAGGCTCGTGCCGGGGGGCAGCATGCCGGTCGCGCTCGAGTCGCGGATCCACTCGTCCATAACCGCCTCCTCGTCGACGAATGCTCCGTGTGAGGTGAACTGCTCGCCGAGGTTGTCCAGCCGTCGCGTCTGGCGACGCCCGTCGCGGAACTCGGTGACGCCCCGCTCCACCGCGCGCTCGGCCACCTTCTCGGAGAGCATGCGGAAGATCTCCCACTCCGACTTGGACTCTCCCTGCCTGGCGGCGGACTGCTCGGAGAAGCCCATGCGGAAGCTGTTGGTGAGCGTGTACTGGAGATTCGCTCGCTCGAACTGCGGTGCGGCGGGCAGCACCACGTCCGACCAGGCGCCGGTCGTGCTCATGCGCCAGTCGACCGACACGATCATGCGCAGCTTCGGCCACAGGTTCTTCAGCAGCATGCGTCGCCCGCCACGGGTGCGCCGCAGCGTGTTGGTGCCGACGCCGAACAGCACACGCGGCTCGGACTCCGGCCCCGGGCGGGCGACGCCGGCCCACCAGCCCTTCTCGGTCGCCTCGCGGAAGTAGTCGTCGAAGGGCCGGGGCATCTCCGGGTCGTTCCACTCGCGGTTGTTCCACACCTCCCGGTAGCCACAGTGGTAGTACCAGAAGAAGAACGGCGGCGTAGAGGTGCCCTGCGAGGCGGCGGCCTGCAGGAACTGCAGGCCGGCCTGCTCCTCGCCGATATCGGGGTTCTGCTCCCTGGCGGCCTCGATCGCCGCGCCGATGCCGGTCACGAGCTGCTCGGTCTCGGCCAGCCCGGGCTTCTGCTTGAGCTGGAAGAGGAAGTAGCCGTCAGGGCCGACCACGCACAGGCCCGTCATGCCGGAGCCCTTGCGGCCCCAGTTGCCCGTCAGCCCCAGCAGCAGGAGCATCGCCCGTTCCATGAGGTCGCCGTGGTAGTACTTCGGCGTGTTGTAGCCGGCCAGGATGTTGGTCGGCAGGAGCGCCGCCTTGCGCGCGATGTCGCGGATCACCTCGGGATGCACGCCGCAGATCTCGCTCGCCTGCTCGGGCCTGTAGCCGGCGTCGAGACGCTCCTTCAGCAGGGCGAACACGGGCGTCACCTCGATCGTCGCCGGTCCACCCTCGCCGCCGCCCGCGCACTCGACCGCGAAGGTGCCGGCGAGCACCGGGTCGGTGCCGTCGAGCTCGAGCGTCCCCCGCGTGGCCGACACCAAGCCGCGTTCGGCATCCCACCAGTAGAAGTGCTCCTGGGAGGCGTCCTTGAGCACGTCCGCCGCCCGCAGGAAGCGGCCGTTGTCGGTGCGCACGAGCAGCGACAGGTCGGTCTGCTCCTTGACGAACCGCAGGTCGGTGAGCCCCTCCTCCACGATCACCTGACACATGCCGAGCGCCAGCGCCGCGTCGGTCCCGGGCTTGACCGGCACGTAGCGGTCGGCATGCATCGAGGACGGGTTGTAGTCCGGCGCGATGCTGACGACCTCGGCGCCGTGATAGCGCGCCTCGCTGATGAAGTGGTGGTAGGGGATGCTCGTCGAGGCCGGGTTCGAGTGCCAGATCAGGATCAGCTTCGAGTGGAACGTGTCGTCGACCGAGGAGGCCATGCTGTACTTGCCGAAGGTGAGGTAGTGGCCGATCAGGAAGTCGTTGATCAGGCCGTTGCCGTCCAGGCTGATCGCGCCGATCATCGAGGCGAAGCGCAGGTAGGAGGCCCAGCAGACGAGCCCGCCCTCGGTCGTCTCCTCGAACACGATCGACTCCGACCCCTCCTCCTTGATCGTGTCGATGATCGCGTCCGCGACCGTGGTCAGCGCCTCATCCCAGCTCACCCGCTTCCAGCGGCCCGATCCGCGCTCGCCCGCGCGTACGAGCGGGTACAGCAGCCGGTCGGGACTGTAGAGCTGCTGGCTCCAAGCGGCGCCCTTCTGGCAGCTCATCGGGTTCATGTCCGGCACGCCGTCCTCGATCTGCGCGAAGGTGCCGGCGGGCTCCTCGTAGACGACCAGGCCGTCCTTTGTGAACACCCTGTAGGGGCACATCGCGAGGCAGTTCGCGCAGTGCGTCCCCCACGCCACGTTGTCGAACTGAAGCCGCTCGCGGTATCGCTGCGTGCCGGTGGGCGGGGTTTGCACGTGCCCCTCCCCCTAGGATGTCACTGCGTCGCCGTCGCCGCCGCCGGCGCCTCGGCGCCCTCGGTCAGGTGCTCGTGGTCGGCCGCGAGAAAGCGCGCGGTGGCATCGATGAGGCTGGTGAAGAAAGCTGCGGCCTCCAGCCCGTCGAGGCGCTCCTTTAGCTTCGGCACCCAGCGGCCGGGCTGGCGCTCGATGAAGTCGAGCTGCGCCCTGCGGTAGGACGACGCCATCTGCGCCAGCGACGAGGCCGCCTGGCGAAACGTCAGGTAGTGCAGGAACTCGAGCTCGGTCGCGAGGTGATCGGGTGGGATCCGGCGCTCGTCGGACAGCTTGAGCCCGAAGTACTTGTAGAAGCGCATGACCTCCTCCATCGCCTTCATCCGGTCCGCGCTCCAGACGCCGCCGTAGAGCGGGCACGGCGGCCCGCCCGCCCCGACCTCGAACAGCCTCAGAAACTCGGCCTGGTGCTCGTCGCGCGACCACTCCGCCGGCAGCGGCTCGATCGCGAAGTCGAACTCGTAGGGCAGTTCGCCGCGCTGCTCGTCGAGGGCCGCCGTGAGCGCCCCGCCGGAGAGCTCTAGGAACTGCTCCTCGTCGGGCACGTTGTAGCCCGATGCGAGCAGCGCGTAGCACTTGCTGCGCGCGACCTCCGGTCCGTCCTCGGGCTCCTTCAGACCGTCGACGCCCGCCTCTTTGATGTCCAGCCCGACCAGGGAGAACCCGAACATCTCACTTGCCTCCGTTCGTCGACTCGGCCCTCGCCAGCTCGGCCGGATCCGTCGTGAACGGGCCGAACAGCGAATGCCACTGATAGGCGATCAACGTGTCGAGCATCTCCGAGCTGCCTCCACCGCGCACCCCGTCGACCTCGGCTTTCAGCTTGTCGAGCGCCGCACCCACGCGCGAGCCGAACAGCTTTTCCAGGTACTCGATCGGGATCCGGGGGGCCGAGGTGTCGATCGAGCCGTCCGGCGCCAGGCGATAGGGCGACAGCGGCGGGACGTAGAAGACGTTCGGGCTCGTGCCGTACTCCGGGTGCAGCGGCAGCGCGACCTTCCACTCGTTCACGAGCCTGTGGATCGGTCCGCTCTCGTCGTCCAGGAAGCCGACGAACACCAGGCGCGACGGGCACTGACGTGCGCACGCCGGCGCGACCCCCTGCTCGATCCGCGGCAGGCAGAAGATGCACTGCTGCCCGATCTTGCGAACGTGGTTGTAATAGATCTTCTTGTACGGGCAGGCCTCCATGCAGAAGCGGTAGCCACGGCAGCGATCCTCGTCGCGCAAGACGATTCCGTCCTCGGGCCGCTTGTACATCGCCGCCCGCGGGCAGGCCTCGACGCAGACCGGGTTCGTGCAGTGGTTGCAGATCCGCGGCAGGTAGAAGTAGTAGGCGTTGGGATACTCGCCCGCGCCCTGGTCCTCGTCCCAGTTCGGCCCCCACTCCGGCGAGCCCTTCGTCGGGCGTAGCGCCTCGGCTGAGCCCTTGCCTCCGTAGAAGAGCCGGTCGAAGTCGTACTCCCACCCGCCCCCGAACTCCTCCCTGCTCGGAAGATGGCCGGGCACGGGCACGCCTCCACGCTCACCACCGCCCATCTCTTCCCAGTTCTTCGGAGTGCCCCGGCCGGGCTGGGTGTTGACGGTCGCCCACCACTGGTGCTCCATCCCCTCCTCGCGCGTCCACAGGACCTTGCATGCGACCGAGCAGGTCTGACAGCCGATGCACTTGTTGAGGTCGAACACCATCGCGAGCTGGTGCTCTAGCTTGGCTTTCTCCTGGATGCTCACGTGATCGCTCCTCACTGCTCGAGCGCCAGGTCGAGCCAGCGCTGTGAGTAGGACTTGATGCCAGCTCTTTCCTGGTTCGCCCCGGTCCATACGGCGAAGGCGAGGCGGGTGCTCTCGCCGGGCGCGAGCCGTGGCGCGGAGTCCTGCTCGGAGGCGAGCGGACGCCCGAAGACGACCTGCCAGCGCGACCCCTTGGAACCGGACCGTGCCCACAGGCCGCTGCCGCCGTCTGCCGGACGCAGCGTGCCCAAGCCGGTGGCCAGGAGATCCTCGATCACTTCCGGCATGCCCTCAGCCCAGCGCCAGATCTCGACGGGAGACTCCTCGGAGCCCTTCGTGTCGAGCTGGGCGTCGGCGGCCGAGGGGAGCATCACCGCGACGGAGTCCGGGAACGCGTCCGGGCCCTCGACCGGGTTCGAGAACGGGTTCTCATCGGCGGCGCGCGCCTCGCGGGTCGGGCTCGACCACTCCAACCGCAGGTAGAAGCTCTCGCCGTCATGCGCGGCCTGGGTCCGCAGGTCACGGACGAGGCCATAGGGACGATCGGCCCACGAGCTCCTTATGTAGCGCGACGGCTGATCGGCCATCGGAGCCGCGGCCAGTGCCACGTGCTCCACCGGTGCCTGCTCCCAGGCGCTCGCGCCCGGATCCGACAGCGCTCCTGTGAGTCGTATTGCATGCATCGAACCACCCCTTCTTGGACTAGCTGAAGTGGTACCAGCGGCACGCCGCAGCGAACACCCGACATCTGTAGGGATAGCCGCCAATTCGGCCCCCGAGACGATTTCGTGCTGTACGGTCCGGTCACCATGCGGTGCTCAGGAGGTGCGGTGCCATCAAGCGGACGGGTCCTTCCTGGGCCGCGGGTGACGGGATCGATCGACTGCGGGCGCGCGGAGCGGCGATGAGCGGACCGCCGTCCACCTACGACGCTCTGGTGGTGGGCGGCGGGCACAACGGTCTCTGTCTGGCCGCCTACCTGGCGCGTGCCGGCTGGTCGGTCGGACTGCTGGAGCGCAGGCATGAGGAGGGCGGCGGCCTCAACACCGAGGAGCCCTCGATTCCGGGCTTCTACCACAACCTGCACGCGCAGTTCATGGAGTTCCTGGACTACATGCCCTTCTACCAGGACTTCGACCTGGAGCGGATGGGAAGCCGCTCGGTCTACCCCGAGGCCCAGTGCGGGATCACGTTCGCGGACGGCCGTGCGCCGTTGATCATCCACCGCCCCGACCTGCTCGACCGCACCCACAAGAGCATCGCGCGCTACTCCAAGGCCGATGCCGACACCTTCTGCGAGCTCAAGCGCAAGACGATGGAGATCGACCAGTTCCTCGCAGCGTCGCTCTACAACCCGCCGCCCGTGGCTGAGCAGGGGAAGCTCCCGAACCCACTCGCCAACCCGATGATCGAGCCGATGTTCGCGCACCTCGGCCTCGACCCCACCTACACGCTCAAGTCACCGAAGGTGATCATCGACGAGCTGTTCGAGACGCCGGAGCTGCGCATGCTGCTCTACCGCGAGTGCGTGGAGTGGGGCACGCCGGTCGAGATGGAGATGGGCGGCACCGCGTTCGTCATGTCGGTGCTCTGGCTGTCTGCGATCTGGAAGCTGATGATCGGCGGCACGCACACCCTCGCGCACGCGATGACCCAGGCCTGCCTGCGGGAGGGGGTGACGTTCCTGGAGTCCGCGGAGGTCACGAAGATCGTGCTCTCCGACAGCCGTGCGGTCGGCGCCGAGACGGCTGACGGGCGCACGTTCCAGGCACGCCACGTGGTCGCCTCGAGCGTCGACGTCCGCCAGACGCTGCTCGACCTTGTCGGCGCGGAGAACCTCTCCGAGCTGTGGCGCAAGCGCACCGAGCGCTTCCGCTACGGCCCGAGCCATGTGCTCGCCACGACGACCTGGTGCCTGACCGAGGCGCCCCACTACCGCTCCGCCGAGGTCGACCCGGAGATCGATCGCTGCTTCTACACCGTGGTCGGCTTCGAGGACCCCGACCAGATGATGGATTACATCAGGGCCGCGTACGGCGACCACGTGCCCGAGCGCCCGGGTGCGGGAATGTGGGTGAACTCTCTGTTCGACCCCAGCCAGGCTCCGGCCGGCATGCACGTCGCGACCGGCTGGTTCTTCTTCCCGACCGCCGACCGTCTCGACGAGCGAGGCTGGGAGGAGGTCAGGCGCACGTACAACGATCGCTTCCTCGAGCTGTGGACGCAGTCCGCACCCAACATCAACTCCTCGACCGTGCTCGCGAACCGCCTCTACACGCCCGACCAGATGGACTCAAAGAACCGGATGCGCTTCGGCGACTTCTCCAACGGCGCGTTCGCGGTCGACCAGCTCAACTCCTCGCGGCCGTTCCCGGAGGCGGCGCAGTACCGCACTGAGATCGAGGGCCTCTACCTGTGCGGGGCCTCCAGCCATCCGGGGGGCGGGATCCACGCCGGGCCGGGCTACAACGCCTACAAGGCGATCGCCGCCGACCACGGGCTCGCCGAGCTGTGGGAAGCGAACGGGAGGATCTACTGATGGCCGAAGTGTTCTCCACCGCGTGGCTCGCCCAGTGGGCGGAGCTGATCAACTCCGACGAGAGCCTGCCGGACCACGCGCCGCCGGGACTGTGGCGGATCTACCTGCGGATCGAGGGCGACAGCGCCTCGCCATACGTGCCGCAGGACGAGAGCCTGCACCTGCTGCTGCACCTAGAGGACGGGCGCTGCACCAAGCTCGAGCGGGGCGCAGGGCCACCCGGGCCGCGTGACCTCGACTTCCGCTTCTCCGGTCCGGCGGCCGTCTTCGAGCAGGTCGCCGCCGGCCAGCGCGACCCGGTCGACGCGGGCCTCGAGGGCGACATCAAGATCGCCGGGGACATGGGCTTCCTGCTGCGCCACGCGGAGCTCGTGAAGGAGATCGTCGACCTCTACGTCGGGCGGCTGGAGACCGACTGGCCCAAGGGCAAGCCGCCCTACGGCGGCGAGGCGGTGAGCGCAGCGTGAGCGGCGACGTCAGCACGGCCGTCCGCCCCACGGACGCCGCGGACGGCGAGGACGGCAGGCTCAGCTTCGACGCGGTGATCATCGGCGCAGGCCACAACGGCCTGACGCTGGGTGCGTACCTGGCTCGCTCAGGGCTCTCGGTGGGGGTGTTCGAGCGTCGCGGCGAGGAGGGCGGCGGGCTCTGCACCGAGGAGCTCACGCTGCCGGGCTTCCTCCACAACGTGCACGCCAACTACCACACCTTCGTCGGTCTAGCGCCCGCGTTCCGGCACCTGGAACTGACCGAGGAGGGCCTCGAATACGTGCGCCCCGAGGTGCAGATGGCGAGCGTGTTCGACGACGGCCAGGCGCTCTGCGTGCACACCGACGCGGAGCGCACCCATGCGTCGATCGCGCGTATCTCCGAACGCGACGCCGACACCTTTCGGCGCCTGCAGGCCGAGGCGCGCCGCTACGTGGACCTGATGCTCGAGACGTTCATGTACGGGCCACCGGTGGGGATCAACGACCTCACGAAGGCGCTGGTGACCTTCGGCCTGGACAAGCGCTCGGAGTTCCTCGAGGCGAAGCTGCGCGGCTCGACGATCGCACAGTTCCTCGATCGGCACTTCGAGAGCGACGCGGTCAAGGCGCATCTCGCCTTCCACGCGGCGATCTGCGGCTATGCCACCGACGCCAAGGGGCTCGCGATCGGCTTCCCGCTGCTGGTCGGCAAGATCGACAACTGGCAGCTCTGCCTCGGCGGCTCGCACCGGCTCGCACACACGCTCTGGCGCGACCTCGTAAGACACGGCGGGCTCGTGCACGTCCAGTGCGACGTCGCGCGAATCCTCGTCGCCGACGGCCGCGCCGTCGGGATCGAGCTGACGGATGGACGCGAGGTGCAGGCGAGGCAGCTCGTCGCGTCGAGCATCGACGTCGAGCAGACGGTCGGCCGGCTCCTCGCGGAGGACCCTTCGACCGCCGCGCTTCGAGCGAAGAGGAGCGAGCTGCGCCATCCCGCCTGGAGTCTCTTCTCCGTGCACCTCGCGCTCTCGGAGGCACCGCATTACGCGGCCGCCGCATTCGACCCGGACGTCGACCGTGCCTGGGTGATGAATCTCGGGTATTCCCGCGTCGGGGACCTGATCGCCGACTGGAAGGCCGCCAGGGAGGGCCGGCTGCCCGACCCGCATCCGAACGCTGCGGTCAACAGCCTGTTCGACACGCGCGATGCGCCGCCCGGGAAGTTCACGGGCCTGCTGCGCCAGATCGTCCCGGCCAAGCCGCAGAACGGGAGCATCGAGAGCTGGGACGAGGTGAAGGACGAGTACGCCACCCGCTGCATCGAGACGTGGCAGCGCTTCGCGCCGAACATCCAGGACGCCGTGATCGCCAGCGCGATCGACACACCCGCCGACATCGAGCGAAAGCTGACCAACATGCGCGACGGGGACTGGATGGTGGGAGAGATAGCGCTCGACAACCTGCTCGACAAGCGACCGCTGCCCGAGCTCGCGAACTACCGCACGCCGGTCGAGCGCCTCTACATGTGCGGCTCCACCCAGCACCCGCATGGCTTCATAACATTCGCGCCGGGCTACAACGCGCTCCAGGTGATCGCCCAGGACCTCGACCTCGAGCCCTGGTGGCGCTGGGTGTGAGGCGCCGTGCCGCCGGCGAGCCTCCGTCTGTTGAGGTCGGAGACGGAGCGGCGTCCGGCATCGCGCAGGTGACCGCCGACCTGTTCGCCCAGGCGATCGCCGGGCGGCCGGGTCGGGCAGCGCGGCTCCAGGGGTCACTGGCCCTGAAGGGCACCGACCACGACTTTGGGAGCACCGTGTACTTCGAGCACGAGCGCATCAGGGTGACGGGCAGCGCCGACCCCGACGCGCTGGTCGTGATCGAGGGCCCGATGATGACGCTGGCGCAGCTCGGCTCGGGGGGGCATGCGCTTCGGGCCTGCCTGCGCCGCGAGGTCAGGGTGCGCGGCGCGCTTCGCCATCCGCTGCTGCTGATCCGCACGCGCAGGCTGCTGGGTGGGCGGTAGCCGAGCTCGCGCGCCCACCCTGGAGACGACCACGGGGCAGACCGCGCGGGCCGTGGCACCCGCGAGAGGGAGAGCCGACCGCGCGCTCACACCCCCTCCGGCGCGACCTCCTCCTCGACCTTGCTGATCGCCACCCTGACGCCGCGGTCGGATGGCGCGGGCTGCCACTGGAACGGCCTGTAGCGCAGGTGCCCGTAGCCGCCCGCGAGGTGCAGCCACTTCACCATCCCCGGCTCGGCGTCCGACTGCCCTTTCCAGCCGGGGTGCATGAAGTGCTCCCAGCCGTTGTAGAGGATGATCTGCCCGGGGCGGACCGAGGGAGCGATCTTGGCCCAGACCTGGAGCTCGCCGAAGTCGTTGCGCAGGTGCATGAGGTCGCCGTCGCCGATGTCCAGCTCTTCCGCGTCCCTCGGGTTGAGCATCGCGAACGGACGTCCCCGGTGCGTGTTGAGCAGCAGCGGGTTGGCCATGTTCGCCGAGTGCACCGACCAGCGGTTGTGGCCGCTGGTGATGAAGAACGGGTAGTCGCCGCCGGCCTTCGGCGGGTCCTTGTGGCAGGGAAGCTCCTCGCCCGCCTCCAGGAACCACTCGTGGTCGACGTAGAACTGCGCGCGGCGAGTGAGGGTGGGGTAGGGCTCACCCTTCTCCACGTGCAGGCGGAAGGGCGTGTGGGTCTCGTCGGGGAGCAGCTCGGATGCCTGGGAGAGCGCCATGCTCGACAGCCCCCAGCCCGTGAAGCGGATCGTGCCCTTCTCACGCAGCGTCTCCAGCGTGGTGTCGGAGGGGAGCGTTCCCACCAGGGCGCAGTCGCGCAGGATCTCGTCGACCATCGCCTCTTCGTCGGGGATCGTGCCGCCCAGCGTCCACTCCTCCCCGAGCGTGTCGAGCCGCCGCTGCACGCCGAGGGCGTCGCCGTAGCTCTCGACGCCCCGCGCCGTGGCCCGCTCGGTCAGCTTCTCCGAGAGGGCCTTGAAGATGTCCCACTCGCTGCGGGACTCGCCCAGCGGCTCGACCGCGCGGTCGCCGAGGGTGACGTTCATGAACTGGGGGGTCGGGTTGCCGAACCAGATCTTCTCGTGCTGGTGCGCGGCGGGAAGCACGATGTCGGAGTGCAGCGCGGTGATGCTCATGCGCGTGTCGATGACGACGATCAGGTCGAGTTTCGGCCACAGGCTTCCCAGCAGGCGGGTCGCTCCGCCGCGCGTGCGTCGCAGCATGTTGCCTCCGCACTCGATCAGCACGCGCGGCTCGGTGTGCGAGGCGACGTCGGTCAGCCGCCCCCACCAGCGCTTGTCCGTCGCCTCCTGGAAGTACTCGTCGAAGGAGCGCTTCATCGACGGGTCCGACCACTCGGGCCGGTTCCAGGCGTCGCGGAAGCCGCAGTGGTAGTACCAGTAGATCGCCGGGGGCACCGAGTTGGCACCCGACATCGAGAAGCGGTTCTGCTCGTCGCCGAGCGCTCCGATCGTCTCGAACTCGACCGCGATCAGCTCGGGCGTGCGCGTGGCGTCCTCCTCCGCGAGCTTCCCGATCACGGTGGACAGGGAGGTGATCAGCATCTCCGATCCCTCGACTCCCGCGCGCGGCTTGGCCAGCGCGATCCCGATCCCGTCCATCATGCCGGTCGCCCAGGTCTTCGGTCCGGTGCCCTTCTTGCCCCAGTTGCCGGTCAGGCCCAGCAGGAGCATGATCGAGCGCTCCATCAAATCGCCGTGGTAGTACTTCATCGAGTTGAAGCCCATCAGCAGATGGGTCCGCTTGGCCGCCACCTTTCGGGCCAGGTCACGGATCACCTCCGGGTGAGCGCCGCAGTGCTCGCTCGCCAGCTCCGGCTCGTAGGCCGCCAGCCGCTCGCGCAGCAGCTCGAAGACGGGCGTCACCTCGACCTCCGTGCCATCGTTGAGCCTCACCGGCCAGCGGCCCTGAAGCAGGGATCGCCGCCCGCCGAGCAGCAGATTGCCGCGATCGGCCGCCACCACGCCCTCCTCGGCGTCGTAGCGATAGAAGAGCTCGTCCGACCCACCCTGCTCGAGGTCCGACGCGCGCAGGAAGCATCGCGTGTCGAGTCGCACGAGCAGCGGCAGGTCGGTCTGCTCGCAGACGAACCGCTCGTCGTAGATGTCCTCGTCGATGATGACCTTGCACATGCTGAGAGCCAGCGCCGCATCCGAGCCGGGCTCGACCGCCACGAACGTGTCGGCGTGCACCGCGGAGGGGTTGTAGTCGGGCGCGATGCTGACGACCTCCGCGCCCTTGTAGCGTGCCTCGGCGATGTAGTGGAAGTGCGGGATGCGGGTGTAAGCGGGGTTCATGTGCCAGATCAGCAGCAGATCGGCGTGGAACCAGTCGTCGACGCTCGCGGCCGGGCAGCCGGTCCCGTAGGTGATGTAGACGCCCGGGCCGAAGTCGTTCACCGAGCCGTCCATGTCGAGGGTGATGGCCCCGAGCCGATCGAGCAGGCGCTGTGGGTAGGAGATCGCCGAGAAATGCGGCGTGCCGTCGCGCAGGATCGCCTCGGGCCCCTCCTCCACCAGCACGTCGATCAGCTTGTCGGCGATCTCCGTGAGCGCCTCCTCCCAGCTGATCCGCTTCCAGCTCGCCGAGCCCCGCTCTCCTACCCGCTTGAGCGGGTGCAGGATGCGGTCGGCGCTGTAGAGCTGCTCGCTCCAGGCGGCGCCCTTCTGGCAGCCCATCGGGTTCATGTCCGGCACGCCCGCCTCGACCTGCTCCATGTGGCCGGACTGCTCCTCGCGCACCACGATCCCATCCTTGACGTACACGCGCACGGGACAGTTGCCGGCCGGGTAGCAGTCGATGCAGTGCGTGCCCCGAACGACCTTGTCCCAGGTCCACTTCTCCCCGTAGATGTCCGCGACGCCGGAATAGGCCTTGTTCCTGACCGCTCGACGCGAGCGGTCAGATCGGGAACTGGTCGCTCTCGAGCTCATGGCACCGCCTCCTCAGATCGGTCTGTTCTGCCCGGCTCAGGCCTCGACCCGCTCGGCGACCTTCTCGGCCTCCACATACACGCCGCGATCGAACTGCACCGGCTGCCACTGCGTCGGCCAGAAGCTCATGTGGCCGTAGTTTGCGAAGTGGAGCCACTTGACCATCCCTGGCTCGACGTCGCTGCCCCCCTTCCAGCCCTTGTGCATGAACGGCTCCCAGCCGTTGTAGAGGATGATCTGGCCGGGCCTCACCGATGGAGCGATCTTCACCGGCACCTGGTAGGAGCCGAAGTCGTTGAAGACCTTGATCTCGTCGTCGTCCTCGATGTCACGCGCGGCGGCGTCGTGCGGGTTCAGGAAGCAGAAGGGGTGGCCGCGGTGGGTCTGCAGCAGGATCGGGTTGGTCATGTTCATCGCATGGATCGAATGGCGGATGTGGCCTGAGGTGATGTGCAGCGGGTAGTCGCCGCCCATCTTGGGCGGCTCCTTGTGCCGCGGCAGTGCCTCGTCCGCCTCCAGGAACCACGGATGCTCGAGGTAGAACTGCGCGCGACGCGTGAGCGTCGGGTAGGGCTGCTTCTGCTCGGTGTGTCGGCGAAACGGCACGTGCACCTCGTCGGCCTTTACATCTGAGGCCTGGGCCAGGGCCATCGGCGAGAGGCCCCAGTCGATGAAGCGGACGAAGCCCTGCTCGCGCATCGTCTCCAGGTCGGTGCCGGCGGGCAGTGAGCCGGACAGCACCGTGTCGCGAAGAATGTCGTCGACCACGGTCTCCTGGTCTTCCAGCGCCCCGTTCAGCGTGTAGCGCTCAGCGAGCGTGCCGAGGTCGAGCTTGTTGCCCTTCCAGTCGCGGTATTCGGTGAATCCCCGCTGCTTGGCGCGCTCGCTCACCTTCTGCGCGAGCAGCTTGAAGATCTCCCACTCCGGCTTGGCCTCTCCGGCGGGCTCCACCGCCTTGTCGGAGAAGGTCGCGTTCATCAGGTGCGGGGTCGGGACGGCGAAGCCGAGCTTCTCGTAGTGGTTGGCCGCGGGGAGCACGATGTCGGCGTGCATCGCGGTCATGCTCATGCGGAGGTCCACCGTCACGATCATCTTGAGCTTCGGCCAGAGGTGCTCGAGCAGCATCGTCGTGCCCCCGCGTGTGCGCCGCAGGATGTTCCCGCCGCACTCGATCAGCACGCGCGGCTCGGCGCGCTCGGCGAGCTCGGGCAGCTGGCCCCACCAGCCCTCGCTGAACGCCTCCTCGACGTAGTCGTCGAACGGCCTGCGCATCGCCGGATCACTCCACTCGCGCCTGTTCCAGACCTCGCGGTAGCCGCAGTGGTAGTACCAGAAGAAGGCCGCCGGCACGATGTTCTGCCCCAAGCCGCCGGTGAAACCCTCGACGCCCTGCGCGATCTGCTTCTGAGACTCGATGATGGCCTGTTCCGGCGTCAGGGTCGGGTCGTCTTTGAGCGCCTGCTCTAGTGTCCCGGCCGCCGCCATCATCACCTGCTGGGCGCCCTCGAGCCCGGGCTGCTCCTTCGCCATCGCGATCGCGAGGCCGTCGAGCTGACCGGTCGACCAGCAGCGCGTTCCCGTCCCGTGCTTGCCCCAGTTGCCGGTCAGGCCCAGCAGGAGCGCCATCGAGCGCTCCATCAGGTCGCCGTGGTAGTTCTTCATCGAGTTGTAGCCCATCATGATGTTCGTGCGCCGCTGGGCGACCTTGCGTGCAAGCCAGCGGATGTCGTCCGCGTGGATGCCGCAGACGCCGGCTGCCAGCTCGGGCGTGTAGTGCTCGTTCAGGCGCGCCTTCAGCAGCTCGAAGACCGGCGTCACCTCGACCCGCTCGCCGCCGGGCAGCTCGACCTCGAAGGCGCCTTCGAGCGCCGGGGCGACGTCGGCGAGCTCGAGGCTGCCACGCCCGGCCTGCGCAACGGCGCCCTTGCCGCTGTCCCACCAGTAGAACTGGTCCTCCCGCCCCTCCGCGTCGAAGTCGGTGGCGCGCAGGAAGCGCTTGGTGTCGGCGCGCACGAGCAGGGGCAGATCCGTCTGCTCGGTGACGAACGCGCGGTCGAGCAGGCCCTCTTCGATGATCACCTGACACGCCCCCAGCGCGAACGCGGCGTCGGTGCCGGGACGGATCGGCAGGAAGGCGTCGGCGTGGATCGCGGACGGGTTGTAGTCGGGTGCGATCGACACCACCTCGGCGCCGTGGTAGCGCGCCTCGGCCACGAAGTGGAAGTGGGGAATACGCGTGTACGCCGGGTTCATGTGCCAGATCAGGACCAGCTCGGAGTTGAACCAGTCGCCGATCTCCGAGACCCCGTTGAACTTTCCGTAGGTCTCGTACAGGCCCGAGGCGAAGTCGTTGATCGAGCCGTTCAGGTCGGTCGTGACGGCGCCGATCAGGTCCAGGAACCGCTGGGCCTCGATCACGGCCCCGATCTCGGGGGTCCCCTCGCGGATGATCGACTCGGGACCGTCCTCGCGGATCGTGTCGATCAGGGCGTCGGCGATCTCGGTGAGCGCCTCATCCCAGGAGATCTGCTTCCACTTGCCCGAGCCGCGCTCGCCGGCGCGCTTGAGCGGGTGCATCAGGCGGTCGGGGCTGTAGAGCTGCTGGCTCCAGGCGGCGCCCTTCTGGCAGCCCATCGGGTTGTTGTCCGGGATCCCGGGCTCGATCTGCTTGAACGTTCCCGCCTGCTCCTCGCGCCAGACGATGCCGTCCTTGACGTAGACGAAGAAGGGGCAGTTGCCCGGATAGCAGTCGATGCAGTGCGTGCCCCAGGCGACCTTGTCCCACGTCCACTTCTCCCTGTAGATGTCCGCGACGCCCGCATACGGCTCGGCCCTCACCGCCCGGCGCGAGCGGCGTGAGCGAGAACTGGTCGCGTTGGAACTCATGCGCGTCACCTCCGTACACCGGCTGGGTTGGCGTTGCCCCGAGCGACCACTGCGCGGGCCACGTCGCTGTGGCAGATGCAACAGCATGCGAGCCCACTTTTGAATCCGACATTTGTAGGGGCGAGCCGTGCTACCGGCGTCTGCCGGCGGGACTCGCCTCAGGATGGATCGGCGCCGAGCAGCCCCAGCTCCCAGCCGCGCGTGACCGCCGCCGAGCGGCTGGGGACGTCGAGACTGTGCAGCACGCTCGACACGTGGTCGCGCACCGTGAACACGCTCAGGCCGGTGGCCGTGGCGATCTCCTTGTTCGACAGGCCCCTGCTGAGAAGGCGCAGCGTCTGGGACTGGCGTGCGGTCAGGGCTGGGAGCTGGTCTGCTCCCGCCCTGCGGGTGCCGTAGCCTTTCGCCGCGTCGAGCGCCAGGCCGAGGCTCTTGCCCACGCACGCGGCGGCCCTCAGCAGCTCATCGCTGACCCCGAAGGGCTCGCCGCGGCGGTCGAGCAGCATCACGGCCACGGGACCGGCGCCATCGATCACCGGAACGCAGAGCAGCGGACCGAGGCGGAACAGCTCGACGTACCTCATCGGGAGCAGGGGACCGTGACCCACGTTCAGCGCGTACGCCGGCCGGCCGCTGATCGCGCAACCCTCGATCCAGGGACTCGACTCGAAGGGCTCGCTGATCCCCCCGAGCATCGTCGGGTTCAGGCCGTAGCCGGTGGCGCCCCTGATCCGCCGAACATCCCAGTTGACACGCAGGAACGCCACGCGCGAGAAGCCGAGCGCGTGACACGCCTCCCTCCCGACGGCTGCCGTCACCCGGGAGACGGGGGAGGCGACGAGGAGGAACTTGTTGAAGGCGTCCAGGCGCCACGCGAGCTCATTGCCGGACTGCCGCGTCGATTGCCGGGCGCCCGCGGGCGGTCCGGTCCAGGCCGGTGGTGAATGGGCTGCGGAGCTGACGCCGCTCACGCCGGCGACGCTCCGCATGCCGCCCAGGGCATCATGTGCGCTCTGCTCGTCAGTGCGCTCCGCACGCCGCCATCCTCGTTGCAGCCTGCCTCATCCAGCCCGCTCCTGGCAACTCATTCGAGGGGGCCGACAGCCTCCCGTATTAGGGTAACCTAACGTCCGGGTCCGGCTGCGTCAATGGCCGGGCCCGGTTACCTACCGAGGAGGGGCCAAAGGGGCTCCCACCGCAGGCGACGAGGAGAGCGCACCCGACATGACCGCAGAGCAGTGGATCGAGGCATTTGCGCAAGCGATAGGACTCTCCGCGCCGGGCAAGGACGAGGTCGACGCGATCCTCGAGCTCGCGTCGACCGCCGCGCACTCCTCCGAGCGGACCGCCGCGCCGGTGGCAGCCTGGCTCGCGGGGACCAGCGGCAAATCGCTGCACGAGATCAATGAGATCGCCAGGCGGGTCTCGGGCCCCGGGGATGGCGCGGAGGGAGAGTAGGGCAGGGGGCGGGTAGAGCGCGCGGCGGTCCGCCGCGCGGGGGCTTGGAACGAGCGACCGAGCTCGGCTGACTCCATGCAGTTCTGCATGTGCAATGCTTATGCACGTGCGGAAGGACATGTCGCTCGGGGAAGCCGCCAAGGCCATCGGCGTCAGCGCCGACACGCTGCGCCGCTGGGATCGTGCGGGCAAGCTGCGAACCCATCGCGACGAGCGCAATCGTCGCCGTGTCGCAGAGTCGGAGGTGCGCCGCCTCACAGCTCGACCCCGGCGCCATCGGACTGGCACTGCCAGCTCAGCCCGCAACCGCTTCACCGGCACGATCCGTTCGGTGGAGGTCGATGGGGTGATGGCCCTCGTGGAGATGCAGGCCGGTCCGTTCCTGGTGACCGCCGCGATCACGCGCGACTCGGTCGAGGAGCTGGGCCTGACTGCCGGCGTGGAGGCGACGGCGACGGTCAAGGCGACGTCGGTGATGATCGAACGGAAGGCGTGATGAGACCACAGACACGAGCTGACGGGCACTCCCCGAGACAGCCGATGACCCGCGTCGTTCGAATGCTCATGATTCCGCTCGTGGCGGTGGCGTTTGCTGTGAGTGCCTGTGGAGGCAGCGGCGCCAAGCCCACCCTGGTGGTCTCCGCGGCGTCCTCCCTGAAGAAGGCCTTCACTCGCTATGGCGGACAGTTCTCGCCGGCCCGGGCCCGGTTCTCCTTCGCGGGATCCGACATCCTGGCGGCGCAGATCGAACAGGGCGTCCGTCCCGACGTGTTCGCCTCGGCGAACACCGAGCTCCCGGAGAGGCTCTATGCCAAGGGTCTCCTCGAGAGGCCGGTCGTGTTCGCCGCCAACAAGCTGGTGCTCGCGGTCGCGGCGAGCTCGACGAAGATCACGAGCTTCGCCGACGCGGAGAAGCCCGGGGTCACGCTGTCGGTCGGCACGGCGGGCGTACCGGTGGGCGCCTACACCCAGACGGCCCTCGACAAGCTGCCCCGCTCCCAACGCTCGGAGGTGCTCGCCAACGTCTCCGATCGCGAGCCCGACGTGACCGGGATCGTCGGAAAGCTCACCCAGGGAGCGGCGGACGCGGGCTTCCTCTACATCACCGACGTTACGGCCACCGACGGCCAGCTGAAGGCGATCCCGCTGCCCGCCGGCCTGCAGCCGCTCATCGCCTATGGCATAGCGGTCGTCAAGGGCACCGCGCATCCGCAACAGGCGCGGGCGTTCGTGAAGGGCCTGCTCGAAGGCAACGGACGCGCCGACCTGCTCGCCGCCGGGTTCCTCGGACCGCCGAGCTCGTGAGCGTCCGCATGCGTCTCAGCTCACCGCCGTGGAGACGACCCTGACGCCGTGGAGACGACCCTGAGCTACCGCGCGCGGCGCGGGTCAAGGGCGCCGTGGTTCGCGATCGCGCTCGGCTCCTCGATCGCGCTCGTCCTTGCCTTCCTGGTGCTCCCGGTGCTCGCGATCTTCGTCAAGACCAGCCCCGCCCGGCTGCTCGCGAGCCTCGGCGAATCGGAGTCGACCGAAGCCCTGAAGCTCAGCCTGGAGACGACCGCGATCGCAGTCGCGATCATCGTGATCATCGGTACACCCGCCGCGTTTCTGCTGGCCACCAGGTCCTTCCCCGGCAAGGCGATCGTCGTCACGCTCGTCGAGCTGCCCCTCGTGCTGCCTCCGGTTGCAGCCGGGATCGGGCTGCTCGCGGCGCTCGGCCCCCACGGATTGCTCGGGGGCGCGCTGGGTGACGCGCACGTCCAGCTGGTGTTTCAGACCGCCGGAGTGGTGGTCGCGCTGATGTTCGTCGCCGCCCCGTTCTACCTGCGCCAGGCGCAGAGCGCGTTCGCGTCGGTCGACCGCTCCTACATGGACGCCTCCCGGACCCTCGGAGCCGGACAGGCCCAGACCTTCGTGCGCGTGGCGATCCCTATGGCGCGCTCGGGTTTGATGGCCGGCCTGGCGCTCGCCTGGGGGCGCGCCCTGGGAGAGTTCGGCGCGACGCTGATGTTCGCGGGATCCATACAGGGGATCACCCAGACCGTCCCGCTCGCCATCTATGACCGCTTCGCCACCGACTTCCCCAGCGCGCTGGCGCTGTCTGCGATCCTCGTGATCGTCTCGGCGAGCCTGCTGTTGTCTGTCAAGCTGCTCTCCGGACCGGAAGCGCTCAGCGGTGCTCCGCGCTGAGCTCGCCCGCACCGTGGGCGACATCGAGCTGGAGGTGTCGCTGCGGGTCCCCGCCGGGCGCTGCCTTGCCCTCGCTGGCCCCTCGGGCGCGGGCAAGACGACGATCCTGGGACTGATCGCCGGTACGGCGACGCCGCTTCGCGGCCGGATCGTCTGCGGCGAGCAGGTGTGGCTGGACACCGAGCGCCGCATCGATACGCCGCCCGAGCGACGCCGTTGCGGCTACGTCTTTCAGGACTACGCGCTGTTTCCCCATCTGTGCGCGTGGCGAAACGTCGCCTACGGGCTGGGTGAGGTGCCCCGCTCTCAGCGCCGTGCTCGGGCGCTGGAGCTGCTGGAGCGTCTGGGGCTCGGCGATCGCGCCGAGGCTTCACCGGCGACGCTGTCGGGCGGGGAGCGCCAGCGCGTGGCGCTCGCACGAGCGTTGGCCCGGCGGGGAGACGTGCTGCTGCTCGACGAGCCGCTCTCGGCGCTCGACGCGCGCACCCGCGCCGACGCGACCCACGCCGTGGCCGAGATCCTGCGCGAGACGGAGGCGCCCGTGATCCTCGTCACCCACGACTTCGCCGACGCCGCGCTCCTCGGCGACGAGACCGCCGTCATCGACCGTGGCCGCATCGTCCAGCAGGGGACCGCCAGCAGCCTCGCAGCCACGCCGGGGACCGCTTTCGTCGCGGACTTCGCCGGAGCGGTTGTGCTCACCGGCGTCGCCCGCCCCGCTGCTGACGGGCTGACCACGGTCGCGCTCGACGGAGGCGGACAGGTGAGCGCGACCGCGACCGGCCCGAGCACGGGTCCGGTGGCAGTCAGCGTCTACCCCTGGGAGATCGTCATCCAGCCGCTCGACGCGGCCCTCAACAGCTCGGCGCAGAACCGCCTGCCGGCCCGGGTCGTTTCGGTGACGGCCGTCGGAAACCGGGTGAGGATCGGGCTTCAGGCGTCCCAACCGCTCGTCGCCGAGATCACGCAGCCCGCGGCGCGCGCCCTGCAGCTCGCTGTCGGATCACGCGTGATCGCCTCGTGGAAGGCCACCGCGACGCGGCTGATCGAGAGGTAGCACGCGCTGAAGTAGACCTTGCAGGTCAGCCCCCGATATAGGACATCTCGACCTTCGGTCGCCTCGCGGTCAGGGGACTGCGCGCCTCGGAGTAGCGGTCGGCCCGGGCGATCCAGATCGAGCGTAGGCGCCGAGCGATCTCCTCGTCAGAGGCTCCGCCGCGCAGCAGGGCACGCAGATCGTGCCCGCCCGCGGCGAACAGGCAGGTGTGGAGCTTGCCCTCGGCGGAGAGCCTGGCGCGCGTGCAGCTTGCGCAGAACGGTCGGGTGACCGAGGCGATGAGGCCTATCTCCCCGGCGCCGTCGCGGTAGCGGTAGCGGGCGGCCACCTCGCCTTGGTGGTTCGGCTGCAGCGGCTGCAGCGGCCAGGAGGCTTCGATCGTGCGCAGGATCTCGGCGACCGGGACGACGTCGTTGAGGGTCCAGTGGTTGGTCGTCCCCACATCCATGAACTCGATGAAGCGCAGCGTGTGCCCACGGTGGCGGAAGAGGTCCGCCATGGGAAGCAGGCAGTGGTCGTTGACACCGCGCCTGACGACCATGTTGACCTTCACGGGAGTCAGCCCGGCGTCTGCGGCGGCGTCGATGCCCGCGAGGACCCGAGCGACGGGGAAGCCGACATCGTTGATCGCGCCAAAGACATCGTCGTCGAGCGCATCGAGGCTGACCGTGACGCGGGTCAGGCCAGCGTCCGCCAGAGCGCGAGCCTTCCCGGCGAGCATGGCGCCGTTGGTCGTCAGGGCGACGTCGGTAATGCCATCGAGCACGGCGAGCTTCTCCACCAGCCGCTCGAGGTCGCGGCGCAGCAGGGGCTCTCCCCCGGTGAGGCGAACCTTCGTGACGCCCTGCTCGGCGAACAGGCGAGCAAGGCGGGTGATCTCCTCGAAGGAGAGCAGCTCGGCGCGGGGCAGGAAGGCGAAGCCGCGGCCGAACAGCTCCTTCGGCATGCAGTAGCCGCAGCGGAAGTTACATCGATCGGTGACCGAGATTCGCAGGTCGCGCAGCGAGCGCGCACGTTGATCGAGCGTCGCGGTCATGGTGTGTCCGTTCAGCCTACTCGTGCCGCAGCAGCAGCAGTCACCCACCCTGGAGAAGCAATCGCTCCGCGACTTGGAGGTCGGTGGGGTCGTTGACGTTGAAGAAGAGCCTGCCGGGGTCGCCGAAACGCTGCAACTCACGCTCGTCGAAGATGCGCGGTTGGAGTCCGGCGATCGCCTTGCGCATCGAATGGCCGCTGCGCACGGCGATCTCCAGGGCGCCGGCGTGCGCGGGCTCGTAGCGGGCGAGCAGCGGTTGCGCCCGGCCTTCTATCTCGGGCACGACGAGACCATCGAGACCGGCCAGCCACGCGAGCAGCGGTCCGGTCACGAACGGCATGTCACAGCCGACGACGACGACAGGCCCCCCGCCACCCCAGCGCAGGGCGGTGATGACCCCACAGAGGGGGTGGCGGGGGAGCGCGGGCTCGCGGAGCACCGCACAGTCGAGCTCCGGCAGCGGCGACTGCCTCTTGGCGACGACAACGGCGTCGAGCCCCGCCGCGTTCAGAGCTGCCAGCGGGTAGGAGATCAAGGGCCGTCCACCCAGCTCCGCCAGCGCCTTGGCGCCGCCGATCCGTCGGCTGCGCCCACCGGCGAGAACGACGCCGATCACCGCGCGAGGTGCTGCCTCAGGCGCCGGCCCGGTCACGCCGTGAAGTCTGTCACCCGCCGGGGCGAGGATCACGGATTCGCCGGACTCCGACGGTGGCCCACTCGTGCGAGGCAGTCCGCCCGTAGACTGATGGCCAGAGGTGGCGGCGCACATGATCGAGATCGAGGAGGCCCGGCGCCTGGTCCTCGAGCACGTCTCGCCGCTAGGAAGCGAGAGCGTGGAGCTGCGCGCGGCGCTCGGACGCGCGCTCGCCGAGGATGTGACCAGCCCCGAGGATGTGCCCGCCTTTGACAGCTCGGCGATGGACGGATTCGCCCTTCGCGCCGCCGATACCCGCGGCGCCCGGCGCGATTCGCCTGTCACGCTGCCCATCGTCGATGAGTCGCGCGCCGGGCATCCGGCTGGATCCGGTCTGGGTGCCGGGCAGGCGATCGCGATCTCGACCGGTGGGGTGATCCCGACCGGAGCCGACGCGGTGGTCCGGGTAGAGGAGACGAGATCCGAGCATGGACTCGTTCAGATTCTCTCTGAGGTGGAGCCCCACCGTGACATCCGACACGCCGGCGAGGACATCCGCGGCGGCGACACCGTGCTCGAGAGCGGTGTCCGGTTGGGACCTGCCGAGCTCGGTGTGCTCGCCTCGTCCGCACGCTCGGCTGTCATTTGCCATCGACGGCCGACCGTCTGGGTCCTGGCCACCGGCGACGAGCTGATCGAGCCCGGTCAGCCCATGCGGCCGGGTGCGGTGCGCAACTCGAACGCCTATTCGATCCCCGCCCTGGCAGAGCGGGCGGGCGCCGAGGTGACCGGGGTCACCGTGGTCCCCGACGACCCCGACGTCACCCGCGCGGCAATAGCACAGACGCTTGAGTGCGACGTCACGGTGATCTGCGGAGGCGTCTCGGTCGGCGTGCACGACCACGTCAAGCGGGCACTCATCGACCTGGGAATCGAGGAGATCTTCTGGCGCGTTGCCCTGAAGCCGGGGAAGCCGACCTGGTTCGGCAGACATGAGGGCGGCTTGGTCTTCGGCCTGCCGGGCAACCCGGTGTCTGCGATGGTCACCTTTACCCTGCTCGTCCGCCCGGCGCTGATGGCCCTGAGCGGCAGGCGGCCCAAACGCCGGCGAACGACTGCCACGCTCGACCGCGACTACGAGAAGAGCCCCGGCCGGGCGCACGCCGTGCGTTGCCGCCTGGAGCTGCGCGAGGACGGCTGGCACGCGCAGCCCGCCGAGCAGCACGGCTCGCACATCCTGACCTCGATGCTCGGCGCCGACGCACTCGCGATCATCCCGACCGCCAGCGGGAACGTGCGGGCGGGCGAGCGCGTCGAGATCGAGCTGCTCGACGACGGGTAGCATGGAGTGGTGATCGTGCGCGTGCGTTTCTTCGCCATCCTGCGGGAACGTGCCGGGACCGAGTCGATCGAGGTCGACCTGGCCGAGGGAGCGACCGTCGCGGATGCCATCAGGGCACTCTCGGAGCTGCCCGCGCTCACTGGAGTCCTCGACCGCCTGCCGGTTGCAATGGCTGTCAACCGCGAGTATGCGACAACAGACACCCGCCTGGTCGCGCAGGACGAGCTGGCCCTGATTCCCCCGATCAGCGGCGGCGTCGACATCCATGCCCGCGTCACCGAAGAGCCGCTCTCACTGCAGGTGCTGACCCGCGCCGTCACCCGCCCCGGGGCAGGCGCGATCGTCACCTTCCAGGGCATGCCTCGCAACGTCGGCCACCTCGACTACGAGGCCTACCGGGAGATGGCCGAGGAGCGAATGATGGCCATCCTCAGCGACTGCCTCGAGCGTCACGACCTGCAGGCCATCGCCGCAGAGCACCGTGTCGGAAAGGTCGAGCTTTCGGAGCCCAGCGTGATTGTCGCGGTGTCAGCAGTCCATCGGGTAGAGGCCTTCGCCGCAGCCAGCGAGGCGATCGACCGGATCAAGGCCGAGGCGCCGATCTGGAAGCAGGAGGTCGAGCCGGACGGAACGGTGCGCCGGGTGGACGGGGCGCCGCCTCGAGCCGGCCTTCGAGAGCCCTCGCAGCGAGAGGCAGAACGGTGAACGAGGGCCGGTTGAGCCACTTCGACGAGCACGGCAGGGCACGGATGATCGATGTCGGAGCCAAGAAACCCGGCGAGCGCAGGGCACGAGCCACAGCGCGGCTGCGGATGTCAGCGGCGACAGCGCGCGCCATCGAGATCGGAGACACGCCCAAGGGCGAGGTGCTCGGGGTGGCGCGGATTGCCGGCATCCAGGCCGCCAAGCGGACAGCCGAGCTGATCCCGCTCGCCCATCCGCTCGCGCTGACGTTCGTCGATGTGACCGCCAGCGTCAGCGCCGGGCAGGGCCTCGTCGAGCTGACCTCCGAGGTCCGCACCGTGGGGCGTACGGGCGTCGAGATGGAGGCGATGACCGCTTGCGCGGTCGCGGCGCTGACCGTCTACGACATGGTCAAGGGGCTGGAGCGAGGGGTCAGGGTGGAGATGATCACGCTGCTGGAGAAGAGCGGCGGACGCAGCGACTGGCGGCGCGAAGACGACGAGCTCACAAGCTGAGCCCTCATGAGGGCGGCCATCATCACGATCAGCACCTCGAAGTCCGCCGGCGAGGGTGAGGACACAGGCGGGAGCAGGCTGGCAGCGCTCGCCGAGCGGCTCGGCGCCGAGATCGCCGGTCGAGACCTCATCCCCGACGACCGCGAGCTGATCGAACAGCGGTTCCGCCATTGGGCAGACGTCGAGCGCTGCGAGCTGGTGCTGAGCACCGGCGGCACGGGCTTTGCCCCCACCGACATCACGCCGGAGGCGACGCTGGCGGTCATCGAGCGCGAGGCCCCCGGGATAGGGGAGGCGATGCGTGTCGCCTCCCGCGAGCACACCCGCCACTGGATGCTCTCGCGCGCCGTGGCCGGCATTCGCGGGTCAAGCCTGATCGTCAACTTCCCCGGCAACCCCGACAGCATCGACCAGGCCGGTGAGGCGATCGCCGCGGCGCTGCCACACGCGGTCGAGCTGATCGCCGGCCGGCAATCGCTCCATTAGCCCGGGCTCCGGGATGTGTATCCGGGCGCTCAGTCCAGCGGCCGCCGGAATACCCACCAGCAGGCAGAGAGCCGCGGCGGCCAGCAGAGCGTGGTGCACATTGGTCGCAGTCACCACGCCGTCGAGCGTGAGTCCGGCGAGTCCAGCACCGATGGCCGCTCCGATCAGCCGGCCGGCCGACAGCACGGCGGACACCCGCCCGTGAGCGGTGATGGGAATCGAGTTCAGAGCGGCTCTGGATGTCGGCGCGAACAGCAGCCCCAGACCAAATCCGACCGGCAGCAGCAACGCCAGCGAGACCAGACCATCGAGCGGCACGCCCGGGATGCCGAGCACCAAGAGGGCCAGACCAGCGCACCCGAATCCAAGCACCACCGGAAGCCGCTCGCCACGAGCATCGGCGAGCCTGCCGGAGAGCGGGGCAGCGAGCGCCACGAGCAGTGCGACCACGATCAATGCCGCGGCCGCGCCCAGCGCCGAGTAACCAGCCGCCACCTGCAGATACTGCTCAGCCACGAAGAACGCACCGATCATCACGACAAACGTGAGAGTCGCCACCAGCGTTGCCGCCGCGAGCACCCGGCTGCGCAGACGCACATCGGCCGTCTTGAGCCTCTGCTGATGCACCCCCGCGGGCATCAGCCGGTAGACGGCGGTGGCGGAGAGCACCGCGAGCGGTACCAGCGCCCACCAGACCGCCCGCCAACCGATCAGCACGGTCAGCCCACCTCCCAGCAACGGGCCGATCAGATTCGCCATCCCCGATCCGGCGCTCCAGATGCCCAGCGCGGTACCGCGTCGCTCAGCGGGGAAGCCGCTGACCGCCCCAGCGAGGGCCGCCGGACTGACCAACCCGGCACCCGCTCCCTGAACGATCCGCGAGAGCAGCAGCATTCCGGGATCCCCAGCCAGCGCTCCCGCACACGCGCCGGCTCCAAAGACGAACAGCCCACTCAGGGCGACGCGACGCGAGCCGGCGCTATCGACGAGCGTTCCGCCCGGCCACAGCGTGAGCGCATAGACGACGAAGTACGCCCCGAGCACAAGCCCCTGAAAGTGGCTGTTCATTCCCAGTGCGCGTCCAGCCGAGGGGAGCGCCACCGTGATCAGCGTCCCGTCCATCTGAAGGACCGCGGCCGCTCCGGTAAAGGCCGCCAACCGCAGCCACGCCGAGCGGCTGACCCTGATGGCCGACCCTGAGGAGCGACGGCGCGCTCGCGCTCTCATCGGCACGCCGATGAGAGCGATTCGGTGGGATGGGCGAACCTTGGCTGCACTTGCCTGCCTAGAGCCCGAACGCGAAGCCCAGCCAGATGAGTCCGACCAGCGTGACGGCAACCGTCGCGAAGCTGACGGCGACACGGTGCCTGCGCCGCAGCCCATACGGGGCTGGGAGCACCCGGTGGGCTAGCAGGATGAGCATGCCGAGCACCAGCGGTAGCAGCAGCGCGTTTACGACCTCCACGTCGACGGCGAGCCGTACGAGCGAGGTGCTGGCGAGCACAAGCGCCGCGCCGAACGCGACCGCGCCGGCATACAGGCTGTAGAACAGCGGTGCGCGGCGCAGCCCGTCGTTCAGGCTCCGCGGCCGCCCGGCAACCTCGGCGACCGCCCAGGCGGCTGCGAGCGAGACGACGATGCTCGCGACCATCGCCGCTCCGAGCATCCCGAGCGCGAGCAGGACGCGGCTGGTCGAGCTGCCGAGCAGCGGCGCGAGCGCGCTGGCGATTGCACCCACGCTTTGCAGCGAGCCCGCGTGACCATGGAGGCTCGCCGCGGTCGCCACCAGCACAGAGCCCATGATCAGCTGCGTCAGCAGCGCGCCGAGCGCGGTGTCGATCCGCGCCGCGCGCAGATCGCGCGCGGTCAGGCCCTTGTCGACCACCGCGTGCTGCTGGTAGAAGATCATCCACGGCATCACGACCGCCCCGACGTTCGCCGCGACCAGCGCGAGATAGCCCGGCTGGCCGAGCGGCTGGGTCACGACTCCGGCGGCGAGCTCGTGTCCGCCGGGACGGGCGAGCACGGCCGCAGCGACGAAGGCGAGCTCGAACAGTCCCAGCGCGATCCCGACCAGCTCCACCCGCCGGTAGCCGCCCGAGACGACCAGGACCACCAGGAGTCCCGCCGCCGGTAGCACGGTCAGCGCCGGTGGCAATCCGAACAGCTGACCGACGCCGGCGACGCCGGCGAACTCGGTCACCAGCGCGCCGAGCGCGCTCACGAGCAGCGCGCCGATCGACACCAGCGCCCAGCGGGCGCCGAAGCACTCCCGGATCAGCTGCGCGTGCCCCTTGCCCGTCGCGATCCCCAACCGAACGGTCAGCTCCATCACGAGGTACAGCACCGGCACCAGCAGCACCTGCAGCGCCAGCAGGCGGTACCCCCAGCGCGCACCCGACTGGGAAGCCGTGATCACGCTGCCCGCGTCGGTATCGGCGAGCATCACCATCAACCCCGGGCCGAGGACCCACAGCCACCGCGGTACACGCGGCCGGCGCTGCATCGAACACTGCACGCTGGTCATCTCATGTTCCGAAGAGCTCTCGGGCGACCCGCGCGAGCTGACCGCCGTCATCCGAGTTGAGCGCCGATCGCGGTGCGTGCAGGATGTCAGCCACGAGCCGGTGGGTCATCTGCTCGATCAGCGAGCGCTCCTTCTCGGCGAGGCCCGGCAGGCGGCGAAACAGCCAGTCCAGCTCGCCGCGACGCTGCTCGTCGGCGGCGTCGCCGATCGCCTGGATCGCCGACACGACGTTGCGCGAGCGCAGCCAGCGGAAGTACGAGTCGGCGGATTCGGCCACCAGCTTTTCGAGCTGGCGGCGGAGCGGGTCCTTCAGCTCGACGTCCTTTGCGCGGGCGAGATCGTCGGCCGATACGAAACGGTCGCCGAGCGCAGCCTGGAGCGCATCCGGGACGGCCGCCGGCGAGGACATGTCAACGACGATCGCGCCACTCTCGGCCAGCGCGCGGGCATCGCCCTCGGCGAGCGGCCACTGCCCGCCGAGCGCGACGATCGCGCCGGCGAGGCGCGGCATGCCGCCCTCGCCTTCAAACGGGATCGCCCGTCCGCCCACCTCGCGTGCCAGGGCGACGGCTCGCTCGCCGGTTCTGTTCGTGACGATCACCTCGGCGCCCTGGCGTGCCGCGGCAAGCACGGCGAGGCGCCCCATGACGCCCGCCCCGACGACGAGGATTCGCTGCCCCTCGGGCGCCCCGGCGTGCTCTTGCACCCGCTCGAGCGCGACGTCGGCCAGCGATCGCCGCGTGCCCCCGAACCGGCTGCGAGCACGCCGGCCCGCCTGAAGCGCCACCTGGAAGAGCCGATCCAGGGCCGGGTCGAGCGGATGCTCGGTGCGACGCCGGGTGAGGGTCTCGCGGAGCTGGTGCAGGACGTGGTTCTCGCAGAGCACAGCGCTGTCCAGCCCACAGGCGACCGAGACGAGGTGCCGTGCCACGTCGATCCCCTCGAGGCGCTGCGCTCCCGGCGGTGGCTCCGGAAGCGGCCGCTCTCCAAACCCCTCGAGAGCGACGTACAGCTCGACCCGATGGCAGGTGTGGACGACTATCGTCGCATCGCTCTGCTCGAGCGCGGCCAGCTCGGTCGCGAACGCCTCACGCGCGGCGGCCGGGACGTGGCGCGCCTGGGCGACCAGGGCGACGACGGCGGGGACCGGCGCGTCGGTTCCTGCGGGTGGGTCGGCCGCGGCGCGCGATGAAGCTCCGGACGCCCCCCACGGCACCGGCAGGAGGCCGAGAATCGCCGACCTGGCGAACCGACGGTGGCCTCCGGGCGTCGTGAATGTCGAAACGTCTCCGTTATCGCTCCAGCGGCGCAGCGTGGCCGGCGAGACGCCGACGAGCGAGCAGGCTTCGTGCAGCGTCAGCCACTCCTCGCGAACCGATGTGTGCGGCGTATTCGTCATTCGAGCTTTGGGCTGGATAGGGAGCTTGGTTCGCTGTAGAGGTCAGTCCGGCTCGAGCCCAGGACAGGCTGCTTGTGGCACCTGGCGCAGAAGGTCTCCCGGTGGCAGTACCCACACGCCTGGAGACCGGCCTTTTCGATCACCTGCGGGTGGTGGTAGAGCATTTCTTCGTGGTTCACCTTCGCCGCGCCTGAGCTGTGGCAGTTCGTGCAGAAGCTGCTGTTGGATGACGGTACGAGCGCCGCGGGGCTGCGCCCGTGTTCGAAGACCCAGAGTTTCGACAGGTGATCGGGGGGAGGGCTGAGCAGGGACACATTGGACACCGTCTTGCCGACCTGCGGGAAGGTGTGGCACGTCGTGCATTCCCACGGGATCGTCCTGCTCAGGAGGCGACCATCGGGACCGACCGCGAAATGGGCGCCGTCGTGGCAGCGGAAGCAGCCGGGGCCCGACTGGTGGCCGAGGTTACTGGGGTAGTTGGCCGAGATCTCATTCATGTTGGGGTCGGCGACAAGCGGGTAGATCTGCTTGAGCTGGTCGACCGCGTTGCTGACCTCCCGCCCCTGGGCCTTCGAGACGAGCGGGTATCTCGCCGTGTACATCCCGCGGATGCCTTCGATCGCCCTGTCCGCTTCCCCGGTCGACCGGTAGCGCTTGCTGAGGCGCGCGACCCCTTCGCGCTTGATGTAGGGGAGCGACTGGCTGATCTTGCCTTGCGCCATCGCGCTGTTGACAGCTTCGTCGGGGCTGGGGAATTCGTGGCCGACGCGGTTGTGGCAGGTGATGCAGTTCATCTGCCGCGTCGTCTCGCTCCGGCCAAGACGGCTGATGTCCGGTCGCACGTCGCTGGAGACGCCGACCTGAGAGCGGGCGAGGAACTGTTCGGTGCGGCCGCCCTTGTAGGTGACCCGAATCCAATCGATCTTCTGGGAGTTCTTTTCGGGGGTCGCATATTCGACCTTCTGCTCGACGTGCCAGTGCGCGCCGCGGCTCGCCCGCCCTTCGCCGAGGCGGTACGGACGGACCATGACGGCGACCTTTTCCCGCGTGTTGGCCTTGTCTTCGCGGTAGATGGAATGCATCACGAGCTTCACCGGGCTGCCTTCACCGGCGATCTCGCTCAGAGGGTGGCACTTCATGCACGTGTCTTCGGGGGGCGGAAGCAGGTTGGGGTCCGGTGCTGAGATCGGCCTCGGGTAGCTGTCGGTGATCACCTGGAAGAGCTGAATCGAGCCTCGCAGCTTCGACTTGACGAGGCCGACGATGCCCGGTGCGACATGACACTGTCCGCAGGTCACGTCGCGGTGGACCCCCAGCTTGTGTGCGGTCACCTCCGGGGTCATGGTGTGGCATCGCGAGCAGAAGCCTTCCGTCTCGCTCCACCGCTGGAAGGCGGTGCCGCCGATCGCCGTCACGGAGCCGACCCCCCCCACGATCAGCAGCGCGAGCAGGAAGCCGCGGCTGCTGCGCGGCGGCCGCACGAGCCGAGCGGCGCGTTCGCCGATGCGCCTGAAGCGCGTCCGCGCAGGCTTGCCTGGCGCGGCATCCGACTCATCCGGTCGATCGGGCAACGCCGACTCCGATCTGCGCGAGGGATTCGGCCATCGTCGTGGGGTTCAGGGACGAGATCTTGATCTCCCGCAGGATGCCGGAGCTGTCGATGAAGAAATGAGAGGGGATCCCGACGATCCGGTAGCTGTTGGCGATCGCGCCGCTGGAGTCGACGATCTTCGGATAGGTGAGCCCGGTTCGCTGCGCGTATTCTTCGACGTCGGTCTTGTTGTCCTGGATGAATATCCCGACGAGCTGCAGGCCCTGCGCGCGGAACTTCTGGTAGGTGGCCTCGACGTCAGGGTTCTCCGCCCGGCATGGCTGGCACCAGGATGCACCGAAGGTGAGCCAGACCGGGTGCCCTCGGAGCTGGCTGAGCGTGATCTTCCTTCCTTCGATCGTCGTCGCGGTGAAGTTCGGGACGGGCTGACCTATTTCGGGAGCCGGGCCGCTGGCACCGCCCGAGAGGACGACCGACGTGAAGCTGCCGCCGGATGCCGGCCGGTCAGCCATGTAGGCGACGGCCAGGATGGCGATGGTGGTGACGGCCATCACTAGGAGCGTCATGCGCCGGCTTCGCTGGGTCCGCCCCCTAGCCATAGCTGTGAAGTCCTCCGAAGAAGAGGTTCCCGAAGTAGGTGAAGAGGGACGCCGCGAACACGAGCATGAGCAGCATGGCCGCCCGCTTTCCGCGCCAGCCGCGAGCGCCGCGGGCGTGCAGGTAGGCGGCGCAGACGATCCACGTCACGAGCGAGGCGGACTCCTTGGGGTCCCAGCTCCAGTACCTGCCCCATGCGACGTCCGCCCAGATCGCTCCAAGGACGATCGTCAGGGTCAGGAACGGGAACCCCACGAGCATCGCCCGGTAGGACAGGTCGTCCAGCAGCGTGCGGTCGGGCAGGCCCCATTTGGGGCCGTTGCTCTGGATCATGTACAGGGCCGCAGCGGCGAAGGCGACCGCGAAGGCGCCGTAGGCGATGACCGCGGTGGCCACGTGAACCGTGAGCAGCAGGTTGTTCTGAAGCGCCGGCACGAGCGGCTCGACTTCGCTCGGCACCGTCGTGGCGTAGAGGAGCAGCGCCAGGGCGATGGGCAGCACGACGACGCCCACCGCCCACTGGCGATAGCGCCGCAGGAAGTAGGCGTTGACGAGGAGTGCTCCCCACGCGAAGGCGATCGAGAACTCGTACATGTTCGCGAACGGGCCGTGGCCCGTCGCACGCCAGCGGAAGAGGAGCGTCGCCGTGAGGAACCCGAGTGCCAGCCACGTCGTGAGGATGCCGAAGGTGACGGCGTTCGACGATTCGGCGCCGGTGAGCGTGGAGACGTCTGCGCCGGCGGGCTCCCCTACGAGCACCACATGGGCCCGCGCGATACGCACGGAGGCGAACGCGAGGACGTAGCTGACGAGCGCCAGAGAGACGGCGATGATGCTGGCAAAGAAGCAGTACTGGGACAGGCTAAGCATCGACTGTGCCCCCCTTCTCGGTATCCGCGCCACTCACGGCGCGCCTTATGTCCTCGACGAGATGCTCGAAATGGTCCGCGAACATCGCATTGCGGCGCTCGATCGCGGCGACCCCGATCTCGCTGCCGCCCGCCCGGCGGCGGACCACTGCCCTGATCCGCCGGTGCGGGAAGTAGAAGACCGTGAACAGGCCGATCACCAGGAGCGCCGAGCCGATCCAGACAATCGTCGCGCCAGGGTCGTGGGCGACGATCAGGCCCGTGAACTCGCGTTCGCGGACGAACTTGAAGTTGACGCCGGCGATCGTCGTCGGCTTGCCCTGCGAGAGCGTTTCGATCGCCACCGGCGTCTGTTTGCCGGCCTGATAGACCTCGAGCTGCGTTGAACCGGGAGGAATGCTCGGGTCGGTTTCGCCGGACGCGGGCGAGACGACGAATACCGTCAGGCCCTGTTGCGGAAGAAGGAAGCGGCCTACGCGGTCTTTTTGGTTCTGCGCCACGAACGCCAGCGCCACGCCCTGTTTGAAGAGGACCCGGCCGTTGCCGGCTGTCGCCTGCATTTCGACGGCGGGGCCGAAGAATGACTGGTAGAAGGTGACGCCGTCGTAGCGCACCGGGTGGTTGACGCGATCGGTCCCCGCCGTCACCTCGCGCCCCCCCTTGTAGATCGCCAGCCGGCTCGAGTATTCGCGCGGCGGGCCGCTCGGGTAGTAGGAGTCGGTGAACGACTTGGCTTCCACCGCCAGATTCGTGCCGTGCCCGACTTCCACCTTGTTGCCGATCGGGATGACGACCGATTCGTCGCGGAAACCGCCCGTCGCCGTCGCCACCGCGCCGATGAGGATCACCACGAAGGCCACGTGCGCGGCGACCCTCCCGAACGGCGCCCAGCGGAAGCGGTCGGCGCAGATCTGGATGTCATCGCCATCGTTCGCGGTGGCGACGCGGAAGTGGTCCTTGCGGAAGGCGGCGCTCAGCGCCGCCAGCGCGGCGCTCGGGTCCTTCTCCGAGGCAATGCTGGCTCTGTGCGGCGCCTTCTCGAAGAACGCCGCGGTCATGATCATCTTCGGCTGGGTCGCCGTCCTCCAGAGGCCTGAGAACCTGCGCAGCGAGCACGTGAGCACGCTGACCGACAGGTACACGAGCACCGCCTTGAAGAAGATCGACGAGAACACCGAGAAGAGCCCGAGCGCGCTCAGGATGTCGGTCCAGCCCCCGTATTTGGGGCGCACCATGCTGAGCCATTCGGTGTAGGCGGCCGAGTTGCCCGTCACGGTGGCGGGGGCCTGGCTGAGGAGGGTGCCCGCGAGGGTCATCAGGCCGAGCACGCAGAGCATGATCAGCGCCACCCGCATGGAGGTCAGCTGACGCACGATCCAGCCGGGATGCGGCCTGGACCGGCGGCGAATGGCGGCGGCCGAATGGCGGTGTAGTCCGGGCTCTGCGGGTGCGCCAACGCTCATGGTGCTCCTCAGACTTCGATCAGTGGGAGGGTTCCGGACAGCCGGCCGAAGGTGTTGGTGATCATGAGAAAGCCGATCCCGACGAGCATCGCCCCGGTCACCACGCCGACCACTTTCTCGTGCGTGCGGACCCAGCCGAGCCGGTCGCTGACCGCGGTGGCGCCGAGCGCCACCAGGATGAACGGGATGCCCAGGCCGATCGCGTAGACGAACAGCAGGACGGCGCCATGGGCAACGCTCGCGCTGACCGAGGCGAGGCCGATGATGCCGCCCAGGATCGGGCCGATGCACGGCGTCCAGCCTGCGGAGAAGACCACGCCGAGCAGCGCCGAGCGCCCGTAGCTGGACACCGGCGGGGTGTCCTCTCGCAGGCGGTCGACGCCCGGGTTGCCCATCGGCAGCCGCTTCTCGCGGTAGAGCGCCGAGATGCTGATCACGCCGGCCACGTGGAGTCCCATGAAGATGAGGACCGCGCCGCCGAGTTGACGCAGGAGGCCGACGTAGTCGCGGAAGAGGTAGCCGATCAGGCCGACCGAGGCCCAGATCGCGATGAAGACCGCCGAGAAGCCGGCAACGAAGGCGAGTGCATGGAAGAAGGCGACGCGACGGTGCGGCTCATCCGAGGTGTCGGGGCTCGTCGCGACCATGTAGCTGACGTAGCCGGGGACGAGCGGCAGGCAGCACGGCGACGCGAAGGAGAGGATGCCGGCGAGGAAGGCGATCGGGATGCCGACGTCCGTCATTCTTTGCCCAGACTCTTCATGTGCGTGGCGACCGTTTTGGCGATGTTGGAGTTGGGGTCCAGCGCGATGACCTTGGCCCACGCCTTCTTGGCATCCGCCATGTCCGGCGGTTCCTTGCTCAGGTACAGGAATCCGAGGTCGTAATACGCTTCGACGTTCTTCGGTTCGGCGGAGATGACCTTGAGCCACGCCGCTTTGGCGGCGGGGACGTCGCCGATGTTGAACGCCGCCGCGCCGAGCGCCAGGCGCGCCTTCGTGTTTCCGGGGTCGAGCGCGACCGCGCGCTTCATCCAGCCCCCCGCGGTGTTGTATTCGTGAGCTTCGAAGTAGATGTCGCCGAGCTCGACCAGCGTCGCGACGTTCTTCGGGTTGGCTTCGAACTGCACCATCAGCTGGGCGACGCGCGTCTTCTGGGCGTTGCTGAGGCCCTGTTTCTGGGAGGAACCGGTCGTCCGGGACTTCGCTTCGCTCTTGCCGCCGCCCATCTCGTAGACACCGATGACGACGGCGGCGGTGACGGCGAGAGCGACTGCCGCGAGCGCGGTTCGCCTCAGCGACGATGGCATCCGATGAGACCGTGCGCGCCCGCGCCGCGACAGAGACTCGTACGCGTCGTCGGCTGCAGCGATCTCGTGCTGGGCCCACGGGCCCAGGCTCTTCGGAGCGCCCTCGAGGAAGCCGACCAGCTCCTTGTGGGCACTATCGAGCTCCCCGGTGCTCGCCTGAGATGTCAGCCCGAGGCGGGTGTGGGGGTCCAGTGACCGGGCCTTGCTGCGTCGTCTCGACTTTGGGGAGCCTGTCGTGGTGTCGGGCATCGGGTGCTCCGCCTCCTGCGAACGCTGAGTGAATTAATCAACCTTGGGCAGTTTCGAGGGAATCCCGTCCAACCACAACCTGTCGGCCGTCATGTCTTGGGTACAGGTCACTGACGCCGACCAGCCGAGAGATACAACGGCGTCTGTACCCCCCGGATGGGTGCTCGGGCACTAGGGGGGATCCGGGGGGCCCGGGCACTGCGGGGCACCGTGGACGCGGTCAGATGCCCGTTGCCGTGACCGCGAAAATGGAAACGCCCCTGGTGGCCAGTGAAACTGGTGACCACCAGGGGCAGGATCCGGTCATCCGGGTTACTTGTTGTGGCAGGTCTGGCAGACGCCCCTGTTATCAAGCCTCAACAGGAAGCTCGTCTCTTTGCCAACCACTCCGTTCGGGTACGCTACCTGCGAGGCGTTTGCGCCCATCGTCGCGTCCGTACCGTGTGCGACGTGGCACTGGATGCAGTTGGGTTTGGCCTTCGGAGGCGCAGATTTTTCCCATTCTTCCTTGGTGTAGGAGGTGCGGTGACGGTACGTGTACGTCGCGTCGCCGCTGTTGGCGTTGCCGCTGCCACTCCCGGCGAGCAGGCGCGTGTGGCACTGGGTGCACCATTCAGAGACCTTGTACTCGAATTCCATCTGGTTGGTGTCCCAGCTCGCCCAGTAGTTGGTCGTCGTATAGACCTTGGTCGTGGCGTCGGGGATTTTGACTTCCGTTTTCGTGCCCGCTTCGGTGGGGATCGGCCTCAGGATCCGGTAGTTGCCGTTTCCGTGCGGATCATGACAGGAACCGCAGGTCAGGCTGATCGATTTGCCCATTTCCGACGTGGAGCTGATCGGTCCGTTGCCCCAGGCGATCTGCGAGGATTCGTCGACCGAGTGGGCCGAGGTCGTTTCCTTGAGTTCTGAGGTCCCCAGCGCAGGGATTGTCGCTTCAACCAGTTTCCCGGTTTCCGTGCGGACGGGTTTTGGTTCGCTCGTGTTGATCAGGGCGTACTTGAAGCCGCCGCCGCGCAGGGCTCCGGCTGCACCGCCCGATCGGCCCGTGCCCGAGTAGCCGACGCCGTCCTGTACGTCGAGGTTGGACCCCGTACCCGTGGTGCCATGGCAGGTGAAGCAGAGCGCTTCCTGGTTTTCCTTCAGGTTATAGGGGGCTTTGCCGGTGTGGGCCCGGTGGCATGCCGCGCAGGTGTCCGGGGTGAGCCCCTGTCCCTTCACGTGCGGCCCGTTGTCGGCTGCTGCCGTGCCGACACCGATAGAGAGCGACACGACACAACCCACTACGAAGGCAAAGCGTGCCGACTTCCTCATTGTCTGACCTCCTGAGCCATCGCCGGCTCCCGGGTTTTCCATTACCAACGTCATTAACGCCCGCGGAGGCTTCGAGCGCAATCGGTCGGATGGTATGTCTTCGGTATACGTGACCCGACGCAGTGCCGATGCATCCACCGATCGGTACACGGGGCCCATACCGGTCGGCTGTCAATAATGGTGCTCTGACGGTCGCGTTGCGTCATTCTTCGACGTGGCACATCCGGCAGGTGCCCTTGTCGTCGATTCGCAGCAGCCGGCTGCCGGGGCCCGCGGCCACGCCCTGCGGGCTGTGGACGCCGGTGGAGAGGCCTTCTTCGACGCTCGCATTCGAGCCGTGCGCAACGTGGCACTGGATGCAGTTGGCTGAGCCCTGTGTGGTCTGCGAGGTGATGTGGCGGTTGGTGAAGACGGCATCGCCGCTTTCGGTGTAGGAGGTGCTGCTGAGATAGCGCGTATGGCAGGTGGCGCACCAGGCCGAGATGTCGGTGATGAGGGCCGGCGCGTACTGGTCCTCTACATCCCAGTAGTTGGTGGTCGTGTAGACCTTGGTGACGGCGTCGGGGATCGTCACGCCGCTTTCCGCCCCGGATTCCAGTGGCATCGGTCTCAGGATGCGGTAGTTGCCGTTCCCGTGGGGGTCATGACAGGAGCCGCAGCTCATCGAGATGGCCTTGCCGTAGTTCGCTTCGGCGCTGATGGGGCCGTTGCCCCAGGCGATCTGGCTCGAGGCGTCGACCGAGTGCGCCGAGGTGACCGGGGCGCCGCTGGCGAGCACCGGGACGACGCCGCCGGGATCGGAGCCCCCGCTCGACTGACCGGAGGAGGCCGCGGAGTCGATCAGGGCGTACTTGAAGCCGCCGCCGCGCAGGGCGCCGGGTTTCCCGGTCCGTTCAGCGCTCGAATAGCCGACGCCGTCGAGGACGTCGGTGCTGGCACCGGCCGCCGCGGCGCCGTGGCAGGTGTAGCAGAGGTCCGTTTCGGGCGTCCTCAGAAGGTGGGGGGCCCGGGCGGTGTGGACCCGGTGGCAGACTGCGCAGGTGTCCGGGACCAGCCCCTGTCCCTGCACATGGGGTCCGTTGTCGGCCGAGGCGCCGGCGCCGACGATCAGCAGTACGGCATAGCACGCGACCACCACCGCCGCTCGTCTGATTCTCCACGTCGCGCGCGGCATCGGCGGCCCGTTTCCGGCTCTCAGTATTCCCAGACCTGTACCCGAGCGTTCTGGCGATCGGTGACGTAGATCCGCCCGTTGCGGCCTATCGCGATCCCATTCGGGTACCGGAACTGCCCATTGCCGATCCCTTCCCCGCCGAATGATCCGATATACGTCGGTAGTTCCGCAACGTTGCCGTGGAGGTGGAAGACTTTGACCGTCTGGGCGGTCGTGTCGACGACGAACAGGCGGTCGCCGCTGATTGCGATTCCGCGCGGCAGAGCGAGGTCCCCTTCTCCAACGCCGCGCGCGATCGCGCTGACGAGCTTGCCGGCGGGATTGAAGATCGCCACCCGGCCGTCGTTGCTGTCGGCGACGTACAGGTCGCCCTTCCCATCGACGGCGAGGCCGTTGGGGAACCAGAACATGCCGCGGGATCCGATCGTGCGCAGGGATTTACTGCCGGAGCCACCGAGGACGAGGACGCGGTGATTCTGGCGCGACCCGCCAACGTCGGTCATGTAGAGGCCCCCTTCCGGGCCGAAGGCGAGCCCGAGCGGGTTTGCTTTCCCTGAGGAGCTTCCAGGCGGCCGAAGTGCGCGCAGATACTTGCCGCTCGGGCTATAGACGTCGATGGCTTCGCGCAGACGGTCGCTGACGAAGACTTCTTCGGTCTTCGGGCTGACCGCCACGTAGACCGGGAGGCGGAAACTGCCGTTGCCGCTATTAGGCTGCAGCGTGCCGATCTGATGCCCCGAGCTGTCGAAGACCCTCACGAGGCGGGACCCTTCGCTTTCGGTGACGTAGACACGATCGCCGGACGGGCTGACAGCCACTCCCATCGGCTGGTTGACTCCGTAGATGTCGGACACGTGGTGCGGCAGTTCTGAGGGGATGCTCGGCAGCGGGTTGCTGCCGGAGAGCGCGCGGATGATGATGAGGATGACGATCGCGAGCGCCACGCCGATCCCCCCCAGCGCGGCGATCTTCCGCCGGCGCCTCTTGCGCGCGGCGTCCGTGAGCCTGGGCTGATCGGCCGCGTCCGCCCTGCCCGCCTCGCCGGCGTCGTGCAGCAGGTCGGCGACAGCCGCGGAGGACTCCTTCTCGGTGGTCATCTCACGTGCCTCCTGTGTGGACGCCGAGCCGGCTGAGGCCGCCACGCGCATTGAAGTTCCCAGGATCGACGGCGAGGACCTGCCGATACCAGCGGGTCGCGCTCGTACGTTGCGACTGCACCTCAGCCGCCATCCCGAGCCCGAGCATCGCGTCGACCGCGACGGGGCCCGATGTCAGGGATTCCAGGCGCTGAGTCGCAGCGGCCGGCTTCTTCTCGCAGAGTTCCACCATCGCGACCGCGTATTCCGCCTGCGGCTTGTGCCGCTGAGCCTCGTAGCTCTTGGCGAGCTGTTCGTAGGGCTGGCACCAGCCACTCGGCACGAAGCGCACCGCCTTCAGCAGCGCCTTGACCGCCTGGTCGTAGGAGCCGGCACCGTAGGCGGCCGTCCCCAGCAGGTACCAGGCGTCGGCGTCCGCCGGTTCGATCTTAAGGGCCTTCTTCGCTTCCCGCATGGCCGCCGTCGCATGGTGCTGTTTGAGCAGCACCGCGGCCAGGCCGTAGTCGGCGCTCTCGAGCTGCGGATTGACGCCGGAGAATTCGGCGGTGCGGGCCTTTCCGAGGACCTGTTCGAACGCCTTGCGCGCCCCGGAGAGTTCTCCTTGCTCGGAGAGGATTTCGCCACGCCCGAGCAGCGCCGTCTGGTTCTGTTCGACTTTGAGGACCGCGCCGTACTGTTCGAGAGCGCTGGCCTGCCTGTTGGCGGTCCGGTAGACTTCGGCGAGCTGCAGACGCATCCCGACGTTGGTCGGGTTCTGGCGGACCGCCGTTTCCCCGGCCGCGATCTGCCTGTCCACGAGCGAGCGGGCCGTGCCGGGCCGGTCGAGGAAGTAGACGATGGCGACGAGGGCGACGCCCACCACCACGGCCTTGAGGCCGACGCGGATCAAGCGATCGAGGGTCTGCTCACCCATACCGTGATTTTCGCGGTGCTAGGCGCGCAACTCAATCCGTCCGGGGGTAGATCTTCGGTACAGGCGAGCGCCGGCCGCGTGAGTCGCGTCGGCGCGGTGTCAGCCGCTTCGGCGCTTCACCCCAGGCCCTGTCGGACGATATAGGCGGCGGCTTGCGTGCGGTTCTCGAGCTGGAGCTTCTCGAGGGCGTTGTGGATGTGGTTCTTCACCGTCCCCTCCGTGATGAAGAGGCTCGTGCCGATCTCCTTGTTGCTGGCGCCGTCCGCCACGAGCTGCAGGACCTCCAGCTCGCGCCGCGTGAGCGCCGGCGTCTCGCGCGACGGGGCCGGCGTGATCGACCGCGTGGTCCCGTCGCGGATCTGGCCGAGCAGCCGCTTCGCGATGCCCGGAGAGAGGGGGGTTTCGTTGCGCATCACCGCCCTGACCAGGGAGTAGAGCTCTGCCGGGCGGAGATTCTTCAGCAGGTACCCGTGCGCGCCGAAGCGGATCGCGTCGAGGAGATGGTCATCGGACTCGGACACGGTCAGCATGACGACCTTGACGTTCGGCACCTGTTCCCGGATGAGGCGTGTCGCCTGGACCCCGTCCATCACCGGCATCTCGATGTCCATGACGACGACGTCCGGCTTCAGCGCGCGCGCCTTCTCGACCCCCTCCAGGCCGTTCTCGGCTTCGCCGACGACCTCCAGGCCGTCCTGCCCGTCGATGAGCTCCGCGATCGCGGTGCGGAAGAGGGCCGTGTCGTCGACGAGCAGGATGCGGATCGGCCCGGTCGGCTCCGGCATCTAGATCGACGGGCTCGGCGTTCGCGCGGGGATGTTGGGAAGCTCGGCTACGATGCGCGTGCCGTGTCCCGAGGCGGAGTCTGTCAGCAGCGTGCCGCCGATCATCTCCATGCGCTCGCGCATGGAGTGCAGCCCGAACCCGCCCCGCTCGAACAGCTCTTCGGTCACCTCGAAGCCCCCGCCGTCGTCCTCCACGACGAAGGTGACCGTGCCGTTGTTCGCGGTGACCCGGACTGTCGCCGCCGCTGCGCCGGAGTGCTTGCGCACGTTCGTGAGCGCCTCCTGGACGACCCTGATGATCTGGATCTCACTGCGCGGGGGGAGCGCCAGGTCATCCTCGGGGCTCGCCTCCAGCGACGTCGCGATCCCGCACTGGCGGCTGTACTTGTCCAGGTAGGCGCGCAGGCTGTCGAGCAGGTTGCGGTCTACGCGGCTCGACTCGTGCAGGTCGAGGATCGCCCCGCGGGCGTCGCTGTAGCCCTCCTCGCAGACGTCTGCAAGCTCGACCAGCTCGAGCACAGTCGCCGGCGCGACGGCGTCCTCGCGCGAGGCCAGCGCACGCAGCCGTAGGTGTACTGCTCCAAGGACCTGCGCGAGGCTGTCGTGCAGCTCGCGAGCGAGCCGCTCGCGCTCGGCGAGGATCGCGCCATGCCTTTCGCTCTCGCGCATTCGGGCGCTGGTCACGGCGATCGAGGCGATGTCGGAGAAGGTCGTCAGGAACTCCCGATCGCGCTCGTCGAAGGGAACCGCCGACGTGCGGCCGATCCAGACCTCGCCGAACACTCTGCCGGAGCTCTGCACCTGGACCTGCATGCTCTCCTTGAGCTCCGCGGACGAGCGCAGGGAGCGCGCGTACCCGAGATCGTGCAGGGCGTAGGACTCCTCAGCGTCGGGCACGATGCAGGCTCCGTCGCGCGGGGGGGCCGCCCCCGCCGGCGTCGGGTCGAGCTGGACGGATCGGGTCGTGGCGTGGTTGAGGCAGACGGCCGCGTGGTCGCTCGCCAACAGGTCGCGGCCGTGCCGGGCGACAGCGGCGAGGATATCCGCGAGAGGGTCCTGGTTCGAGATCCGAAGCAGCGCGTCGTAGAAGGCGTGACCCTCTCGCTGCCGGCGCCGCAGGTTCATGACGACCTGGGCCGTCTCGGCCTGGGCGCGGGCGACGAAGTGGAACATGACGAACGAGAAGCCGACGATGGCGACGACAGTGACCAGCGCAAGGATGATGTGAGGGCTGTAGCTGGCGAAGTTCTTCTCGGCGATGCTGTAGCGGATCAGCTCGAGCCCGACGACGAAGATCACCGGCAGGACGACTCCGGCAACCCTCAGGTGGCGGAGGGACACCGGCCGAGTGCCGGTCCCGGTCTTCTGTCGCCTCATACGAGCGGAGCTGCTGTTCCGGACATTATGAGAGGTCCACCTTCCTTAGCTCCTTCGCTCCTCGGGTTGCCTGGACGTCGGCACCCAAGGTACCCGGCCGTGAACCAGTCTGTACCATTCAGCACAGTAATCTTACCCGGCAATGGCTAACTGTGGCTGGTTGAGTCTGTACATAATATACCTAACCGGCGGTTATGACGCCTGGGTGTTGACCGCGGAACTGTGACACGCCACGGCGCACGCACGCTACGGTCCATGGCGTGCCGACCGAGACGATCGTGAGCGCGGCGGTGAGCGACCCTGCCGTGCGGCGGGCGTTGTTGTTGCGTGCTTTGCGTGGGGAGCGGGTGGAGTGTGTGCCTGTGTGGTTTATGCGTCAGGCGGGGCGTTCGCTG
>JADGPK010000087.1 GCA_017882445.1 Solirubrobacteraceae bacterium
GCGTGGCGACCGCTGTCCGCGCGGGGCGCTGGTTCTGACGCGCTTACTCGAACAGCCGGTCCTGGACTTCCGGCCAGTAGCGGTACAGCGCCTTCGCCTCTAGTCATCGACCGTCGTGCCAGGCTCGACCATCGGGCGACCGAGGAACGCTTCAACCGCGAGCCATACCGCTCCGTGCGCGATCCGCGCTTCACGGCGATCGTGCGCGTCGCTCGCGCGCTGAAGGTCAGGCCAGCCGACCTCCTCGACGGCATACGCTGAAGGGAACCGCCGTGGCGCCATGGCGAGCGACTTGGCCTCAGGAGCGTGCGACCTCACGTCGAGTCGTGATCGTCTGTTGCGCGAGACGCGGTGAGTATCCAGCAGACGACGGGGGGCGGTCTATGCGGCGACTTTTTTCGCGCCTCGTCTGCTCGAAGGTCGACCGATTCCAGCGCAGCGTTCGAGAGGTTGTCAAAGCATCCACCGATCCGCACGTCTCGCCCGTCCGGTGAGGGGAGCATCCTTCCGAGTGCGATGAGTACCCCGACGCCCGTTCCCTCGCCAGCCCGGATGCCCCTCCGCATCTTCGTCTTCGAGATGACCTACCTTGTGCTGCTGATCGCCCTCCTCATCGTCTACAAGACTGACCATCCCTTCCGCGCTGCCCTGCCGTCGCTTGGCCCCTTGCCCATCCAGATCGCATGGTTCGGTGCTACGGGTGGCGTGATCGCAGGCTTGGGCGGCGTGTATCTCCACAACCAGAACTGGAACCAAGGATACGACTACTGGCACTACTCTCGCCCGCTTGTCGCTGGCATTACGGGCTCAATAGGTTGCCTGCTGTTTTACGTCTCGCTATTGCTCGGCGGCACAAGTGCAGTGACGCCGCGAGTGGTGACGTTTGATGCGGTCGCGTTCATCTTTGGTTTCGCCGACAAGGCATTTCAAGAACAGGTCACGAAGCTGACAAAGCTCATCATCGGTCCGGGCAGTCAGGAGGATGGTGCTGCCGGTAGCGGTGGGCACTCCGCGTAGGGAACCAGGACCTCCTCGGCCCGCTTCTAGGGTCGCAACGCGGCTTACGGGGAATCAGGCGGCAGCAGCGGTCGAGCCTGACTCGGAGACTGCTCGCCTACGGCGAAATCGGACCATCGCCAGTCGTTCCCACCAGGTCCGGTTCTCGGGCGGACGCGCTTGCTCGATGGCGGCTGCGACACGGGAGACCATATCCGGCGCGATTTTTGGCTCTTGCACTTGAAGCCAACCAGCAAGGCGCTCGCCGTGTAGATAGACCACGCGATGGCCGTAGCCCACGCCAGCCGGGAAGGGATTCCAAAAGACCACCACGGCCTGGACACCGCTGATGCCGGTCTCCTCGATGTCCTCCTGTAGGCGGACGGCACGCCCGCGCATCGCGCGTCCCAGCGCGTAGGCGGGTGGACTGGTGCTCGCCGTCACGGTCAATGCAGCGGCAACGATTGCCCCGGTCAACGCAATACCCCCGGCGGCCAGGGACGCCCTCCACGAGCGGCGGGGCCGGGTGCGTGGTCGGGGGCCCATCTGTAGGAGCTCTGCCCCGTGATCGCTCACGAGTTCTGACCACAGCCCATCCTCAAAGTCAGTCATCAGTCCTGCTCTCCTTTCTCAGCTTGGCTCGCGCCCTGAACAGCCGGACGCGCAACGTGCTCGGCGACACTCCAAGCGCCGCCGCTGCTTCCTTCGGCGTGAGACCCGCGAGGTCCACGAGCTCCACGGCCTCACGATCCAGCTCAGACAATCCAGCGAGCGCCTCGAGCAGGTCCCGGCCGGACCGCTCGGCGTCGATCCGATCTGTGAGCTGCTCGGTCGCGTCCTCACCGAGGATCTGCCGGCCCGAGTGGCGCCGGGCCGCGTCCTGCCGGTGCGTCGTGCGCTCGCAGTGTTTGGCGTAGACGCGCCTCGCGATCGCGAACAGCCACGCGCTCTCGCTTCCCCGCACGGGTGGGGAGGTGCCGAACGATCTGATCGCCTCGACGAACGTGTCGGCCGTGAGATCTGCGACGACCTGTGGATCGCGGCTGCGCCTGGCAAAGAACGCCGTGACCGCGGCCACGTGGGAGCGGTAGAGCACCTCGAATTCGCCCAGGCGCCGCGCGGGGTCGGCGCGCACGGTCAGCGTTGGCGTCTCGCCCGTCAGGGAACTCATGACCTGTAGGTGGCGTCCACCGCTCGCATCGTTACATCCTCGATCCAGAGCTAGAGGCGCATTGCCTGCAGACTCCGCGGCATCCATGGGCTGACCGACGGGACGCTAGTCGATGACCAGCTGGCTGCTGGACCCTGCCTTTGCGCCCGTTCACGCCCGGACTTCTGGGTACCTAATCGCGGTATTGGAGAAGCCGCTCATCGAGGGATCGCGAGCTTGCTGATGTGTAGCGCTTTGAGGACATCGAGCCGCTGAGTCTCGTCGTGGCCGCCTTGAACGACAAGCCACCCGTTGCCTTCCCTGCGTGCGGTGATGGCGCCTGGGAGTAGCGACAGCGGGACGTTCACGGTGCCTGGGTGTCCGGGCACGGGCTGCGCGCCGGGGATTGACGTGAGTGTTCGTCCGGGTTCGTGGGCGTCGAGCAGGACGGCGGCTTGAAGCGGCCAGCCATCCAGGCCGTACCAGGTGTTGATGCAGGATGCGAACGCTTGGCCTTCGATGTTCGCCCGCGGGGTGATGCGCTTGACGGTGCGCCCCCACTCGGCGGTAAGTGTGGGGAGACGCGTCTGCTCCAGTTCGCAGGCGCCGGGGAGTGGGTGGTCCGCGATGCCGTGCTGCCGCAGGGCTCGGCTGGCGCGGCGATCCCAGAACCGCACGCCCCCCCGGGGTGACGAGTGAGCCGCATTGCCGTAGCGGATTACTTCTCCGGACCCGTCGATGGCCAGCATCGGGATCACCTGCACGAGGCGAGGGTGTTTGTGGCCGGGGGGCGTGGAGGGGCTTGGCACCTCGATGTCGTAGGGGAAGAGTGTCCCGACGGGCGGGATCATCACGGGCGGTGAGGTCGTCGGCAGGAAGAACACGGCGGCCTTGTCGCCGGCCGGCAGGCCGGGCTCGGTCTTGGCGAGGATCGTGCTCGAGCCGATGCGCACGGCTGAGACGCGTGGTCCGGTGAGGACATAGCCGACCGTGTCGCCGCTCGGTGCTCGTCCGGGATAGCGTGAAATGCCGGAGGACCCGAACAGCGGCCTGGCCGTTGTCGGGTAGTCGCCGCCGCCACCGCAGCCGCCTGACCCGCTGCTCAGTCTCCCCTCGACGCTGTAGACGATGCTGGTGCACCACCCGGCGTCGCCGGCTTCCATGGCGGGGGCCACGGTGATCTGGTAGGAGTCTCCGGAGACCGCTTGCGGAGCCATCCGCGTTTGCCTGCCTATGTGTGTGCCCGGCACCTGCCCGGCGAGCGGCTCCGAGGAACTGCTGGTGAGTGAGACGACCGCGGCGGCCGCGGAGGCACAGATGAGCAGGCAGGCCGCGATGGCTGTGAGTGGGTGTGCGCGTCTCCAGGGCATGCGCGCGTCGAATCTGTAATTGCCGGGTGCTGTGCTGCTCTCGCGCCTGACGGCGTCCATGAGACGGGCCTCGATCGGATCGACGCGTGGCGCCGTGTCAGGGAGTGCTCCGGCGGTCGGTGCTGGGTTTGCGCTCGCGAGGCGCGCGAGCAGCGGGTCGTTCCTCATTGTGTGGCTCCCTCGGGCAGCGGTCGTTGTCGGGCGGCGGGGTTTGTCTCGACGTCGGCGAGCTGCTCGGCGAGGCGGCGCTTGGCGCGATGAAGCCGCACGCGGCACGCGACCGCGGAGCAGCCGAGGACATCCGCGGCCTCGTGGAGGGCAAGGCCCTCCCAGGCGACGAGGCAGAGCACCTCTCGGTCGCGCTCGCCCAGCCCGGCGAACGCGACCGCCAGCAGCGGGTCCCCGACAGGCAGTGGCTCGACGAACCCTGGTGGCGAGCTCGCCACCGCCGCGGATTCCGCGTGTGCTCGCTTGCGCCTGTCATTCGCGAGCGTCTTCAAGGCCACCGCGTAGAGCCACGGCAGCGCATCGAGCGGCACTCGGTCTCGGCGACGCCAGCAGACGAGGAACGTGTCGGCGACGATGTCCTCGACCGCCTGAGTCGGTGCGCGGCGACGCACGTAGGCGGTTAGCGCGTCACGGTGGCGCCGATAGAGCTCCTGGAAATGCTCCTCCTCCGATTGCTGCATCTCACCCTGTATATGTCGCACGACGACCGAGCGTTACATCGCCGCACCGGTCGTGCCTACCTCCCCGGCAAGCCCGGGTCGCCCGTCGAGCGCCTTATCACTCAGTAGCTGCTTCGGGGTTCTCTCGGTTCGTCGGTAGTCGCTTTCGTTTCTTGGCGCTGAAGTCACGGTCCACGAGATCAGGCGCACGGCCAGCCTGCCCATCGGGGAACGTGGTGCGGCGCTTCTTGCCGCGAACAGCGCCCTGCAGGCCCTCGCGGGCCATCAGGCGTTCGACCGTGCACCGGGCGACATCGATGCCCTCACGCTGCAGCTGCCACCACACCTTCCTGGCGCCATAGACGCTGAGATTCTCTTCGTGCACCCTGCGGATCTCAGCAATCAGTCGTCGATCACGAACAGCACGCTCTGAAGGAGCCGCTTGCCTGGCCTTGACCGCGTAATACGTCGGCGGAGCGACCCCGAGCGTGCGGCAGATCGGCTCGACCCCGAACTCCTGGCGGTGCGCGTCCACGACCCTGCTCATCTCCTCGGCTGCGGGTCGAGCTCCCGCGCGAAGAAAGCCGAGGCCGCCTTCAGGATCTCATTCCCGCGACGCAGCTCTCTGTTCTCGCGCTCGAGCTCCTTGATCCGCTGCGCCTCAGCGCTCGTGACGCCCGGGCGCATCCCGTCGTCGACCTCCGCCCTGCGCACCCATTTGCGCAGCGTCTCCGAGCCCACCCCGAACTTCTCGGCGATCGAGGTGATCGCCGCCCATTCGGTGGGGGACTCACCACGATGCTCCGTCACCGATCTGATCCTCGACGGCCGCGAGAGGGTCCCGCGACACGGCCTGACCGCAGCCCCCTAAGCGGGCCCGCTCCCGATCCACAACGCCTCTATGCAGCTCCTGTGCCCGCCGACGTAATTGCACGAAGGGCTGAGCCCGGCCGGCGTAGAGATCTGCCACCTCCCGGCGATCTTCTCGAGCCTCAGGTCTACGTGGTTACTGTGACGGCTGAAGTAGATGGTCGCGTGCTTGCCGCGCCATCTGATTTCGACAACCGGCAGCGGCGTGAGCGGCTGCTTGGACGACGAATACGCAAGGCCACGGCCCGACCGACGCAGGGCGTCAACAACCCTCGCCTTACAAGTGGGAGCGTGTGACACGTTCTGCCCGAACCGACTCGCAACCGCAGGCGTGAAATCCTCACACACCGCGCAGGCGTCGCGGTGTTCGTAATCGATGAACGGCGCATTGACTGCGCGGTCGATCGCACGTCGTTCGCTTGTCGCGCTCGTCGAGCTTGTCGAACCGTGAAGCACAACCGTGGCTGTGACCGCCGCAAGCACGATCAGCGCAAGGCCCCCGAGCTTGACGAACATGACGGCGATCATCGCAGACCCACCGAGCCGGCGCCGGCGAGCACGAGGGACGCGTTCAGCCGGGATCGGTGACATCCTGCGAGGGTGGTCATCGGCTGTTCCCCAGTGGCACGAGCCCGTTCGCCGAGCCGATGTGGACGATGGCTCTGATCCGGATCGAACGTCGGGGAGAGACCGCGGTGGTGCTGTTCGCGCGTCCGCCGATGAACGCCTTCAACCTGCCGCTCGTCGAGGAACTTCACGCGCGTCTCGACGAGCTGAGAGGAAACATCCCGGCGGGCGGGGTCGTCGTGACCGGTGAGGGTCGCGCCTTCTCGGCAGGCGTGGACTTCAGGGAGGTGCCCAGTTACTCGAGCGATCAGAGGGCCCGAATGGTCGGCCACATCAACGCCGCCATCACGCTTCTCTACGGGCTGCCCACGGCGACCGTGGCGGCGGTCAACGGGCACGCGATCGGCGGCGCGTTCGTGGCTATGCTGGCCTGCGACACGCGAGTCGCCGCCGACACGGAAGCGAAGCTCGGCCTCACCGAGGTGAGCGCTGGCATCCCCTATCCAGCCTGCCCGATGGAGGTCGTCAAGGCGGAGATCGAGCCCGCCTATCGCCGCCATCTGGTGCTGAGCGGGGAGACCACGGACCCCCGCACCGCGCATGCGCGCGGACTCATCGATGAGCTCGTGTCGCCCGCAGCGTTGCTCGAGCGAGCGGTCGAGCTCGCCGGGATCCGCGCCGCCGCCGCCTCCTACGACCGAGTCAAGGAGCAGCTCAAGCGCGACACGCTCTCGCGGATGCGCGAGATCATCGACACCGCGCACGATCCGATGCTCGGGCGGTGGGTGTGAGCAGCCCTCCGGTGATCAGCTGAATGGCGCGCCTGACGGGATGGAGACCGAACGCCAGGCGCGCCGCTGGATCATCGACTTGACGTCCAGGGTGACTTGAAGCTTGGGCGCGCGCATCTCATGCACGCGCTGCTCTCTAGAGCCACCCCGCTCCGCCGCGTCGCTCATGCGGGCAGCGCGGGCGTCAAGGTGCCGCTGCGCTCGCACAGCTCCGCCAGGCGGATCGCCAGGCGCCGGCGTTCCTGCTCGTGCTGGGCCAGGCGTACGCGGCCCGTCACCTT
>JADGPK010000088.1 GCA_017882445.1 Solirubrobacteraceae bacterium
AGTCGGCCCGCGCACGGGCGGCAGGGCCAGGGATAGAGCGGACCAGCTGCTCAAGGAGCTCGGATTGACCGACCGCTCGAGCAATCTGCCGGCGCAGCTCTCCGGCGGAGAGCGCCAGCGGGTCGCCATCGGCAGGGCCCTGATGAACGAACCCGACCTCGTGCTGTTCGACGAGCCGACGTCGGCCCTGGACACCCAGCTCGGCGACCAGGTGGTCAACCTGATCCGACACGAGATGAAGTCCCGCGGTACCGCGGCGATCATCGTGACGCACGACGACCGGATCACCCATTACGCCGACCGTGTCGCGAGGATCGTGGATGGTCGCATCAGCGACCCCGGTGCCCGAGACGATTGACGTTGGCTCGCGTGGCGCTGCCAAAGAAAGGGGCGGGAACACTGAACCTGCGTGCTGAGCCAGGTCGGTGAACTCGGTCGGACTCGGACGAGGACCCGGCCGCCGGCTCCAATCCGCTCTCTGCCCGGACAGTCCTCGCGCTCCCTGGCTACCCGAACCTGCGCTCACTCTTGCTTCCGCCACCAGGCGGACGTAAGGATTACGCCTGCGCTCACTCTCACGCTGGACGAGACGCCGGAGCGACGCGGACCACTTCGTGACCGAAGCGGTCACGCTGCCGAGTTGCTGGCGCTGAGCGGCCTGCGTGCAGAGGAACGGGCAGGGCTCGGGACTGATGCGGTCAGGCGCGCTTTGGTGGCCGTGGGAGGAAGCCGCTCGTTCGGTGCACGTAGTCCTCATACCCGGGTCGCGTTTTGCCCATGCGTCGCTCGAGCAGCGCGGCGCCGCTGACGCGGATCAGCAGCACGCTCATGACTATCGGGCCGATGACCGTCCACCACGCGCTGACCGTCGCGAGCGCGACGAGGAAGAGACCCCACCAGACGCTGAAGTCCCCGAAGTAGTTTGGGTGGCGCGTATAGCGCCACAGGCCGCGGTCCATGATCCGGCCGGCGTTGGCGGGGTCGGCCTTGAAGCGCATCAACTGACGGTCCCCGATGGTCTCGAACAGGAAGCCGATGAGCCAGACTGCCGTGCCGAGCGCGTCGAGCCAGATCAGGTCTGCGGGCGTCGTGTAGGCCTGACCGGCCAGTACGGGAAGCGAGACGATCCACATCAGCAGACCCTGACCCCAGAAGACCGCCCACAGTGAGCGCCGCGGCCAACGCTTGCCGTGGCGCTGGCGCATCGCCTGGTAACGGGGATCCTCGCCGTGTCCGAGGTTTCGCCGGGCGAGATGCAGCGTGAGTCGCAGCCCCCATACGGTGGTCAGCACCGCGAGCAGGAGCCGGCGGTGGGCCGAGCCGTCCGCGACGGCGAACGTGACCCATGCGATCACGACGAATCCGGTGCCCCAGAAGATGTCGACGATCGAAGTGTCGCGGACCGCGACACTCACCCCCCAGAGCGCCGTCGTCAGCCCGAGGACGACGGCGAGGTTGAGAAGCAGGATGCCGCCGAGGCTCACCCGGGCACCGTGGGAGCGACGTCGCTGCGGGCGCGGCGCCGCCCCCGATCGGTGTGCGGAAGGGCCAGTTGCGCTGCTACCCACACGTCAGCGGCCGCCCACGCGTCGTCGAGCCACCTCACGCGACCGGGGGTGTCGTTGGGGATCGCAGCGCGCTCTGTGCGCTCGAAGCGCACGCGGATTGTCCGGCCCACAAGAGCGCCGCGCCACATGTCGGAGATCAGTCGCAGGCCGTCGAAGCCGGCGTGGGCCATCACGACCACGTCCACGCCGGGGGCGCCATCGAGCGCCGAAAGGAATCCTCCGACCTTTGGGGGCAGCAGGTGCTCGATTCGCTCCACGCGTCGGGCCCGTTCCGGGTCACGCTCGGCGATCTGCTTGATCGCCCGTTCGCGGCGCTCAGCCGTGAAGCGCGTGCCCTCCGGGTACAGGAGCACGCCGTCCTGCGGCGATAGTCCCTCGGCAAGGCGTCGAACGTTCTCTCGCTCCAGCTTCTCGCCGGTATCGCGGCGCACGAAGTAGTTCGGAAGCCGTTTGCCGGCTACGTCGAGGCACGGATCGCGCAGGAGCTCGCGCTTCAGGACGTAGCGCAGGCGGACGTGGTGGGCGCGAGTGACGAGGACCGAAGGAAGCAGGTTGTCGACGATGCTCGCATGTCGCACGAGCACGATCACCGGCCCCGGCCGGAGCGCCTCGTCGCCGCTCACCTCGACTCGCAGGCCCATGAGCCGCCGGGCTGCGGCGAACATCCAACCCGCCCAGACCTGCTGGGAGCGCCACGTCCAGTCGGCAATCCGACCGCGACGCAGGCCGAACCCGCCGGCAAGCCAGATGCCGAGCAGAGCAAGCAGCCCGGCGCTCTCCCCAGCGAGGTACGCCCACAGGAAGGCGAGCAGGCGAGTCGCCATGAACGGCGTGCGCAAGACGACGGCGCGGCCGACGTCGACGAGTAGCGCGACGAGCAGCAACGCCGGGAACAACAACGTCACAAGCACGAACCCCAGCACGACAGGCGGCACCGTTTTCACGCGGCGGACGATCACCCGCCTGCGCGACTCATCCACCCCACCATGCTCCATCGATCAATCCTCCCACAGCAAGCGAGTGTCCCACACGCCTTTGGCGTCGATGGCTCAAGCGCTGACGGCGACCAACACCTCGGCAGACCGGCCGCTGGCCCTGTCCTCGAACCAGTGCCCGCCCCGGCGTCTCTTAACGTTGGTCCGCTTGAGGTCTGGCACGCGCGGGCCCGCGGGCCCGCGGGCGCTAAAGCGCTGCGTTACCTTGAGCAGAGAACTCGACGGTAATGGAGCGATTCGATGAGCGAGACAGAGGGCGAACAGCGGAGCGCGGTCGTGTTCGGAGCGCGAAACCTGGGCCGCGCAGTCATAGATACGCTGGTGAGTGACGGCTGGGCCGTGGCGGGCGTGGCGCGGTCGCAGAGTACCCTCGACGGCATAAGCGCGGCCGGGGCGCTCGCGGTGAAGGCCGACGTGACTGACCCCGCGAGTGTGTATGCGGTCCTGGAGCAGGCGGCCGCTGCGCACGGCGCAGTGCAGCTAATGCTGAACGCGGCCTCGGCCTACGGCGGCACGCGCAGCGGGCCCTTCGGCGGCGGCCCGATCGCCGAGGCGGACCCCGAGGGCTTTGACTCTTGGGCCGCGGCTCCTGCCCGCGCGGCATTCTCGTTCCTGTCCGCCAGCGGGCGGTTTGCCATGGAGCAGGGCCGGGCGGCCACCCTCGTGCAGGTCACAGGCGGCTCATCGCGCCGCGCGATGCCCGGCCGCGGCCTCTGGTCAGCCGGAGCGTTCGGAGTGCGGGCGATCACCAACGCGGCCGCGCTCGAGCTGCGCCCCCATGGCATCCAGGTCTCGTTGCTGATCGTCGACGCGGGCATCCAGCCGCTCGATCAGAGCACGGGTGCCGGGATAGCGCCGGAGGCGCTCGCCCGGGATAGCGCCGGAGGCGCTCGCCGACCCGCGCCGGATCACCGATGCCGTCCTCTTCCTCGCCAGCCAGGACGCGCGCGCCGCGACACACGAGCTCCAGCTCACCCCGCTCGCCGAGAACTGGACTCCCTAGCGCGGCAGTGAAGGCGCAGCCATCAATGAACGTCGCACCAAGAGACACGCTGCAACGGCGCGTCTCGGGCGCTGTCGCTCCCGCGTGAAGGTGTCCGCGTCCGCGGAAACTGCTGACGCTCACGCCACGGACGACGTGGAGGCGCCGGCGCAGACGACCTCATCACGACTGCTTAGACAGCGCGATGCGACAGTCTCGAGGTCTGTGGGCGTCCGTGCTCGTCGTCCATTGCGCTAGTGAGCCGCGGTGCCGCCGAGACCGCCGCTCGGCCTGGCAAGCAGTAGCGCGCGCCCAGTCGTCCGTCACGTCACTCGACCGACGACCCGCGCCATCGTCGCGTCACCGATGACGTGCCAGAGCGCTACGAGGTCGTCGACGAGGTCCTCCCGCGTGCAGTCGACGCGTCCGTCGAGCCAGTCGAGCACCGCTTGACTTGTCCCGCCGACGAGCATCGCCGCCGACAGCTCAACCGCTGGGTCTTCGGCGAGTGCGTAGATGCTGCGACCACGGGAAGTGGCTGTGGTGATTAGCCGGCGGATGGCAGCGGCGCGGTGCCCGGCCGCGGCGTCGCCAGCTGGCACGGCGCCAAACAGCACGCGTGCGCGCCGTGGATCGTCGGTCAGGTATGCGATGAAGGCGGCGATCGCGCGGCGCGTCGCTTCGTCCCGAGGCGCGTCTTCTTCCAGCTCGCCGAGTGTCACTGCGATTGCCTCGCCGGCGAGCCGCGTCGTGACCGCAGCGATCACCGCGTCGAGCCTGTCGAAGCTCTCGTAGAAGTAGCGCTTGTTTAGTCCCGCCTGTCGGCAGACCGCCTCAATACTGAGGCCACGCCAGCCGTGCTCGGCCACGAGCGCGAACGCGGCGTCGACGAGGGCGGCGCGCCGACTGGCGGCGCGCTGGTCGCTCGTCTGCCCGCCATAGCTACGCCTTCCAACCTGATCGGCCGACGCCATCTGGCATGGTAGCGTACCAGATATGAGTCAACCGACAGAGGAGCAGTAGAGATCGATGAGCACGCCCCTAGCGCTGAAAGCGCGCCACGTCGCCACGTCGCTCGTCGAGCGTGTCCCGTCTCCGGGTGACCGACCCCTAGCCGAACCGCCTGCCGGCAGCGGGCTCGCACCGGTCATGGGCGATCCCGGCCTGCCGATCGTTGGGCACACGCTTGGGTTCCTCGAGCACACCCTCGCCTCGACCAGGCGCTTCCACGAGCGCTTCGGAACCGTCTTCTGGGCCAACGCCTTCGGCACACGGCTCGTGCTCGTCGTTGGCCCAGACGGAATCGAAACGGTGCTCGCCAATCGCGACCGCGCATTCGCCAGCAAGGACGGCTGGGAGCACTTCATCGGCCCGTTCTTCGAACGTGGCGTGATGCTCATGGACTTCGAGGAGCATCGCCACCACCGCCGCATCATGCAGCAGGCCTTCAAGCGCGAGCGGCTCGTCGCCTATCTGGATGCGATGAACCCGGCGATCGAGCGCGGCATCTCCGACTGGCGGCCCGGCAGTGGCTTCGAGCTCTACACGGCGACAAAGCAGCTCACGCTCGACATCGCGACCGAGGTGTTCGTCGGGGGTGAGCTAGGCGACGAGGCAGACCGCCTCAACGGGGCTTTTATCGACGTCGTCCATGGCGGGCAGGCGATCGTCAGGGCCGACGTCCCGGGCGGCAAGTGGCACCGTGGCCTGGAGAGCCGGCGGCTGCTCGAGGAGTACTTCCGGTCCCAGCTTCCGGGCAAGCGCGCCAGCAACGCCGACGATCTCTTCAGCGTCCTCTGCCGCGCCGAGACCGAGGACGGCGAGCGCTTCTCGGACGCCGACGTCGTCAACCACATGATCTTCACTCTGATGGCCGCCCACGACACGAGCACGATTACGCTCGCGATGGTGGGCTACTACCTGGCCAGGCACCCCGAGTGGCAAGACCGCGTGCGCGTGGAGTCTCAGGCGCTCGGGAAGACGGCGATCGACTACGACGATCTCGACGCGTTGCCCTCCATGGATCTCGTGTTCAAGGAGACCCTGCGGATGAACGCGCCCGTGGGGTTGGTCGCGCGCATTGCGATCAAGGACACGGAGATCGACGGGCGCTACGTCCCCGAGGGCACCAGGCTCATGCTGGCCATCTACCCCACCCAACGCATGGAGCCCTGGTGGAACGATCCGGACACCTTCGACCCCGAACGCTTCACCGAGGCCCGCCACGAGGACAGCTCGCACAAGTACGCGTGGGCGCCGTTCGGCGGCAACGTCCACAAGTGCATCGGCATGCACTTCGGCAGCATGGAGATCAAGGCCATCCTGCACCAACTGCTCCTGCGCAACTCGTGGCGGGTGCCGGCCGGATACGAGCCGGTCATGGACTATGGCACCGGCCCATTCCCGGCCGACGGACTGCCGATCGAGCTACGCGCCCTCTAGGGGCGCCGCTCTCGCGTCGCGCGAGAAGCAGACGTCTCCGATGGCGTCCAGCTCGCTCCCGCTCCGGACGAGCCTCGACAGCACGGACTGAGGCGCGGCATACGCTCGCTTTCGCCGCTGGGAGCAGAGGTATTCGCCTCGCTGGCGTAATCCTTACGTCCGCCTGGTGGCGGAAGCAAGAGTGAGCGCAGGTTCGGGTAGTCAGGGAGCGCGAGGACTGTCCGGGCAGAGAGCGGATTGGAGCCGGCTTCTGGGTCCTCGTCCGAGTCCGACCAGGTCCACGGGACCTGGCTCAGCACGCAGGTTCAGCGTTCCCGCCCATTGGCAGCGCCACGGAGAGCCAACGTCAGTCGTTTCGGGCACCGGGGTCGCTGATGCGACCATCCACGATCCGCGCGACACGGTCTGCGTAGTGGGTGATGCGGTCGTCGTGCGTCACGATGATCGCCGCGGTACCGCGGGACTTCATCTCGTGTCGGATCAGGCTGACCACCTGGTCGCCGAGCTGGGTGTCCAGGGCGGAGGTCGGCTCGTCGAACAGCACGAGGTCGGGTTCGTTCATCAGGGCCCTGCCGATGGCGACCCGCTGGCGCTCCCCTCCGGATAGCTGCGCCGGCAGATTGCTCGAGCGGTCGGTCAATCCGAGCTCCTTGAGCAGCTGGTCCGCTCTATCCCTGGCCCTGCCGCCCGTGCGCGGGCCGACT
>JADGPK010000089.1 GCA_017882445.1 Solirubrobacteraceae bacterium
CTACCCCTGGTTCGCCGGTGTGCTTCTCCTCAACGGCCTCGCCTTCGGCATGTTCGCGGCCCCCAACACGGCGGCGATCATGAACAGCGTGCCGGCGCGCAACCGTGGCGTCGCCTCAGGGATGCGCGCCACCATGCAGACCGTCGGCATGCCGCTGTCCACCGGCATGTTCTTCTCACTCATGGTCGTGGGCCTCACGGCCGCCGTGCCGAAGGCGATGTTCGCGGGCCTCACCACGCACCAGGTGCCCGCCCAGGTGGCCACTGGGCTCTCCCACCTGCCGCCCACCGCCTACCTGTTCGCCGCCTTCCTCGGGTACAACCCGCTGCAGAAGCTGCTCGGCGCCAAGCTGCTGGGCGCCCTGCCGCGCCTCGATGCATCGACGCTCCTCGGCAAGCGGTTTTTCCCCTCGCTCATCTCCGGGCCGTTCCGGCACGGGCTCATCGGCGTGCTTGTGTTCGCCGCGGTGATGTGTCTGGTGGCGGCCATGGCTTCGTGGCTGCGCGGAGGCAAGTTCGTGCACGAGGAGGCGCACGGGCACGCCGGGCACGCGGCGCGCGGCGGCCCGGGCTCGGCGCCGGGCGAGGCGCCGTCCCGCGCCCGCGCTCGGCCGCCGCGCGCAGGTGACTAGCGCGTCCCGCGAAACGCCTGAGCTGCGCACCGCCGAGACGCGTGAGCCACTCACCTCCCGGCCACTTGAGGCTGGGCCCGAGTGCGTAGAATGCGGGGGAGACGCCGGCGCACGAAAGGGGTCCGAAACGGACGGCGCCAGACGCAGAGTGCTCGCCGCCCAGAACATCAGCCGCATGTGCCTGGTGTGCGGCGCCGAGAACCCGTGGGGCTGCGCGGGCGCTTCTACGTGCTCGAACTCGCCGCGGCTGGGGTCCCCGAGGTCCTCGGCGTGTTCACGCTCCGCGAGGAGCACCAGAGCTACCCCGGCCGCCTGCACGGCGGCATCAGCACGGCCATCCTGGACGAGACCATCGGCCGCGCCATCACCATCGCCGACCCGGGTGTGTAGGGCGTCACGGCCGAGCTCACCGCACGCTTTCGCAAGCCGCTGCCCCTCACCGGCGAGCTGCGCTGCGTCGGGCGCATCACGCGCGACACGCGTCGCCTCTTCGAGGGCAACGGCGAGATCCTCCTGGACGACGGCACGGTGGCCGCCGAAGCCAGCGGCAAGTACATGAAGATGAGCCTCGGCGGCATCACCGACGACGGCTTCGACCAGCGCGACTGGTTCGAGGACGAGCGGGAGAGGCCGGAGACGGTCGACCTCTAGATGATTGATTCCACGAGATCAGGCATGCCCATGGAAAGCAAAGCAGAGAAGCCGAAGCCGACGGTGCTAAGTACACCGTCGACCGAAAGGCCACGATCGACGCCTGAGCTGCCCCCCATTCAGTGGTCCGCTTCCGATGATAGTGCGAGAGCCGGTTGCGGCGTGAGGACCGGGGGCTGTGGGTGAGCGAACGAGAATCCCGGCCAAGAAGGTCGTGTCCGGTCCGGAAGGCCGACTCGGTTGCGTCGGCACGGTGTCGGCGGCTAGCGGAGAGGGCCTGCACAGGGCTCACTTCAGTGGGCACCACACGACATCAAGACCTCCAGCAGCTCCACGCCTCACGATTCACGCCTTCAGCGTGGACGAATCCCAGGGCGCAGGTCACGTTTGACTGCTAATCGTTAGTAGGCTAATATCCAACACCTTGCCTATCTTCGGAAGTTCAAAGGAGTGGCTGCGTGGCCAAGGCTGACGTGGCGTGTAAGCTGTCGCACGTCGAGCTCGAGGGTGTCGACGAGCTCTCGGCGCGCGTGTTTCGCGCCTTCCTGCGCGCCTTGCGGCTGCATCGCCAATTCATGATCGCGACACTCGCCGACCACGACAGTCACTCCGGCCAAGCTATCTGTCTGCGGTTCCTGTCGGCCAATGACGACATCACCCAGCGCGATCTGGCCGATGCCCTGCACCTGGCGCGACCGACCGTCACCAAGATGCTGCAGGCCATGGAGAAGGTCGGCCTCGTCGAGCGCCGCGCGGACGAGGCCGACCAGCGCCTCACGCGGGTGCGCCTCACCGCGGCCGGGCGCAAGCTCGAGGTCGAGCTGCGGACCGTGTCGGCAGCCTTAGTCAACAAGACCATCGGTGCGCTGAACGAGCGCGATCGCGGCGAGCTCGAGCGCCTGCTCGACGCCCTGAGCGGCAACATCTCCGCGGCGATCACCGCACGCCACGACGAACGTGTCGCGCGGACCGCCGGCGACGATGAGCCCGCCGCGCGACCCTCCCTGTCATGAAGCGCGAGAAGGCCTTCGGCGTGATAGGGCTGCTTAGGGAGCGCCTGACCCCCTATTGGCGGCAGATCGTCCTGGTGCTTGCCCTGCTGTTCGTGCAGGCGATCACCAACCTCTATCTACCCACGCTCAACGCCGACCTGATCAACAACGGCGTGGTCAAGGGCGACACGCACTACATCCTCGTCACCGGCGCCTTCATGCTGGGCGTCACCCTGGTGCTGGCCATCGCGACCGTCATCGCCGTCTACTGGGGCTCCAAGACGGCCATGGCCTTCGGCCGCGACGTGCGCGGCGCCCTGTTTCGCAAGGTCGAGAGCTTCTCCCAGGCCGAGCTCAACCACTTCGGCACGCCCTCGCTGATCACGCGCTCCACGAACGACGTCCAGCAGGTACAGATGGTCGTGCTGATGATGCTGAACGTGACGCTTGCGGCGCCGATCATGGCCATCGGCGGCGTCATCATGGCGCTGCGCCTCGACGTGCCGCTGTCGAGCGTGATTCTGGTCTCGCTGCCGATCATGGGCGTCTTCATCGGCCTCGTGCTGACCCGCGCCTTGCCGCTCTTCAGGGCCATGCAAAAGATGATCGACCGCGTCAACCAGGTGACGCGTGAGGTGCTGAGCGGCGTGCGCGTGATCCGCGCCTTCGACCGCACGCGCTACGAAGAACAGCGCTTCGACGTGGCCAACGCCGACCTCACCGGCACGACGCTGCGGGTCACGCGGCTGTTCGCCGTCATGATCCCGACGCTGACCCTCATCCTGAACCTCTCGACCGTGGCCATCATGTGGTTCGGGAGCATCCAGGTCGCCGATCACGGCATGCCGATCGGCGACCTCACCGCCTTCCTGACCTACATCTTGCAGATCCTGATGTCAGTGCTCATGGCGACCATCATGCTCGTGATGGTGCCGCGGGCATCCGCCTCAGCCGAGCGCATCCAGCAGGTGCTGTACACCGAGCCGTCGGTCATCGATCCGGAGACCCCCGTCAAGGACGCGGCCCAGCGCGGCCATGTCGAGTTCAGGGATGTCGAGTTCCGCTACCCCGGCGCCGAGGACCCCGTCCTGTCGGGCATCTCCTTCGCGACCGGCCCAGGCGAGGTCACGGCCATCGTCGGCAGCACCGGCAGCGGCAAGTCGACGCTCATCAACCTGATCCCGCGCTTCTACGACGTCACCGGTGGCAGCGTGCTCGTCGACGGCGTCGACGTGCGCGAGATGGAGCTGCAGGACCTGTGGCGCAGGATCGGCCTCGTGCCGCAGAAGGCGTTCCTGTTCAGCGGCACGGTGGCCAGCAACCTGCGCCACGGCGACGAGCAGGCGAGCGACGAGGAGCTCTGGCGCTACCTCGAGATCGCTCAGGGCAGCGAGTTCGTCGGCGAGATGCCCGAGGGGCTCGAGGCAGCGGTCGACCAGGGCGGCGCCAACGTCTCGGGTGGGCAGCGGCAGCGGCTGGCCATCGCCCGGGCACTCGCCAAGAAGGCCAAGATCCAGATCTACGACGACAGCTTCTCGGCGCTCGACTTCACCACCGACGCGCGCTTGCGCGCGGCCCTCAAGAAAGAGACGACCGCCGCGACCGTGATCATCGTGGCACAACGCGTCGGCACGGTCATGCACGCCGGTCAGATCATCGTGCTCGAGGATGGGACCATCGTCGGCAAGGGCACACACGACGAGCTCCTGGTGACGAGCGACACGTACCGCGAGATCGTCGCCTCGCAGCTCGGCGAGGAGGGCGTGGCATGAGCAGCCCGCCGGGATCCTCGCCGCAGGGCGGCGGGCCGCAGAGCAGCCAGCCGCCGCGCCCGCCCGCCAGACCCCGCGGCCCCGGCGGCCCCGGCGGCGGCGGACCCGCCCACGCGCTCGCCAGGCCGACCGAGAGATCCAAGGACTTCCGCGGCACGCTCAAGCGCCTGGTCGGCATGCTCAGGCCCGAGCGGGCGCGCATCGCGATCGTGCTCGTGCTCGCGGTCGTCAGCGTGACCTTCGCCGTCCTCGGCCCCAAGATCCTCGGCAATGCCATGAACATCCTCTTCGAGGGCCTCGTCAGCAAGAAGCTTCCGGCCGGCGTGACCCAGCAGCAGGTCGTCGCCGGCCTCCAGGCCAAGGGCCAGTCAACGCTGGCGGAGATGCTGTCGGCCATGCACCTGAACCCCGGCCACGGCGTCGACTTCGCGGCTGTCGGACGCACCCTGCTGGTGCTCGTGGCCATCTACGTCGTGAGCGCACTCTTCAGCTGGGGACAGCAGTACATCATGGCCGGTGCGGCGCAGCGCACGATGTTCCGCCTGCGACGCAGCGTCGATCTGAAGCTCGCCCGTCTGCCGCTCAAGTACTTCGACGACCACCCGCGCGGCGACGTGCTGAGCCGCATGACCAACGACATCGACAACATCTCGTCGACCCTGCAGCAGAGCCTCACGCAGATCATCACCTCGGTGTTCACGATCATCGGCGTGCTGATCATGATGCTCACGATCAGCTGGATCCTCGCCCTCATCTCGGTGCTCTGCGTGCCGCTGTCGGTCGTGCTGACGATCCTCATCGCCAAACGCTCGCAGAAGCAGTTCGCGGCCCAATGGGAGCGCACCGGCGACCTCAACGGGCACGTCGAGGAGATGTTCACCGGCCACAACGTGGTCAAGGTCTTCGGCCGCCAGGACGAGGCGATCGCGACCTTCGACGAGGAGAACGAGCAGCTCTACCAGGCGAGCTTCAAGGCACAGTTCATCAGCGGCATCATCTTCCCGGTGATGAACTTCGTCAGCAACCTCAACTACGTGGCGATCGCCGTCGTCGGCGGCCTCAAGGTCGCCAACGGCACGATCTCGCTCGGCGACGTGCAGGCCTTCATCATGTACGCGCGCCAGTTCACGATGCCGATCACGCAGGTGGCCAGCATCATGAACGTGCTGCAGAGCACCGCCGCCTCGGCGGAGCGCGTCTTCGAGCTGCTCGACGAGGCCGAGGAGGAGCCCGACGCCGCCGCGCCGGTGGTGCTGGCGCACACGCAGGGCCACTTCACACTCGAGGACGTGTCGTTCCGCTACCTCCCCGACACACCGCTCATCGAGGACCTCACGCTCGACGTACGGCCCGGCGAGACGGTGGCCATCGTCGGCCCCACCGGCGCCGGCAAGACCACGCTCGTCAACCTGCTGCTGCGCTTCTACGAGATCGACCACGGACGCATCACCGTCGACGGCATCGACGCCCACGACATGACGCGCAGCGACCTGCGGCGCCTCTTCGGCATGGTCCTGCAGGACACCTGGCTGTTCACCGGCACGATCCACGAGAACATCGCCTACGGCCGCGAGGCCGCGACCGACGAGGAGATCCTGGCGGCGGCCAAGGCGGCGCGCGTCGACCACTTCGTGCGCACGCTGCCCGACGGCTACCAGACCGTGCTCGACGACGACGCCACCGCCGTCTCGCAGGGCGAGAAGCAGCTGCTCACGATCGCCCGCGCCTTCCTCGCCGACCCCGACGTCCTCATCCTCGACGAGGCCACGAGCTCGGTGGACACGCGCACCGAGGTGCTGATCCAAGAGGCGATGGCGGAGCTCATGAAGGACCGCACCAGCTTCGTCATCGCCCACAGGCTCTCCACCATCCGCGGTGCGCACACGATCCTCGTGATGGACCACGGGCGCATCATCGAGCAGGGCTCGCACAAGGAGCTCATGGAGGCGCGCGGCTTCTACTACGACCTCTACGCCAGCCAGTTCGAGGAGGCGCTCGAGGAGGCGTCGTGAGGCGCCGGCCGCGTCCTCTTGGCGGGCACGACGTCGATGCACCTAGTGTCACCCTTCCTGGAGTCCTAGCCGTGGGCCTCACGTGAATCTGCTCAGAACAGTGCGAGCGGTCTCTTCTCGTCCAGGGTCCGATATCGCGCCATCCCACTGTGCGGTCAGGGACAGCTCGCGTCCTCGCCGGCGGGAGCTGAGTCGTAGTGAATCTCGTGCGTTGGAGGGCCTCGCGCGCCTCTGTGTAGACCGCGCAGTTGCCGACGCATTGCCGACGCATTGCCGACGAGACGCATCACCACGGCCCATCACGGCCGAGTAGGGTCGAGCACGAAGTCCGCGCGGAACCTTGGACTGTGCAGCACCTTTGCACACGGCTGACTACGGCCGGTCACGCCTTCCTGAGGTTTCCTAAACCTGGTGTCGGCTGTTCGATCCAGCCCGGGGGCACCACTTCTTGCCTGCATATGGCGATTTCCTGTGGTGCGCTGAGGCGCACATAACTTCCGAATCGGCAGAACTGCCGACATTCTGCCGACGAGAGGGAACGTCACAGTCGGAGACGGCAGAACACGCGACAGTACAGCGACTGCGTGGGCCACGGATCAGCGCGGTCCGAGTGACCACTGTG
>JADGPK010000090.1 GCA_017882445.1 Solirubrobacteraceae bacterium
GTTCGCTTGGCGGAAGGAGAAGCCCCGGGGGTCATGCCAAGAGCGAGGAAACACTTGCGAGCATGCTGGAGCGTCGCGCGTCCTCGGCACACGGCCAAGAGCGGTCTTTGAACGCTCTACCAGCGCAACCGCAACGGGCGCTGGCATCGCTCCGGCCCAGTCGGCTCGACCGCGGACATCCGTGTCCTGCTCGACGAGATTGACCGCCGACCCGAATTGCATCTTTTGGGGCTGATGCGGAGCGTCGCCGTGGCGCCTGTCGCCTACGCAATTGTTCCCCAGCCCGCACTTCGCGATCTCCGCGCCTCACCGAAAAGCAACCGATTTTGCAGGACTTTCCTTTAGTCGGGGAGACAGGATTTGAACCTGCGACCGCCCGGCCCCCAGCTGCGACGATCGGGGGCCGCTGGGTTCGTTTGGCCTGCTAGCAGGCGGGATGAGTTGCGCTCGGTTGTGGCGTCTTGTCCGTAGTTTGGACCCCGAATTGGACCCCGTCGGGCGCAGCCCGGCTGGCGCGTTCACAAGTTGCGCGCCGGGCCACTGGCATAGAGCCGTACACGTCGTGCGGGTCCTGCGCGACGGATGGGCATTCGCGTGGTATCCGACCCACACGACGAGCACGCGGTCACGGATAGCGCCTAGGGTGCGAGGGGTGTTATCCGCCCATGTACGCCAGGATCTCGAGCGACTCGCAACGATCGTGCGCGGCTCTGCCACCGAGGGCGAGGCCGAAGCGGCTCAGCTCCTCGCGGGGATGATGAGGAAGCGCGGCCTTGATCCCGTCTTCGAGCAGGAGACAGCCGTCGGCGGCTTCTGGCAGTCGACAGGGCTGGCGGCGGGCGCAGGAATCGTTGCGGGCGCGCTGGGAGGACGATCGCGACGCGCCGGCGCGCTATTGGCTGGCACCGCCGCGGCATTGATGGCCGATGATGTCGACAATGGCGCGCATTTGCTTCGCCGGGTGTTGCCGCAACGCCGCACGACGAACGTCCTGGCCTGGACGGGTGATCCGAGCGCGCGCGAGACGGTTGTCCTCGTTGCTCATCACGACGCGGCGCACACGGGCCTTTTGTTTCACCCGGGCCTGGTGCCGATGGTCAACCGCCTCGCCCCAGGCTGGTACGCCAAGCAGACGACCTCCACACAGACCGGCCGGCTACTCATGTTGGGGCCCGCGCTGGTGGCGCTGGCCAGTGCGCTCGGACTGCGCCGGCTGCGCCGAGTTGGCACCTTGTGGAGCGCGGCGACGGCAGCGCTGCTTGCCGACGTGGCCCGCTCGCCGGTGGTTCCGGGCGCCAATGACAACCTCAGCGCCGTCGCCGTGCTGCTCGCGGTGGCCGAGCAGCTCGCCGAGCGTCCCGTCGCAGGCGTCAGGGTGCTGCTGCTCTCGACGGGCAGCGAGGAGTCCTTCATGGAGGGCATGCGCGGCTTCGTGCGGCGCCACCGCTCCGAACTTGACCCCGCGAGAACCCGGTTCCTCGCGCTCGAGTGCGTGGGATCCCCACACCTCATGCTCATGGAGGGTGAGGGGATGCTGCGGATGCGCGATCACGACGCCTCGCTGCGCGAGGAGCTACAGGCCTCCGCCGATGAGGTCGGAGTGGAGCTATGGCGCGGACTGCGTCTGGGCGCCGGCGCTACCGACGCCTTGCCGCCCCTGCGCGCCGGCTACCGCTCGGCGTGCATTGCAGCTTGCACCGACCTGAAGGTGCCGGCCAACTACCACTGGAAGACCGACGTGCCTGAACACCTGAGCTGGCCGACCATCGAGCAGGCGGCTCTCGTGGCCACGAGGCTGATCCGACGCGTCGGTGAGCCGCGACCGGGCTGATAGCGCCGCCGAATATTCGCGCGGTGCAGTGATGCCTGGATCTTCTTATCTGCCCTTACCTCATCATGCGATCTGCGGGCCTATCTCATGCGATCTGCGGGCCTATCCGTGCAGACGTTCATGTTTGCCACTCTGGCCAGGCTGCTCGCGCCGACGGCCGGCACGGCGAACACGTAGACGATAATGCCACGATCAAGCTGAAGAAGAGCGGCAAGTAAGCGGCGCGGCGGGCTGCTGGCCTGCTCCTGCTCATCGGCCGATGCAGCAACGGCCGCGCCGGGCACCGCGACAGTGGCCACACTGTCCTGGACCAACGAAGACAAGATGAGGAGAACAACATGACGACCGCAACCGATCACGCTGTCCACGTGCGGGACAAGATCTACATCGACGGCGAGTGGGTGCAATCCACTGGGACGGGTGTCCTCGAGGTGATCAACTCGACGACCGAGCAGGTGATGGGCTCGATCCCCGAGGGAACCGTCGAGGATGTCGACAAAGCGGTCGCCGCCGCCCGCTCGGCGTTTGAGAGCTGGTCGCAGACCTCCATCGAGGAGCGCGCCGACTGGATGCAGCGCATCGCCGAAGCCCTCGGCGCGCGGATGGACGAGATCGCGGAGCTGATCGCCCAGGAGGTTGGGATGCCGGTCAAGCTCGCCAACCTGATCCAGGCCGGCCTGCCGACGGCGACCTTCGGCTCGATGCCCAAGGTGATGGCGGAGCTGCCGTGGGAGGAGGAGCTCGGCAACTCGCTGATCGTCCGTGAGCCCGTGGGCGTGGTGGGCGCGATAACCCCCTGGAACTATCCCCTGCACCAGATCGCCGCGAAGGTCGCCCCCGCGCTCGCCGCAGGGTGCACGGTGGTCCTCAAGCCCTCCCAGGTCGCGCCGTTGAATGCCGTCCTGCTCGCCGACGTGCTCGACGAGCTTGGACTGCCCGCGGGCGTCTTTAATCTTGTCACCGGCCGTGGCTCCGTCATCGGCGAGGCGCTGGCGCTGCACCCCGACGTGGACATGATCTCCTTCACCGGGTCCACCGCGGCCGGGCGCCGTGTCAGCGAGGCCGCTGCCGGAACGATCAAGCGCGTGGCGCTCGAGCTGGGTGGCAAGTCCCCGAACGTCATCCTCGAGGACGCCGACCTCCAGCAGGCGATCAGGGACGGCGTGTCGAAGTGCTTCCTGAACTCCGGGCAGACCTGCAGCGCCCTCACCAGGATGCTCGTCCCACGATCCCGCCTGGCCGAGGCCGAGCAGATCGCCGCGACCGTCGCCGAGCACTTCAAGCCGGGCGACCCCTTCGAGCCCGGCACCACACTCGGTCCGCTCGTCTCTGAGGGTCAGCGCAAACAGGTCCGCGACTACATCCGCAAGGGCACTGACGAGGGGGCCAAGCTCCTGACCGGGGGCGTCGAGCCGCCCGAGGGCCTCGAGCGCGGCTACTTCGTGCGGCCCACCGTCTTCTCAGAGGTCACACCAGAGATGACCATTGCGCAGGAGGAGATCTTCGGCCCGGTCCTGGCGATCATGCCCTACGAGGACGAGAACGACGCCGTGCGGATCGCGAACGACACCGTCTACGGTCTCGCCGGAGGCGTCTGGTCGGGTGATCAGGAGCACGCCAAGCAGGTCGCGCTGCGCATCCGCACCGGACAGGTCGAGATCAACGGCGGCGCCTTCAACCCGCTCGCTCCGTTCGGCGGCTACAAGCAATCCGGCTATGGACGCGAGCTCGGGCGTTTCGGGCTCGAGGAGTTCCTGCAAGTCAAGTCACTCCAGCTCTAGTGCTTCCGGCTCGCTCAGATGACGCGCGCGGGGCAGAGCGCGGTAAGCCCGATCGGATCGCAAGCCTGCGTCTGATGCCACCCCGGCAGTCTGCAGTGGACCCGCCTTCGTGGACACTGGACGGGTCGCACAGCCACGGCAGAATGCATACTCTCGAGCGAGCCGCCAGCAGCTTCGCCGCGCCAGCGTGCCAATGTGACCACTGACGGGACCCATCGAGTGAACCAGCGACCGCCCGGCCACCGGGTAGACGGTCGAAGGTTCAACGCAGGCAAAGCAGATGACTGTCTGCCCCTCCCCCAGCCAGAGCGACGGCGTGCCGCTCCGTCCAGGAGGTCCGGATTCATTGGACTTTCTGCGCCTCAGGGCCCCCCGGTTTTGCTCAGCTTGTTCCCCGTTTTGTTCCCCGAACCTTTGTTCGTCGGCGGTTCAAGCTGTCAACGCCGGTCAAGAATTGACCCCGTAGCACCGGCTGGCAATTGACCCCTGTCCCTCGACGTGTTCTAGCTTTCCAGTACGGTAGCTCAGCGCCTCTGGTGCTCACCGTCGCCCGCGCTCGGTCGGTTCGGACGCCTCGGAGAGCCCGGTCTTGAACTAAGCGCAACGAGTCGGGTCGGCGTTCTGTGCACCCGGCTTCGCGAGCGTCACGGGGAGCGGAGAACGTGCTTGCGCTACTGGAGGACTGTGGAGGATCGCATGTCGTATTCGAGGCGACTGCCGTGTAGCGCGAGCGCATGAGGATCAAGCGTCGGGCCTGAGGTGATGAGCTGTTCGCCGGCCTGGTCGATCACGCGCAGTTCGTACGAGTGGGGTTCATGTTCCCGCCCGGCCCTGAAGGCTTCGAGCCACGACACGAAGTTCCAGGCGATCCACGCGACCGAGCCGTTCTGCTCGACGACGACTTGTTCGGCGGGACCAACGCCGACGTAGAGATCGCCGTGATCCGGCGTCGCGTCGCTGGGGAAGCCGTGCGGTTCGACGTCGCCGTGGTGTGGGCCTGTGGGGGCGCGGTGCACCACTCGTCCTGTGCTCAGGTCGACCACGGTGATGCCCCAGCGCTCGCAGTCACAAATGCTGTACTTGGTGGGTTCTCCGGAGTCGGTCTCGTAGGCCAGCATCGCCCCGGTGAGCGCGATCGTCTGCCGCCAGTTCCCACGCAGACAGCCGCCGTTTTCGGTGCATGGACCGGCGTTATCTCCGTATCCGAGGACTTCGCGAAGAGGGACGGCACGGTGGCCGCGCGTGCAGGCGTAGACGGCTGAGGCTTCCTCGTACCCTTCACGGCCGCGGCGGGGAAACCAGTAGACCGCGCTGCGTGCGTCTCGCGTGAGGATGTGTGCTCCACGCGCCGGACATCGCGACGTTGTCGAGGCGGCGGCCGTCGTGGGCATCGCGGCCGGAAGACAGGCTATGAGGGCGATAATGAGTCGGGAAGCTCGCACACGTCATCGCAAAATACTGCGTTCAAGTGGCGATTCGTCGCGGGAGCAAGGCGAGGTAGTCGTCACCAAGGTCTCGCACGTTCTTGCGGTACTCGACATCGGAGAACTCGGTCATGTGAGCCTTGACCATGCCGTTGACGACCACGATTTGCGGCCCCTCGAAGCCTCGCTCGGCGAGCTCCTCCGGAGCGCCATTGTCGAGCAGGCAGAACAATCGATAATGCTTCCGTCCCGGACCGGTGACGCGGATCTCGTAGTAGCCACCCATGCTGCCGTGCATCGCCTCCCACTTGCCGCCACCGCTGAAAGCCGGCGGCGGCGCTGCGCGTACCGCCTCGAGCACAGCGAGGATCGTTGCCTCGACCTTCCTCGGACAGGAGCCGAGGAAGTCGTCGGCCGGGACCTGTCCGCTGCCGGTTCGGTACTACACAACGCCCCACATCCGGGCGACTTTAGGGAGCGAGCCGGATACCGAGGAAGGCAGCGCTATGCGGCTTGTCGGGCGCGACGAGCCGGTTTACCCGGCGCCGTATGCTGGGCTTTCCCCGCCTTTGGAACGATCTTGAGGTCAGCTCCAAGAGCCTGAGCCATCGCGACGACCGTCCGAAGCTCGGGATTCCCAGACGCCGTCAACAGTCGACGAATTGAGGCAGGGTTCTTGTCCATGGTCCGCGCGAGCTCAGCCTTCGACATGCCGTGCTCCTCGCGCAGGGCGTCGAGTTGGTTGACGATCGCGTCTACCGCGGCGATCTCGCGACGCTGGCGCTCGAACTCGGCCCGGAACTCCGGATCCTCTCGGAGTCGTCGAGCGAGACGCCGGTCGTGATAGCCAACGTCCTGCATCGTCTGTTGCTTGTCGAGTGTCGCGGTCATGAGATTCCTTCGGCGTCCTTCGGCGGAAACTGTAGCACCTATGGTACGTCGCGTAGCACGCGATTACTCTTATGGACGTCGAAAACTCGCGCATTTGCAGGGAAACTGACGCGGACGCGTCGATCCCGGTTCGGCTCGGCACCTTGGCGCAAGGGCTATGGCCCCGAGTGGAGCCGAGGCGTCGCGCGTCTGCGCTATACGGCCGGAGGGCGCCTCTGGACGCTCTATAGCAGCGACCGCAACGGGCGCTGGCATCGCTATTACAGCCCGGTCGGCTCGACCCCGGACATCCATGTCCTGCTCGATGAGATCGACCGCGACCCGACGTGCATCTTTTGGGCTGACGCAAACCTGGATCGGGCGCGTGTCGTCTCGAAATTGTTCCCCAGCCTGCGCCCCAGAGGACATCACCTCGACCGCCACGGTCCGGCCGGTTGGGCCGATGAGTCCGAGGTCGGGGCGGTGGACGAGCGGTCCGCCGCCCGGGAGTTCGCCAACCTTCACAGTGAGCCATCCTGCGTCTGACCGAGACCTCGAAGCCTGTGTTCGCTTGGCGGAAGGAGAAGCCCCGGGGGTCATGCCAAGAGCGAGGAAACACTTGCGAGCATGCTGGAGCGTCGCGCGTCCTCGGCACACGGCCAAG
>JADGPK010000091.1 GCA_017882445.1 Solirubrobacteraceae bacterium
AGCGTGTCAACGCCCCGGAAGCACCTCAGTCTTGCGATGGTCGGCCACCACTGCTCATCTTCTGCCAGGCGCGAGAGCCGCTCCGCGATCGCGCTCTTGCGCGCTGTCAGGCCGTCGACGCAGGCGATCAGATCGGCAAACACCAGCTCTGAGGCCGTCTCCTGGAACTGTTGACGCGCGAGCCAGCGCCGGTGAGCCACAGTCCAGGTCGAGGACTCGGGATAGACCCGGCCATGACGCAACAGCATCTTCGAGACCCGGTGACGGGCGGTCATCAGATCACGCCGGCACGCATCGTGCGCGCGCATCAGCTCACGGGCAGCCTCGACCTCGACGGGCGGGACCACGACACTCGTCAACGAGCCGGCAAGCAGCAACCGCGCGAGCAGCTCCGCGTCCTTGCGGTCAGTCTTCACCCGGTCCGATGGCCCCCGAGGTGTCTTGCCCGGAGCGATCACCTCGACGGCCACCCCGGCCGCGCTCGCGGCCCGATAGAGCCCGAACCCGGTCGGCCCGGCCTCATAGCAAGCACGCACCGGGCCGGGCAGACCCTGAAGCCACGCGACCGGCTCCTCGACGCCCGGCCCGAACCGGGCGCGCAGCACCTCACCGGTCGAAACGTCAATCGCCGCAGCGTGAGTGGAGCGGGCATGGACATCGAGCCCCGCATAGGTCACCATTCCGGTCATGGCCGGACCTCCTCATTGAATTGGGGTCAGCCGGAGCCGTTCTCCGGCCAGAGAAACCCCCGCGAGGAGTGTCCGGCCAGCCAACCCCGACGGTCAACCCAACGGGCGACCTACGACATAGGGTCTAGGGCGCGCGCGACATCCGCCGGGTTCTCAAGCGCGAGGCCGTGGCCGCCCGGGACGAGGAGCAGCTCGCCGGCCGCCGGCAGATCCGCCAGGCGCCTGCCGAGCGCGCGGAACTTCACGTCGCGTTCGCCCACCACGACCGTCACGGGCATCGCCAGGCGCTCCAGCCTGTCCCACAGCGGATCCATCTCCCCCGTGCCGATGCCGCGCAGCGCCGCGGCCAGCCCATCGGGGCGGTTGCGGCGCTGGTCCTCGCGTGCCAACCGGTCGACGTGCGGCGGGTCGGAGGCGAACAGCGGCTGGGTGCGCCAGCGCTCGATGAACTCCTCGAACGGGATCGCTTCGAGCTCGCCCGCCAGCCTACGGTCCGCCTCGCTCCTGCCTGCGCGCTCTGCGGGATCCTCGATCCCGGCGGTGGTGGAGATCAGCACGAGCCGGCGCACGCGCTCGGGGGCCGCGAGCGCGACGTGCAGCGCTATGCGCCCACCCATCGAGTACCCCGCCAGCGTGAAGCGCGCCGGCGCCTCGGCGAGAACGCCCGCCACGCACCCCGCGAACGTGATCGGGCGTTCGCGGTCGGCGTTCTGGCCGTGGCCAGGCAGGTCCAGGGCCACCGGCAGGTAGCGTTCATGGTCAAGCCGAGCCGACACACCGTCCCAGGCGCGCCGGGTGCCGCTGAATCCGTGAAGCAGGACGACGCTCTGCGGCACTCGACCATCCTATGACCCCGACCACCGACACATACACGCTGCTGCGAGCCTTCGTGGACGAGCTCGCGCGGTGCGGGATGCGCGCGGCGTGCACCTCGCCCGGCTCGCGCTCGGCGCCGCTCGTGCTCACGCTCGCGCGCGAGCAGCGCCTGCGCTGCTTCTCTCACGTCGACGAGCGCTGCGCTGGCTTCTTCGCGCTCGGACTGGGCAAGGCCTCCGGGCTCCCCGTGGCGGTCGCGTGCACGTCGGGCACCGCCGCCGCGGAGCTCTTGCCGGCGGCGATCGAGGCCCACGAGGCCAGGGTTCCCCTCCTGCTGCTCACGGCCGACCGCCCGCCCGAGCTGCGCGAGAACGGCGGCGGGCAGGCGATCGACCAGCTCAAGCTGTTCGGCGGCGCCGTCAAGTGGTTCTTCGAGGTGGGGCTCCACGAGGCGAGCGCCGAGCAGCTCCGCTGGATCCGCACACTGGCCTGCCGGGCATATTGGACGACGTTGGAAGGCCGCCCGGGCGCCGTGCACCTCAACTTCCCCCTGCGCGAGCCGCTCGTCGGCGAGGAGGAGCTGCCGCGTGACGACAGCGCGCGCGGCGGCGGGCGCCCGTATGTGCGCCGCGGGCCGATCCCCGTCAGCGCGCGCGAGCCCGCGGCGACCCTGCGCGAGATCGCCTCCCGCTCGGTCCGAGGCGTCGTGGTCGCCGGCCGCCACGAGCGACGCACGCCGCTGGGCGGCGCGGCGGCCGCGTTCGCGAACTCCGCCGGCTGGCCCCTGCTGGCCGATCCGCTGTCGGGGGCCCGCCGCGGGCGGTCCGCGATCGCGCACTACGACGCGCTCCTGCGCGAGCCGTCCTTCGCCGCCACCGCCGTTCCGGACCTCGTTCTGCGCGTCGGTGACCTGCCGGTCTCCAAGCCGTTGCGAAGCTGGCTCGCGGGACTCGACGGCGTGCGCCAGGTGGCGCTCGACCCCGAGGGCGCCTGGCAGGATCCCGATTCCGTCGTCTCGGACTCCCTCGCGCTCGACCCGGCAGAGGCGCTCGCGGATCTCACTGCCACCGGCGAGGGCTCCGGCCGGAGAGGGACCGCCGAGGAGGACTGGCTCGCGACCTGGCGCAGCGCCGACGAGCTCGCGGCCCAGGCGATCATCGGCGTGCTCGGCGACGGGGAGCTGTCCGAGCCCGCTGTCGCCACCGAGCTCGGCGTGCTGTTGCCCGAACAGGCGACCCTGTTCGTCGCCTCCTCGATGCCGGTCCGCGACATCGAGACCTTCTGGCCCGCGCGTGAGGACCCGCCCCGGGTCCTGTGCAACCGTGGCGCCAACGGCATCGACGGAACGGTGTCCGCTGCCTTCGGGGCGGCCGCCGACGGAGACGGGCCGGTCGTCCTCTTGATCGGGGACGTCGCGTTCGCGCACGACATCGGCGGCCTCTTGGCCGCGCGACGGCTCGGCCTGAAGCTGACGATCGTGCTGCTCGACAACGGCGGCGGGGGGATCTTCGATTTCCTCGCGGTCTCCCGCGCGAGCATGGCGCTCGCGCGGGAGCCAAGTGAGGCCGAGGCGGGCGGCGAGGAGCGCGCCGACGGCGGCGAGGACATCTACACACGCCACGTCGCCACGCCGACCGGGCTGGACTTCTCCCGGGCGGCAGCGCTGTATGGGCTCTCCCACGAGCGGGTCAGCGACATATCCGCTTTCAGGGCGGCGCTCGAGCGGGCGTTTGCGCGCGAGATCTCGAGCATCGTCGAGGTGCGCTCTGCGCGCGCGGCGAACGTCGAGCTGCACGGCGCCGTATGGGCGGCCGTCTCTCGGGCGCTCAGCCGGTGAGCAGCGGCAGCAGCGCCTGGAGCTTCACCTCGGTCTCCGCGAGCTCGCTCGCCGGATCGGAGTCGCGCACGATCCCATTGCCCGCATAGCAGCGCGCCACGCCGCCCCGCAGCAGGGCGCAGCGCAGCGCGACGCAGAACTCACCGTCGCCGGCCGCGTCGGTCCAGCCGACCGGCCCTGAGTACCAGCCGCGGTCGAGCCCCTCCAGCGCGGGGATCAGCGGAGCGGCGGTGCTGAACGGCTCGCCCCCGACGGCCGGCGTGGGGTGCATCAGGCCGGCGAGCTCGAGCGCGTCCATCGGCGCCGCCAGCTGCGCTCGGATCGGCGTGGCGAGGTGCTGGATGTTGGCGATCCTGACGAGCTCCGGCTCGCTCGCGGCCGCCACCCAGACGGCGTGCGGACGCAGCGTGCGCTCGATCCGCCGTACGACGATCGAGTGCTCCTCGCGGTAGCTGCGGTCGCGCAGCAGCTGCTCGCCGAGATGATCATCGACCGCGGGGTCCGCGCTGCGGCGGCTGGAGCCCGCGAGCGCGAGCGTGCTCACGCGGTGGCCTTCGCGGCGGACGAGCAGCTCGGGACTGGCGGCTATCAGAGTCGTCTCGCTGCGTCCCACGCAGAACACGAAACAGGACGGGAACTCCTCACGCAACACTCCGAACACGGCCGCCGGGTCATACGCCCGCGGCGCGTGGACCTGGACTTCACGGGCGAGAACGATCTTCTCGAGATCTCCCGCGGCGATCAGCTCCACCGCCCGGGCAACGGCCTGTTCGTAGTGCTCGGGCGGCATTGCGCTGGCGACCTGGAAGTGCCCTGTCGGCGCCGGGTCAAGGAGCGCCAGCGCGCCGGTGCGCAGCTCCGCCAGGCGCCGCTCCAGCCGCGCGAGCAGCTCCTCGGGAATGTCATCCGGCGAGGCCAGCGAGGACAGCGTCAGGCGCACAACCGGGTTGGCGCCGCCAGCCGGGTTGGCGCCGCCCGTCTGGCGTCCGTCACGCTGTGCGCGGATCAGCGCGACCTCGGGCACCGTCAGCGACGCGGGCTCGAATCCGCGCCAGTGTGGCGCGCGCCCGCCGTCGGGAGCGAACGAGAAGCCCCCCAGGGCCAGCGGACCGCCCCCGGCCGGCTCATCTCCGAGATCAGAGACCGCTGCCGCCGACAGCGCGCGCCATTGCTCGGCGACGGACGCGAAGCGCCCGGGGCCGGACGCCTGCAGGCTCGTGACCTCCCCCAGCCCCGCCAGGGCGGCATGGCCCCTGTCTGGCTGCTCGAACAGGAACCAGCGCTCGCCGGGCCGGCGCGACGCGCAGACCACCGCCGAGGGATCGACCTCGCCGGGCAGCGCGATCGAGATCGTCGCGAGCGTCTGGCGACCGGCTCTTCGCGCGCGGCGCACCGCCACGCTCAGCCGCGCCGCCAGCCGCTCTCTGTCCAGGGCGCTCAGCGAGAACGGCGGGCGTGAGCGGGTATCGAGCAACGGCTGGGTCTCGCGCAACGGCTGGGTCTCGCGCAACGGCTAGGTCTCGCTGCGCCCCCGCGAGATCGCGATCTCGCCCGTGCGCATCATCTCGATCAGCCCGAAGGGACGGACCATCATCTCGAACGCCTCGATCTTGTCCGTAGTTCCAGTGACCTCGATGATGATCGCTCGCTTGGTCACGTCCACGACCTTGCCGCGGAAGATCTCGGCGATCTGCATGAGCTCGCCTCGCTGCACGCCGTCGGCCGTCACCTTGAACAGAGCGAGCTCCCGCGCGACGGTGTCGGCGGGCTCGAGGTCGCGGATCTTCAGGACGTTGATGAGCTTGTGCAGCTGCTTGGTGACCTGGTCGATCGGGTGAAGCGCACCGTCGACCGTGAGGGTCACTCGCGAGATCTGCTCGTCCTCGGTCGGACCGACCGTGAGCGTGTCGATGTTGAACCCGCGCCGGGCGAACAGGCCCGCTATGCGCGTGAGCACGCCCGACTTGTTTTCCACGAGGATCGAGAGCACGTGCTTGCGGCCCGTGCGCATGTCGGTGGCCGCGTGCAGCTCCTCGAGGCTGAGCGGCTCCTTGGTGCCGGGTTCGCCCATCGCGGCGCTCACCCGACCATCTCGCGCGCAGCGTGCCCGGCAGGGATCATCGGGTAGGTGTTCTCCTCGCGGGTCACGCGCACGTCGACGAGGACCGGGCCGTCGGTGGCGAGCGCGCGCTTGATGTCGTCCACGAGCGTGCGCTTGTCCGCGAAGCGCATGCCCGTCACGCCATAGGCCTCTGCGAGCTTGACGAAGTCGGGGAACTCGCCCATGTCGACGTGGCTGTAGCGCCCGTCCCAGAACAGCTCCTGCCACTGACGGACCATCCCCAGATAGCCGTTGTTCATGATGAACACCTTGATGGGAATCTTGTTCTGCGCGCACGTCGCCAGCTCCTGCGCGTTCATCTGCACCGAGCCGTCGCCGGCGACGCAGCAGACGAGCCGCTCGGGGCATCCGACGGCGGCGCCCATCGCGGCGGGGAGACCAAAGCCCATCGTGCCGAGGCCGCCGGAGTTGATCCATCGCCGCGGCTCAGGGAAGTCGTAGTACTGGGCCGTCCACATCTGGTGCTGGCCGACGTCGCTGGTGATGATCGCCTCGCCGCCGGTGGCCTCGTGCAGCGCCTGGATCATGAACTGCGGCTTGATCTCCGCGTCGGCGCTGTCCTCGTAGGCGAGCGGGTGCTTGGCCCTCCAGCCTTCGATCCGGCTCCACCACGCGTCCAGCCGGGCGGGGTCGGGCCCGATCGCGCGGTACTCGACCAGCAGCTTGGCGAGCACGTGCTTGGCGTCGCCGACGATCGGTATGTGGGCCGGCACGTTCTTCGATATCTCGGCCGGATCGACGTCGATGTGGATGAACTTCGCCCGCGGTGCGAACTCCGAGAGCTTGCCCGTGATGCGATCGTCGAATCGCGCCCCGAGGGCGCGCAGGTGTTTCTGGACGGCAAGTTGCTCGGCGTGACACCCCTCGCGCTCGCGTCGGTGCCGGCCGGCGACCACGCCATTCATCTCGATCGCGGCGGCTACCGTCGCTGGTCCTCGTCCGTTCGCATCGTGGCGTCGGAGAACAATCGCGTGACGGCGTCGTTGGAGAAATGAACGAAGAATCAATAAAAGCACGTTGCAAAATTAGCCGCTTGCGGGTGGCGCCGGACGGGGCCGCCCCGCAGGCCCGCCAGTCGTGGCAGGCG
>JADGPK010000014.1 GCA_017882445.1 Solirubrobacteraceae bacterium
ACCTTCTCCATGCGGGCGTACCTCCATCGCTTGGTCTTGTCAGGACAAAGCGGAGGCTACGCCCGCACCTTCAAATCCCCCGGCTCCTGGGACGCGACCCTTTATGCCGTCAAGAATCTCTTGGTGATCTGCACAGAAGCGACGATTTGGTGCTGGCGGAAGCAAACAGTGAGGATAGCTCCCACAGAACTCGCTATTTTTTCTTGGCTTGCGCATCAATCTCAGCAAAAGCTTCGTTGGGTGAAAGGCCATCCTCAACGATTCTCTGCTGCTGCCTAGCAGATCTCATTTGCTCGGAATAAACATCGGCGGTGAAACGTCGTCGTGCTGCTTGCTCGTTGTCATCCTCTAAGACGTTCGCGACGATCAAGCGCGGCCTGGAGGCTTACGCTCAGCGCGAAGGCGTCACGCTGACCGCGCAGGACGCGGGATCGCTCGAGCTCGCGGGAGGCGATGCGTGATGGCCGGGCCAACCCCGCGGTGTCCGCGATGCGCCTCGCGCTTTATGGAGGTCGAAGAGCCGCGCGAACCCGATCCGGAGTTCGACCGGCTGTTCGATGAACGGTGGGAGGAGCTGTTCGGCGAGCCGCCGGCACCGGGCGAAAGCTCACTGGGCGTGGAGTTCAGGGACGCCGCCCTCAGTCGCACGACGCGAGACGGTGGGGCTCCGATCTACATATGCCCGCGCTGTGGAGAGTTGGAGGCCATAGCCCAAAGTTACGACCGGCTGATCCCGTTTACGGAGTGGCCGCTGACTCTGGAGCGACTGATCGAAGAGGAGCGAGCTTGGTACATCTTCAATCGTCCAGCGAAGGGAGGCGATGCATGATGGCGCGGCTGACCCTAGTCCCGACATCGTGCACGGCCGATCACAACACCGGCGAGGCGTTGCTCAACGACGTGTTCGACATGCTCAGCGAGCGCCTCCCTTACCTGCCGCTGGAGGACCCGGCGCGCCCGGCTCTCGCCGCGCTGTGCCCGATGCTTGCCCAATCGCTTGGGCGGTCCCGCTTGGCCCTGATCGGAGGCGATGCGTGATGGCGCGTCCAACGACAGGCAGCGTGATCGAGCACCAGGGGCGCGACGGACGCACGTACAGGGCGCTGCGGTTCGTCGCCTACGGCAAGCGTCGGCACGTGTCGCTCGGGCCAGTGAGCGCCGAGGACGCGGAGCGTGAGCTGTCGCACGTCATCGCGGACGTGCAGCGCGGCAGGTGGAAGCCGGCGGCGGTCGAGGCGCCACCGGAGCCCACGCCCGTCCCGACGTTCGGTGTGTTCGCGATGGAGTGGTGGGCGCTCACCAAAGACCAGCTGGCCCCGAGCACGCAGGCGGACTACTGGTGGCGGCTGACGGTCCACCTGGCGAAGTACTTCAACGAGCTGCGGCTCGACGCGATCACGTTCGACACGGTGGAGCGCTATATCGCCGCGAAGCTCGCGGAAGATGACCCGCTGTCGGCCAGGTCGATCAACATGACCGTGACGCTGCTGGGGGCGATTCTGGAGCGTGCTGTGGAGCGCGAGCTGATCGGACGCAACCCGGCGAAGGGGAAGGGCCGCAGGGTCCGCGAACGGGCGCCTACGCGGTCCTATCTGGACGCTGCGGGGCAGATCGTCGCGCTACTGAACGCGGCGGGCGAGCTGGACGGGACGGCACCCTCCAACCGTCAGCACGTCGAGCGCCGGGCGATGATCGCAACGCTCACGTTCGCGGGCCTTCGCATCGGGGAGATGTGCGCGCTGCGCTGGCGCGATGTCGACCTCGCCGGGGGATGGCTGCGCGTCGGGGAGTCCAAGACGGACGCTGGACGGCGTCGGGTGAAGATCCGGGGTGCCCTGCGGGACGAGCTGCTTGCGGTCCGTGGGCGCCACCAGGACGCGCCGCAGAGCGCCTACGTGTTCGCCACGTCGGAGGGTGGCCGGCTGAGCCCGGACAACTTCCGATCACGGGTACTCGGCCGTCCGGCGACGATCGTGGACGGCGAGGAGAAGGCCGGCACGGGTGCGGTGGGCCGCGCGAACAAGCAGCTCGAGGCGGGGGGCCTGCCGCCGCTGCCGAAGCTCACACCGCACTCGCTGAGGCGCACGTTCGCCTCCCTGCTGTACGCGCTCGGCGAGGACCCCGGCGTCGTCATGGACGAGATGGGGCACACGGACCCGGCGTTGGCGCTCCGCGTCTACCGCCAGTCGATGCGCCGCGGCGACGGTGAGAAGGCGCAGCTGCAGGCCCTCGTGGAGGGCGGGATAGTGGCAGTCGGTGGCAGACGAGAGGAAAACACGACCGCCGAGCACTCCGCCAGCGAAGCCGCCTGAATGAGAAAACCCCGCATTAGCAGGGCTTTCTCCAGTGCGCCCGGCGTGATTCGAACACGCGACCTCTCGCTCCGGAGGCGAGCGCTCTATCCACTGAGCTACGGGCGCAGACGACGCCGCACGGACGACATCCCCGGGCTCGGAGCTTAGCGCCCCGCTGAGCAGCCGACCTGCCGCGTCGGGCGCTCCGTCGCTACCGTTGCGAGCATGGATCTGTCGCTGTTCTTCCTCGGCACCGCCGGGTCGGTTCCGAGCGCGCGCCGCGGGTTGCCCGCCGTGCTGGTCCGCCGCGGCGGCGACCGGCTGCTGTTCGACTGCGGCGAAGGCACCCAGCGCCAGCTGCTGCGCTCGGTCGGGCTCGTGGACCTCGACACCGTGTTCATCACCCACTTCCATGCCGATCACTGGCTCGGGCTGCCGGGGATGCTGAAGTCCTTCGGCCTGCGCGAGCGCACCGAGCCGCTGACGGTGTACGGGCCGGCCGGGTTGAGCGAGCTGATGGGCGTGATGCGCGTCGTGTACGGCCGCCTGCCCTACGAGCTGAGCGTGGTCGAGCTCGAGCCCGCGCAGACGGTGGCCCGCGACGGTTATCTGATCGCAGCGGTTCCCGTGCGTCACAAGGGCGCGAGCTCGTTCGGCTACGCGCTCGTGGAGGAGCCGCGGCCCGGTCACCTGGACGCGCGCCTGGCCGAGGAGCTGGGCGTGAGGCCCGGACCGGACTTCGGCCGCCTGCAGCGCGGAGAGACGGTGGCGGGGGTCAAGCCCGAGCAGGTGATGGGACCGACCCGCGAGGGACGCAAGGTCGTGATCTCCGGTGACACGATTCCGTGCGACGCGCTGGCTCTGGCCGCGCACGAAGCCGACGTGCTCGTGCACGAGGCGACGTTCGCCGAGGAGGAGTCAGAGCGCGCACAGCAGACGCTTCACAGCACCGCGCGCCAGGCCGCCGAACTGGCACGCGACGCCGCCGTGCGTCTGCTCGCGCTCACGCACGTCTCGAGCCGCTATCCCGGCGGCGAGCTCCGCGAGCAGGCCCGGGCGGTGTTCGCCGCCACCGAGGCGCCCCGTGACTTCGACACGATCGAGGTGCCCTTCCCGGAGCGCGGCGGCGCGACGCTCGTGCGCTGGTCAGAGCGTCAGGCGCGCGAGCGCGAGACGGGGGAGACGCTCCCGGCGCCGCGCGAGCCCGTCGCGTCCCCCTGATACATTTGGTGCTGCTCCTTTAACCCGGTCCCGCGAGGCCAGGAAGGAAATGATGGGAAGCAGCGAGAAAGTGGTCCTCCACGAGGAGGAGATCGGCCGGGCGCTGACGCGCATCGCGCACGAGATCCTCGAGCGCAACCCCCGCGAGCGTGTGCCGGCTCTGGTCGGGATCCACCGTCGGGGCGCCTTCCTCGCGCAGCGACTGCACGGGCTGCTGGAGGATCTGCTCGACACGGAGGTCCCGCTCGGCGATCTCGACATCGGCTTCTACCGCGACGATGTCTCCACCCGGCCGGACGCTCCGGTGGTGCACGCCTCGCACATCGACTTCGACGTGACCGGGCTGACGGTCGTGATCGTGGACGACGTCCTCTTCACCGGGCGCACCGTTCGCGCCGCGATCGAGGCGCTGTTCGCCTACGGCCGGCCCGAGCGAGTGCAGCTGGCGGTGCTCGCCGACCGCGGTCACCGCGAGATCCCGATCCGTCCCGACTACGTGGGCAAGAACCTGCCGACCGCCCGGGCCGAGCACGTGCACGTTCGACTGCGCGAGCTCGACGGCGTCGATGAGGTCGCAATCGCAGCCCCCGCTGCGCTGGAGAGCCCCGCGTGAAGCACCTGCTCTCGATCGAGGATCTCGACCGTGCCGCGATCGAACGGATCATCGCGCAGGCGGAGCGCTTCGCCGAGGTCGCAGACCGTGAGATCAAGAAGGTGCCCGCGCTGCGCGGACGCATGGTGCTGAACCTGTTCTATGAGGCCTCAACGCGCACCCGCAGCTCGTTCGAGCTTGCCGCCAAGCGCCTGTCGGCCGACGTCGTGAACTTCGCCGCCAGCGGCTCGAGCGTCGAGAAGGGCGAGTCCCTGAAGGACACCGTTCTCACGCTCAGCGCACACAAGCCCGACGCGATCGTGCTGCGCACTCCCTGGGCCGGGGCCTCCGCGCTCGTCTCGAAATGGTGCGACGCCGCGATCGTGAACGCCGGCGACGGCAAGCACGAGCATCCCACCCAGGCGCTGCTCGACGTGTACACGCTGCACCGGCGCTTCGGTCGGCTCGACGGAGCCACGATCTGGATAGTCGGCGACGTCGCCCACTCCCGCGTCGCGCGCTCGAACGTGCTCGCCTTCCAGCGGATGGGCGCGCACGTCACGATCGCCGGCCCGCCGACGCTGATCCCGCGCGGAATCGAGCAGCTCGGATGCGAGGTGCGCTACACGCTCGACGAGCTCGCCTCGGCCGACATCGTCTACGCGTTGCGCATGCAGCACGAGCGGATGAGCGAGACCTGGGTGCCCTCGATGCGCGAGTACGCCACGTGGTACCAGATCAACGCGCGTCGCCTGACGGCGCGCCAGGTCCTGATGCACCCCGGCCCCGTCAACCGCGGCGTGGAGGTTTCCGGGGAGGTCGTGGACTCACCCCAGGCGGTGATCACCGCCCAGGTCGAGGCCGGCGTCGTGGTGCGCATGGCCGTCCTCTACGAGCTGCTTGCAGGGGCCCGGGAGCCCCGTGCGGTGTCCGATCGCGCGCCGGTAGCCGGCGTGGCGGCGGCCGGCGGGGGTCCGCTGGCATGAGGTCCGTCGACCCGCTCGTGAGCGCAGCGCAGCGCCCGGCGGAGTTGCTGCTCCGCGACGTCCGCGTGCTCGATCCTCGCGCGGGGGCGGATGCGCGTCTGGATGTGCGGGTCAGCGGCGGACGCATCGCCGAGCTCGGTGAGCCGGGAACGGTCGAGACTGGAGAGCAGGAGCTCGTCGAGGGCCACGGCCGCCTCACGCTGACACCCGCCTTCTTCGACCCCCATGTCCACCTGCGCACGCCCGGGCAGGAGCACAAGGAGGACCTCGCGACCGGCACGCGAGCCGCCGCGGCCGGCGGCTTCGGGGCGGTGATCGCGATGCCGAACACCGATCCCGTGCTCGATTCCGCGCCGCTGCTCCGCTCGCTGCGCGACGCCGCCGCGCGGGAGGCGAGGGTTCCGGTGGGCTTCCTGCCGGCGATCACGCGCGGCCTTCAGGGCGAGCAGCTCACCGAGATGGCCGAGCTCCGTCAGGAGGGCGCCCTGGGATTCACCGACGACGGCGTGCCGGTGCAGAGCGCCGGGATGCTGCGCAAGGCGCTGCAGTACCAGCGGCTGTGCGGCGGGGTCCTCGCGCTGCACGAGGAGGACCGAACGCTCTCACGCGGCGGCGCGATGAACGAGGGCGCGGTCAGCGCAGCGCTCGGGATCGCAGGCATCCCCACGGTCGCCGAGTCGACGATGGTCGCCCGTGACGCCGCGCTGGCCGGCTATGAGGACGCACGCGTGCATTTCCAGCACCTCAGCTGCGCCGCGTCCGTCGATGCGGTCGCCGACGCCAAGGCGCGCGGCTGGCGTGTCAGCGCAGAGGTCTCGCCTCACCACCTGATGCTCACCGAGTCCGACGTGCGGGGGATGGACACGCGCATGAAGATGCACCCGCCGCTCACCACCGAGACTGACCGCCACGCGCTGATCGGGGCGCTGCGCGCAGGCACGATCGATTGCGTGGCGACCGACCATGCCCCGCACGCGCGCGACGAGAAGGAGGTGCCGTTCGAGCAGGCGCCGATGGGGACGACCGGGCTGGAGACCGCCTTCGCGGCGCTCTACAGCGGCCTCGTGCTACCGGGGATCCTCGAGCTCGGCCTGCTGGTGGAGCGGATGACCGCCGGCGCCGCGCTGTTCGACCTCCCGGCGCCGCTGTTGGCGCTCGGCGAGCCGGCCAACATCGTTCTCCTGGACCTGGACGCCGAGTGGATCGTCGGCGAGCACGGCTGGCAGAGCCGCTCTGAGAACTGCTGCTTCGCCGGCAGGCGCCTGCAGGGCCGCGTGCTGCTGACGGTCGCCGCCGGCGCTGTCGCCCATCGTGACCGCGCTCTGGCGACGGTGGAGCTCTGATGGGCCTGCTCTCGCGGGATCGCGCCGCCCTGGTCGTGGTCGACGTCCAGGAGGGCTTTCGCTCCTACGCCTGCTTCGACACGGTCGCGGGCGCCTGTGCGAAGCTCGTGCAGGCTGCACGCATCCTCGAGGTCCCGGCGCTCGTGAGCGAGCAGTATCCGAGAGGCCTCGGCAGCACCGCCCCGGAGGTCGGACTGCTGGATGAGCCGCGGATCGAGAAGACGGTGTTCTCGGCGGCGCGCGCCGACGGGTTCGCCCTGAAGGGACGCGATCAGGCGATCGTGTGCGGCATCGAGGCGCACGTCTGTGTCAGCCAGACCGTCCACGATCTGCTCGACGCGGGCGTCGAGGTGCACGTCCCGGCCGACGCGGTCGGCTCGCGCCACGAGGTCGACTACGAGCGCGCGCTGGAGCGCATGGAGCGCGCCGGAGCGGTCGTGAGCACGGTGGAGGCGGCTCTGTTCGAGTTGCTCGAGCGGGCCGGCACGCCCGAGTTCAAGGCCGTCCAGAAGCTGATCGTCTGACGATGGCGCACGCGACCGGCTACGTGCTGCTGGAGGACGGGACCCGCTTCGACGGCGAGGTCTGCGGCGCCGAGGGACACGCGGTCGGCGAGGTGGTGTTCACGACGGGGATGTCCGGCTACCAGGAGTCGATGACCGACCCTTCCTTCGCGGGCCAGCTGATCACCTTCACCTATCCCCACATCGGCAACTACGGCGCAAGCGCCCGGTCGATGGAGTCAGGGCGGGTGTGGGCGCGTGGAGCGATCATGCGCGAGGCCTGCAACCGCGACGATGCCCCCACCGCCGAGCGCGGCTGGCTGGACTGGCTCAGCGACTGCGGCGTGCGGGCGATAAGCGGCGTCGACACCCGCGCCCTGGTCATGCACATCCGCGAGGCGGGCGCGATGCGCGGCGGTGTTTTCCCGGTCTCGGTCGCGCAGGCGCAGGCGCGCGAGCTGATCGAGGCCGAGCCGCCGATGGCCGGCCAGGATCTCGCGGCGCTCGTCAGCCCCAGCGAGGTCAGCCGCCACGGCAGCGGCGATGGCCCGCAGATCGCCGTCATCGACACCGGGATCAAGGCCTCGATGGTGCGCGAGCTCGTCGCGCGTGGAGCCCGCGTGTCGCTGCACCCGTGTGCGAGCAGCGCCGAGCAGCTGCTCGCCGAGGACCCCGACGCGGTGTTCCTCGCCAACGGCCCCGGTGACCCGGCCGCGCTCTCCCACATCGTCGAGACGGTCAGGGCGATCGTCGGACGCAAGCCGGTGTGGGGGATATGCCTCGGCCATCAGCTGCTGTGCCGCGCCGTCGGCCTGGAGACCTTCAAGCTGCCCTTCGGCCACCGCGGCGCCAACCACCCCGTCCGTGACCTGCAGACCGGCCGCGTGGAGATCACCTCCCAGAATCACGGCTTCGCCGCGCTCGGGCCCGGCGGCGAGCGCACGATCGCGGCCGATGAGCCCGTGCGCTGGGAAACCGACTTCGGCGCCGCCGCGCTCTCCCATGTGAACCTGTATGACCGCACCGTCGAGGGCCTCGAGCTGCTCGACGTCCCCGGCGGAACCGTCCAGTACCACCCCGAGGCCGGACCCGGTCCGCACGACAGCCTCTACCTGTTCGACCGCTTCCTGGAGCGCATTGCCGCGGCGTAGCGACATCCAGAAGATCCTCATCCTCGGTTCGGGTCCGATCGTCATCGGACAGGCGGCCGAGTTCGACTACTCCGGCGTGCAGGCCTGCAAGGTGCTGCGCGAGGAGGGCTATGAAGTCGTGCTCGTCAATTCCAACCCCGCGACGATCATGACCGACCCGGAGTTCGCCGACGCGACCTACATCGAGCCCCTCGGCGTTGGGCCTGTAACCCAGGTGATCGCACGTGAGCGCCCCGACGCGCTGCTGGCGACGCTCGGCGGGCAGACCGCGCTGAACCTGGCCAAGGCGCTGCACGACGACGGCACGCTCGAGCGCTTTGGCGTGGAGCTGATCGGAGCCAACTACGAGGCGATCGCCTGCGCCGAGGACCGCGACCTGTTCAGGGAGGCCATGGCGCGGGCGGGGCTGCGGATGCCGCGGAGCGTGATCGCCACGAGCCGCGCCGAGGCCGAGGGCGCGCTCGAGCAGCTCGGTCTGCCGTGCATCGTGCGCCCGGCCTTCACGCTCGGCGGGCGTGGCGGCGGGATCGCGCGCAGCGCCGAGGACTTCGAGCGGATCGTCGCGCAGGGGCTCGAGGCGTCGCCGATCGGGCAGGTCCTGCTCGACGAGTCGGTGATCGGATGGGGCGAGTTCGAGCTCGAGGTGATGCGCGACCGCGCCGACAACGTCGTGATCGTCTGCTCGATCGAGAACGTCGACCCGATGGGTGTGCATACGGGCGACTCGGTGACCGTGGCGCCTCAGCAGACGCTGACGGACCACCTCTATCAGCAGCTGCGCGACCAGGCGATCGCGGTGATCCGCGCGGTCGGGGTCGAGACGGGCGGCTCCAACGTCCAGTTCGCCGTCAACTCCGAGACCGAGGAGATCCTGGTCATCGAGATGAACCCGCGCGTGTCGCGCTCGTCGGCGCTCGCGTCCAAGGCCACGGGCTTCCCGATCGCCAAGATCGCCGCGCGGCTGGCGGTCGGCTACCGCCTGGATGAGATCGACAACGACATCACGGGCGTCACGCCGGCCTGCTTCGAGCCGACGATCGACTACGTAGTCGTGAAGTGGCCGCGATTCGCCTTCGAGAAGTTCCCCGGGACCGACCCCACGCTCTCCACGCACATGAAGTCGGTGGGCGAGGCGATGGCGATCGGGCGCACCTTCCAGCAGGCCTTCGCCAAGGCTCTGCGTTCGCGCGAGCTCGACAAGTCGCCGTGCCTGGACGGGGCCTCTGAGGACGAGCTGCTCGAGGATCTGCTCGTGCCCGGACCGGATCGCTTCGAGACGGTGCTCGAGCTCCTGGGGCGCGGCGTGGGAGTCGAGGCGGTGCACGAGCGCACGCGCATCGACCCCTGGTTCCTGCGCGAGCTTCGCGCGCTGGCGCTGGACCCCGGGGCGCCGTTCGCGGGCGAGCGCTCCTTCAGGTCGGTTGACACATGCGCAGCGGAGTTCCCCGCCCGCACGCCCTACTACTACTCGGGCTGGGAGCGAACGGGGGCTCACGAGGTGCGGCGCAGCGAGCGCGAGTCGGTCGTGATCCTCGGCTCCGGGCCGAACCGGATCGGCCAGGGGATCGAGTTCGACTACTGCTGCGTGCACGCGGCCATGACGGTGCGCGAGTCCGGGCGCGACGCGGTCATGATCAACTGCAACCCCGAGACGGTGTCGACCGACTACGACACCTCCGATCGCCTGTACTTCGAGCCGCTAACGCTCGAGGACGTGCTCGCCGTGGTCGACGTCGAGAGCCAGCCGGACGACGCGAGCGCCGCCCAAAGCGGCGAGGTTGGACGCCGAGCTCCCGGCAAGCTCGCGGGGGTGATCGTGCAGTTCGGCGGACAGACGCCGCTGAAGCTCGCCGCGGCGCTGTCACAGGCGGGCGTGCCGCTGCTGGGCACGAGCGTCGAGGCCATCGATCTCGCGGAGGATCGCGGCCGCTTCGGAGCGCTGCTGGAGCGCCTCGGCTACAAGGCGCCTCCGTATGCGACCGCCCGTTCGGTCGAGCAGGCGCTCGAGTGTGCGCAGGAGGTCGGCTTCCCGCTGCTCGTGCGTCCCTCCTACGTGCTCGGTGGCAGGGCCATGGAGATCGTCTACTCACGCGACGGCCTGACCGACTACCTGCGCCGCGAGGCGGGGGAGGGCGGGGACATCTATCTCGACAGGTTCCTCGAGGACGCCGTGGAGGTCGACGTCGACGCGCTCTGCGACGGCTCGGATGTCTGGATCGGCGGGATCATGCAGCACGTCGAGGAGGCCGGGGTGCACTCCGGCGACAGCGCCTGCGTGCTTCCGCCGCACTCGCTCGACGAGGAGATGCTCGGGCAGATACGGGCCGCCACCAGCGCGATCGCCCTCGGGGTCGGTGTGGTGGGGCTGCTCAACGTGCAGTACGCCGTGCACGCTGGCGAGCTGTACGTGATCGAGGCCAACCCGCGCGCGTCGCGCACGGTCCCCTTCGTCTCCAAGGCCGTCGGTGTGCCGCTCGCCAAGCTGGCCTGTCGGATCATGCTCGGCGAGCGCATCGCCGCCATGGACCTTCCACAGGACAGGCAGGGAATGGGCTTCGGCGATCACGTCTCTGTCAAGGAGGCCGTGCTGCCATTCGACCGCTTTGAGGGCTCGGACGCCGTGCTAGGGCCTGAGATGCGCTCGACGGGCGAGGTCATGGGCATCGCGCGTGACTTCCCCACGGCGTTCGCCAAGGCCCAGGCCGCCGCCGGTGTGCCACTGCCCACCGAGGGCACTGCGTTCATCACGGTCACCGACTCCGACAAGGAGAGCGCGTTCGCGGTCGCGCAGATCCTGCACGACAACGGCTTCAGGATCGTCGCCACGCGCGGCACCGCCGAGGCGATCGCCCGCAAGGGCGTGCCGGTCGAGCGCCTGAACAAGCTCGGCGAGGGATCTCCGCACGTCGTGGACTGGATCGAGCGGGGCGACGTGGACCTCGTCGTGAACACTCCCACCGGTGTGGGGGCGCGCACCGACGGGTGGGAGATCCGCCGCGCGGCCCTCGCGCACGGGATTCCCTGTCTGACCACGCTCGCGGCGGGCATCTCGGCCGCGCGCGCGATCGCCCGCGCGCGCAGGGACGGAGAGCCCGAGGTGCTCTGCCTGCAGGAGCTCCACGGCGGCCGTGCTCGCATGCGCGCCCAGGAGACCTCTGCCAGTCCCGACGGGGCCGGGGTAGCGTGAGCCAGGCACCCTTCGGCCGCCGCCTGCTGAGGGTCACCTCCACGGACGAGCTCGGCGCCTACCGTGTCCTTCGCGTCGCCGACCCGCATGGTCCCAAGCCGCGAGCGGGACAGTTCGCGATGCTGGCAGCCGCCGAGCACTGGGGTGGAGGACGTGAACAGCGACCGTACCTTCCACGCGCGTTCTCGATCGCCCGCCACAGCGGGGGCGAGGCCCACTTCCTGCTCGAGGACGTCGGGCCCGGCACCAAGCGGCTCTGCGAGCTTGAGGCGGGAGACCGGCTTTGGGCGCTCGGACCGCTCGGGCGCGGCTTTACCGCTCCGCCTGAGGATCTCCGGGCGATCCTCGTCGGCGGCGGCGTTGGGATCGCACCGCTCGCGATCCTCCAGGACGCGATTGCAGCGCCGGTCACGGTGCTGCTCGGCTTTCGCGATCGCGCGCACGCGCAGGGAGCCACACTGCTCGACAGCGCTCGCGTGGCGACCGACGACGGCTCGGTCGGCCACCGCGGCCTGGTCACCGAGCTGCTGGCGTCGGAGATCGAGCGCGACCCCTGTGCGGTCGTCTATGCGTGCGGACCAGCCGGCATGCTCGAGGGTGTGCGGGCGCTCTGCGCACGAACAGGCACGCCCGCCCAGCTGGCGCTGGAGGCTGGGATGGCCTGCGGATTCGGAGCGTGCTTCGGGTGCGCCGTTCCCCGGCGCGGTGGCGGCTACCTGCGGGTGTGCCTGGACGGCCCTGTGTTCGATGCAGGCGAGCTGGAGCGCATCGACGAGCACGCAGGCCTGTCAGAGGTCGGCCAACCCGTATGAGCATCCGCTTCTGCGGCCTGGAGCTCGCGCACCCGATCATCAACGGCTCGGGCACCTTCGACGCGATCGCCGCGTTCAGGGTCTTCGGCGAGGGCCTGCGCGGAGCGTTCCCGTTCGCCGCCTACGTGTCAAAGACGATCACCCTCGAGCCGCGCGCCGGGAATCCGCCGCCACGCCTGTGGGAGGCTCCCGCGGGGCTGATCAACTCGATCGGCCTGCCGAACAAGGGGCTCGGCGACTACCTGCTCGAGGATCTTCCTCTGCTGGCGGACATGAGCACCGACCCGTCCGGCGCGGGCGACTCGCAGGCCGTTCCGCTGATAACCAACGTGATGGGCTCCAACGCCGAGGAGATCTCGCGACTGCTCGAAGCCTGCGACGAGCGCCCTGAGATCTCAGCGATCGAGCTGAACGTGTCGTGTCCGAACGTGCACACGGGCCTGGACATCGGCGCCGACCCCCGCCAGCTCGAGCAGGTCGTTCGCGCCGTGCGGGGACGCACGGGCAAGCCGCTGATCGTGAAGCTGACGCCGAACACCGCCGACGTCGCCCTCTGCGCGCGGGCCGCACAGGAGGGGGGGGCGGACGCGGTTTCGCTGATCAACACGCTGCGGGCGATGGCGCTCGCGCCGAACCCGCTCTCGCGCCCGCCCCGGCCATGGCTCGGCGGCGTCACCGGCGGCCTCTCGGGCCCCGCCGTCCGCGCGGTCGCGCTCGCGCAGGTTGCGGCTGTGGCCGCGCGCGTGGCTATCCCGGTCATCGGCATGGGTGGAGTGCAGAGCGCCGCGCACGCCCGCGAGCTGATCGACGTCGGAGCGACGCTCGTGGCGGTCGGCACAGCGAGCTTCCTCGACCCGGCGGCCGGAGCGCGGATCGCCGCCGCGCTGCACGCCGGCACAGCCCCCTGACGAGCGTTCTGAGGCGCATCGGCGGCCGTTGGGGCCCTTTGCGGACGACGGCTGTCGCCTGGGCGCCTCCCAGTGCGTGCGGGACGGTCATTAGCGCAAGCTAAAAACCCCTGCAAACACGGTTGTGGACCATCCACCAACCTCGATTTACCTCAAGCTCAGGTTGAGGTGTAGATGAATTCGCGTCTTTTCCTTGATCGCCGGCCATTGGTGTGTAGACTCGCCGCCCATGGTGACGGCGACCGGCACGACGTCCTCTAACCCCTCGACGGCTCCCGAGCGGTCTCTCAACCAGAGGATGGACGCCCTCGCGAGAGCCAACCAGATCCGTATCCAGCGGGCTCAGCTCAAGCGGGACCTGAAGTCCGGCCGTCGTTCCATCCATTCGCTGCTGCTGCAGCCGCCCGAGTACGTGGAGACCGCCAAGGTCTTCGACATGCTGCTCGCAGTGCCCAAGTACGGTCGCGTCAAGGTCAACAAGATCCTGGCGCACTGCCGGATCGCGCCGAGCAAGACGATCGGCGGGCTCTCCGAGCGCCAGCGCTCCGAGCTCATCTCGCTGTTGCATCACTGAGGCGGCCCCTCGATTCAGCCGGCCGGCGGTCCCACCGAGCCCGTCACTAGGGTGCCGGTGGTGGCACGCGTATTCGTCATCACGGGTCCTTCGGGGGTCGGCAAGGGAACGCTCATCCGCGGCCTGATGGAGCGGCTGGCGAACCTCGAGCTGTCCGTGTCCGCCACGACGCGAGCGCCGCGCCCGGGGGAGCGCGACGGGGTCGACTACCACTTCCTCACGCGAGAGCAGTTCGACCGCAGGGTCGCCGACGGCGAGTTCGTCGAGCACGCCGACTACGCCGGACGCAGCTACGGGACGCTGCGCTCCGAGCTCGAGGATCGCGTGCGGGCCGGCGTGCCAGTGGTCCTCGAGATAGAGGTGCAGGGCGCGCGGCAGGTCCGCGCGGCGATGCCCGAGGCCGTGCAGGTGTTCATCGCCCCGCCGTCGCTGCAGGCGCTGCGCGCGCGCTTGGTCGGGCGCGGCACCGACGATCAGACCGAGGTCGAGCGGCGACTGCGGGTCGCCGAGCAGGAGCTCGAGGCCCAGCCGGAGTTCGCGCACGTGGTCGTCAACGACCGCCTCGACGAGGCTCTAGAGCGGCTCGCGGGCATCGTCGCCGAGAACCTCGACTGACCCCGCGGCCACGACCGCGAGCGAGGGCGCCGCGGCGCGGCCGACTACACTCGGTGCTCAACAAGGAAAGGCAAGCCCAACGTGATCTCCCCCCGCATCGATCGTCTGCTCGAGCAGGTCGACTCCAACTACGCCGGTGTGATCGTCGCAGCCAAGCGTGCGCGCCAGATCAACAGCTACTACCACAACCTCGGCGAGGGCACCTTCGATGAGTTCCCGCCCCCGATGATCGAAACCGCCTCGAAAAACTACCTCACGATCGCCCTCGAGGAGGTCGCCGGGGGAAAGCTGAAGTACCACTACCGCTAGGACGCGCACGGGCCCAAGGATGGCCCGCGAGTCGCCCGCAAGCGCCCAACCAGCGCTTGTGGGGGGACCGCGCACCCACTAGAACCTCAAGGTCATGTCCCGGATCCTGCTCGGCGTCAGCGGCGGCATCGCCGCCTATAAGGCGCTCGAGCTCGTGCGGCTGGCGACGGCGGCCGGGCACGCCGTGCGCGTGGTGCAGACGCCGGCCAGCCGGCGCTTCGTCGGGGAGGCCTCCTTCGCTGCCCTCAGCGGCGCGCCTGTGCTGGTGAGCGAGTTCCAGCGCGACCCCGCGCGCGGGTCCTTCCCCGACCAGGCCCCCCCGACGCATGAGCCGCTGAGCCACCTGGAGCTCGTGGCCAACGCCGATCTCTACCTGATCGCGCCAGCCTCGGCCAACACGATCGCCAAGCTCGCCGCCGGCCTGGCCGACAACCTGCTGAGCAGCTGCGCGCTCGCCGCCACCTGTCCCGTGGTGCTCGCGCCGGCGATGAACAGCCACATGTATGAGCACCCCGCGACCGTCGCAAACCTCGAGACGCTCATCGCGCGGGGCGTGCACGTCGTCGAGCCGGGGACCGGACGGCTCGCCTCCAGGGGCGAGGAGGGCGTCGGGCGCCTTGCCGAGCCAGAGCGCCTGCTGGCCGCCTGCGAGGCGGCTCTCGCCGAGCGCACGAGGACCGACGGCGCCGCGACGCCCGACGGGCTGAAGGGCCTGAGGGTGCTCGTCACCGCGGGGGGGACGCGTGAGCCGATCGACAGCGTGAGGTTCATCGGCAACAGCTCCTCCGGGCGCATGGGCTTCGCCCTCGCGCAGGCCGCGCGCGAGCGCGGAGCCGAGGTGATGCTGCTGGCGGCCAACGTCGCGTTGCCGACCCCGACAGGAGTAGCCCGCCGCGATGTCGTGACCGCCGGCGAGCTGGCGCTGGCGTGCGAGGATGAGTTCCCGCGCTGCGACGTGCTGCTGATGGTCGCCGCGGTCGCCGACTTCGCGCCCGCCTCGCCGCAGCAGGGCAAGATCAAGAAGTCCGGCCGTGCACGCCTCGAGCTCGTGCTCGAGCCGACCGCGGACGTCCTCGGCGGGCTGGCCGCCCACCGCCGGGACGGCCAGACGCTGGTGGGCTTCGCAGCGGAGCACGGCGAGCGGGCGCTCGACGCCGCGCGGGGCAAGCTCACGGGCAAGGGCTTGGACGCCGTCGTCGTCAACGACATCTCCCGTCGCGACATCGGCTTCGATGTCGAGGCCAACGAGGTCACGATCCTCAGCACGTCCGGCGATCGCTCGCAGATCGAGCACCACCACGTGCCGCGCGCCGCCAAGAAACAGGTCGCCCACGCGATCCTCGACTCGGTCGAACGCCTGCGCGCAAGCCGATAAAGTGGGTTGATGGAGAGTGTGTACGACGTCTACCAGCGCGGACGTGAGTTGCTCGATCACGGACACCACCACGCCGCGATAGTCCCGCTGAGCAAAGCGCGGGACATGGAGCCCGACAAGGACTCGATCCGCGAGGCGCTCGGGCGCGCGCTGTTCCACGCACAGCGCTACGAAGGCGCGGCCGAGGAGTTCCAGGCCGTCGCCTCGAGGACGCCGACGAACGACTACGCGCTCTTCTGCCTGGGCCGCTCCATGCAGATGCTCGGGCGCCACCGCGAGGCCTGCAAGCCATTGGCGCTCGCCTGCTCGCTGCGGCCCGAGCGCGACGATTACCGGCGCTACCGCGATCGTGCTCGCCACGACGCGAAGCGCACCTGACAAAGCCACCACCGGCCCCGCCGATGCTATGCTCGAATGACAGCTTTCGTCCCGGTGCTCAAGGTGCCGGAAGTAGTACCGAGAGTGGGCGCCCGCCCGCTTTTTTTTGCGTAAGGAGTGAGTTGATGTCCCCGCTGCAGACAGAAATCGAGAGGCGTCTCGCCGAGAGCGAGCCCGACATAGAGGTCCTCCTCGCCGAGGTGCTCGGCGGTCGCTGCCTGCGCATCTTCATCGATCACCCAGATGGTGTGACGCTCGCGATGTGCGAGCGGGTCACCGTCGCGCTGGACGACCTGAGCGAGCGCTACTCGCTCGAGGTCTCCTCGCCAGGGGGCGAGCGTCCGCTGACCAAGCCGGACCACTTCCGCCGCTTTGTCGGTCGCCGCGCACGGGTGCGCGCACGCCATCCGCTCCCGATCGGCCATAGGCCGATGCGGAACTTCACAGGAGAGCTGGTGGGGGCCTCTGAGAAGGAGATCACGTTGGCCGCCGACGAGGGTGTCATCGCGATCCCCTACTCGGAGATTCGTCGTTCGAACCTGATCGAGGAGTAGAGGAAGCCATGTCACGCGAAATCCTTGAGGCCATGCACGCGCTGGCGCGCGAGAAGGGAATCGAGCCCGAGAAGCTGATGCTCGCGCTCGAGGACGCGCTGCTGTCCGCCTATAAGAAGCAGCCCGACTCGGCCAAGTACGCACGCGTCGAGATGGACCGCGAGACCGCTGACTTTCGCGTGATCGAGCTGATCATCCCCGAACGCCTGGAGGCGCACCTGATCGTGGAGACGATCGACGAGGAAACGACGGTCGACCCCGAGACGGGGGAGATGCGCGAACCCGAGGAACCGGAAATCGACCCCAAGAAGTTCGCCGAATACCGCGATCAGATCGACGAGCGCGACGTGACACCCGACGACTTCGGCCGGATCGCCGCGCAGACGGCCAAGCAGGTCATCCTGCAGCGCATCCGCGAGGCCGAGCGGGACATGATGTACGAGGAGTACCGCGACCGGGTCGGCGAGCTGGTCACCGGCATCGTCCAGCAGTCGGACTCGCGTTACACGCTCGTGCAGCTGCGTGAACGCGTGGAGGCGCTGCTGCCCAAGTCCGAGCAGGTCGAGGGAGAGCGCTACGACCACTCCCAGCGGATCAAGGCGGTCATCAAGGAGGTCTCACCCTCGACGAAGGGCCCCGCGATCATCGTCTCCAGGCGCGATCCGGAGCTGATCAAGAAGCTCTTCGAGCTGGAGGTCCCCGAGATCGCCGACGGACTGGTGGAGATCGCCAACGTCGCCCGTGAGCCCGGCTACCGCTCCAAGATCGCGGTCATCTCGCACACCGACGGCGTCGACCCGGTCGGTGCGTGCGTAGGGCCGCGCGGCTCGCGCGTGCGCATGGTCGTCTCGGAGCTGCGCGGTGAGAAGATCGACATCATCCCCTTCAACGACGAGCCCGCGCGGTTCGTCGCCAAGGCCCTCTCGCCGGCACGTGTGCGCGAGGTGCTCGTCGACGACGAGGCCAAGCAGGCGACCGTGATCGTTCCCGACGACCAGCTCTCGCTGGCGATCGGACGCGAGGGCCAGAACGCGAGGCTGGCGGCGCGTCTGACCGGCTGGCGCGTGGACATCCGCTCGGAGACCGAGTTCGCCGCCGAGGAGGCCGAGCACGGCTACGAGGAGGAGGAGGTGCAGGGCCGCTGCTCGGCGGTCCTCTCCAACGGCCGGCGCTGTCCGAACGCCGCGCTTCCCGGCTCGCGCTACTGCGGGCTGGACGGCCACCAGGCGCTCGCCCACATCGCCAGCGACAACGTGGGCGATCTGGAGTCGGAGTCCGGCGCGAGCGCCGAACTCTCCGCGAGCGAGGCTCCGCTCGAGGCCGCCGCCGAGGAGCAGGCGACATAGGCGCCCGACCCGGTCTTGCGGTCCAGGTTCCCCCGCGTCGGCGCTGCGTCGGCTGCGGGCGGATCGCCCCAAAGCTCGAGCTCGTGCGTATCGCGATCGCCCGCGACGGCGACGGTCGGCGCGCCCGCGCGGTGTGCGACCACGACAGCAGGATGGGCGGCCGCGGCGCCTATCTGTGCCGCGCGACCGACTCCGAGCTGCCCGCCGCGGACTGCCTGGCCCGGGCGACGCAGCGCGGCGGGATCGCCCGCGCGCTTCGCACGGCTGTGACGCTCGACCCCAAGCTCGTAGAATCCGTCAGTCGATGAGCAAGAAGCGCGTACACGAAATCGCCAAGGAGCACGGTCTCTCGAGCAAGGAGCTGCTCGAGAAGCTGAAGGCCGCCGGCGTGGACGCCAAGGCTGCCGCGTCCTCGGTCGATGAGGCGGCGGCGCTGAAGGCGCTCGCCGACGCCGCGCCGCCGACGCCCGCGAGCGCAAACGGCGGCCCCGCGCCAGGCGCGCCGAGCGCGCCTGTCGAGGCGCCGGGCACCGCCGACGCAGCCGCTCTTGCGCCGTCTGATTCGGCCGCGCCCAGCGCGGCCGCCGCGGGGACGGCCGCCCAGACACCCGCAGTCGCAGCAGCAGCCGGAGCCGAGCGCGTGCGCCCCACGCGCGACTCGCGCACCGGCGAGCGAACCCCCGGCGACATCGGGCCCGGGGGGCGCAGGCGCGTGGTCATCGACTCGCAGGCCTCCCGCCGCCAGCAGGGTGGCCCGTCCAACCAGCCCCAGCGGCGACCGCGCCGGGGACGCCGTCGCCGTGGAACCTACGATGAGACGATCGCCCCGATCGACACCGCCGCGATGGAGGCGACCGACCTCATCCGCGTCAACTCGGGATCGACCGTCAAGGATGTCGCTGAGTATCTCGGCGTGGCGGTTCCAGAGGTGATCAAGAAGCTGATGTCGCTCGGCGAGATGGCGACGCTCACGCAGACACTCGCCGACGACGCCATCCAGGTTCTCGCCGACGAGTTCGACAAGCAGATAGAGATCGTCCACGCCGCCGACGACGTCGAAGTCGAGCCTGAGTTCGAGGACGCCGAGGAGGATCTGATCGGGCGCCCGCCGGTCGTCACGATCATGGGTCACGTCGATCACGGGAAGACCTCCCTGCTGGACGCCATCCGCGAGACGGAGGTGGTCGCCGGGGAGGCCGGTGGCATCACGCAGCACATCGGCGCCTATCAGGTGCGCCACGCCGGCAAAGAGATCACCTTCCTGGACACTCCCGGTCACGAGGCGTTCACCGCGATGCGCGCCCGCGGCGCGCGTGTGACCGATCTCGCGGTGATCGTGGTCGCCGCCGATGACGGCGTCAAGCCGCAGACCGAGGAGGCGATCGATCACGCCAAGGCGGCGGAAGTCCCGATCATCGTCGCGGTCAACAAGATCGACAAGGAGGGCGCCCAGCCCGAGCGCGTTCGCACCGAGATGACCCAGCACGGCCTCCAGCCCGCGGAGTGGGGCGGGGAGATCGAGTTCGTCGACGTCAGCGCCAAGACCCGCGAGGGTCTGGACACGCTGCTCGAGACGATCCAGGTGGTCACCGACCTGGAGGAGCTGAAGGCCAACGCAGGAGCGGATGCCTCCGGCACCGTGATCGAGTCGAAGCTCGACCCGGGGCGCGGCCCTGTCATCACCGTGCTGATCCAGCGCGGCACGCTGAGGGTCAGCGACGCGCTAGTCGCCGGCGCCCACTTCGGCCGCGTGCGGGCGATGCACGACTTCATAGGCAACAAGATGAAGCGCGCGCTGCCCGGCCAGCCCGTGGAGGTCCTCGGCTTCGACGGCGTCCCGGAGGCGGGCGAGCTCGTGCGGGTGGTCGAGAACGAGCGCCGAGCCCGCCAACTGGCGGGAGAGCGCGCCAACCGCCTGAAGACCGAGGCCCTCGCGCGGCGCTCGGGGCGCAAGGTTTCGCTCGAGGACGTCTTCAAGCTCGCCCAGGAGGGCGCCGTCAAGGAGCTCGGACTCGTCGTCAAGGCCGACGTCGCCGGCTCGCTGGAGGCGATCGAGGACGAGATCGCCAAGCTGCCCCAGCAGGAGGTCAAGGTCAACATCATCCACCGCGGCGTCGGTGGGATCAACGAGTCCGACGTGATGCTCGCCTCGGCGTCCAAGGGCGTGATCCTGGCCTTCAACGTCCGGCCTGTCGGCGACGCCCGCCTGATCGCCGACCGCGAGGGCGTCGAGATCCGCTCCTACGCGGTCATCTACAGGGCGATCGAAGAGCTGCGCGCAGCGATGCAGGGCATGCTCGAGCCCGCCGAGGTCGAGATACCGCTGGGACAGGCCGAGGTGCGCCAGCTCTTCCGCGCCTCGCGGATCGGCACGATCGCCGGCTCGTTCATCACCGAGGGCAAGATGACACGCGGGGCGCGGGTTCGCGTGGTGCGCGAGGGCACGGTCATCTTCGACACGACGATCGACAGTCTGCGCCGGTTCAACGACGACGTGCGCGAGGTGGCTGCCGGCTTTGAGTGCGGAATCGTGCTCACCAACTTCCAGGACCTCCGCGAGGGCGACGTGTTCGAGACCTACGAGACACGGCAGGTCGAGCGCGAGCTGGCCGATTGAGCGTCGCGACGCTCAGCAGGGACCCGGGGCTCGGCGGGGAATTGGAGGGTAGGATGACGACAGGACGTATGCGTCGGGTCGACGAGGCGATTCGTCAGGTGATCGGCGATGCCGTGGCAGGTGATCTGAAGGACCCTCGAGTGGGATTCGTAACCGTGACCGATGTGAGGACCAGCGCAGACCTACGCCATGCTCGCGTGTACGTGAGCGTTCTCGGCAGCGGCGGGAGGGAATCCGAGCCCGATGAGCGCGAGGCGAGCCTCGCGGGCCTGCGCAGCGCGCACGGCTACCTGCAGGGGCGCCTGGCCAGCGAGCTGCGCCTCAAGCGCACGCCCACGCTCGAGTTCACCTACGACGAGACGACCGATCGGGCGCTGCGCGTGGATGCCTTGATCGACGAGATCGGGCGCTCGTGAGCGACGGCGCCGCCACACGCGAGCTCGTGCTCGAGCGTATCCGCGCGGATGAGCGGTTCGCCCTCGCCACCCACGAGCGGCCCGACGGCGACGCGCTCGGCTCGCTGATCGCGATGCAGGGGCTGCTGGGCGCGCTGGGCAAGGACTCCACGATGTTCATCGCCCCCGAGGACCTGCCGCTCCCGCACGAGTACAGCTCCTTCCTGTTGGAGGGACTGATCCAGCGGCCTCCCGCCGACATCGCCGATCGGACCGTGGTGTTCCTCGATTGCGGCAACATCGACCGCAACTCCGCAAGCGTGCTGCGCGACGGTGCACACCTGCTGAACATCGACCACCACCACGACAACACCCGCTTCGGCACGGTCGACCACGTTGTCTCGGATGCCTCGTGCACCGCCGAGATCGTGTGGGATCTGATGCATGGGCTCGGGGTGCGCCCGACACCGCTCGTGGCGGAGGCGCTGTACATCGGGCTGATCACCGACACCGGGCGCTTCATGTACGAGAACACCGGTCCGCGCGCGCACGTGATGGCAGCGGAGCTGATCGAAGCGGGCGTCGACGTCTCGGAGGTCAACCGGCGGCTCTACGAGGACGTGCCCGCGGCGAAGCTCGCGCTGCTCGCGCTGGCGCTTGGACAGGTCCAGCGCTTCGACTCCGGCGAGCTCACCATCGTGGCGCTCAGCGTCGATGACGTCGAACGCGCCGGCGCCGATGAGAGCCATTCGGAGGGGATCATCGACCACCTTCGCGCGCTGCAGGGCACCAAGGTCGCGGTGCTCGTGCGCGAGCTCGGCAGCGGGGAGCGCAAGGGCCAGCACAAAGTGTCGCTGCGGGCGACCGACGACGACGTCGACGTGTCGATCATCGCCCGCGAACAGGGCGGCGGCGGACACCGCCGCGCCGCCGGCTTCTCGACGACGCTCGCGGTCGACGAGCTGGTCGAGTTCCTGCGCGGGGCCATCGACGCACAGCGGCATCCCTCTTCCGACGGGCACGCGGCCGCGACGCTCGCCTGAGTGGCGCGCCGCATCCGCCCGCAGGCCTGAGCGCGCCAGATGGACGGCGTCCTCTTGATCGACAAGCCGCCCGGCATGAGCTCTCATGACGTGGTCGCGGCCGTGCGCCGCTCGCTGGGGGGGCCGCGAACGGGGCATGCGGGCACGCTCGACCCGTTCGCGACCGGACTCCTGCTCGTACTCGTGGGCAGGGCGACGAAGGCGCAGAGGACGTTGATGGAGCTGCCCAAGCGCTACGAGACCGTCGCGCGACTGGGCGCGACCTCGAGCACGGGTGACACCGAGGGCGAGATCACCGAGACCGGACGCCTGCCGGGCGACCCGCTCGAGCTTCCCACCGGCGAGATACGCCAGCGGCCGCCGATGCACTCGGCCGTGAAGATAGCCGGCGAGCGCGCCTACCGGCGGGCCCGCCGGGGCGAGAGCTTCGAGATGCCCGAGCGGATCGTGACCGTGTATCGCTTCGAAGAGCTCTGGCGCGAGCACGGCGAGCATCCCCGCGCCGGCTTTGAGATCGAATGCGGTTCGGGGACCTACGTGCGCTCGCTGATCGCCGCGCTCGGAGACGCCTACTGCCTGGAGCTCAGGCGCACCGCGATCGGACCGTTCGACGTGCGCGACGCGTGTGCGCTCCCGCAGCGGGGCCGGCCGTGGAGCGATCCTCCGCTGATCGCCCTGGAGCGCGCCCTCGAGCTGGTGCGCCAGGCGGCGCCTCCCGCCATCAGCACGGGAGCCGGGCGATAGTCCGCCCCGCGAGGAGGGCAGCAGGCGGTCGCGACACGCCAGCAATAGGCTTGCCGGCGTGAAGATCACTCGCCTGCCCGACGTGGAGCGCTCGCGGGAGCGCAGCGTGGCGGTGGGCACCTTCGATGGGGTGCACCTGGGTCATCGCGAGGTGATCAGGGGCGCCGACAGCGTGCTCACCTTCGAGCCCCACCCCGTATCGGTTGTCTCCCCCCAGCACACCCCGAGGCTGTTGACGACGCTCGAGCGCAAGGCCGAGCTCGTGGAGTCGCTCGGCGTGCAGGAGCTGATCGTGATTCCCTTCGACGCGGCTTTCGCCCAGCGCTCGGCCGCCGCGTTCATCGACGACGTGCTCGTCGGAGCGCTCGGTTCCAGGCAGGTCGCGATCGGCGAGAACTTCCGCTTCGGTCACAAGGCGCAGGGCGACCCCAAGCTGCTGCTCGCCGACGATCGCTTCGCCACCGTCGTTCGCCCGCTGCTTGAAATCGACGGGGAGATCGTCTCCTCCAGCCACATCCGCGGGCTCGTGCTCGCCGGCGAGATCGCCGAGGCCAACCGGCTGATGGGGACCGTCTTCCAGCTGCGCGGGGAGGTCCTGCACGGCGACGAGCGCGGCCGCGAGCTCGGCTTTCCGACGGCCAACCTGATTCCCGCCGAGGCGCTGGTATGCCCAGGCCACGGCGTCTACGCATGCCTTGCCGACGGTCGAGCAGCGGCCGTCAGCATCGGCGTACGCCCGACCTTCGAGACGGGCAGGGGAGAGCTGATCGAGGTCTACATACTGGACTTCGACGGGGATCTGTACGGCCGCGAGCTGCGTCTGGAGTTCCTCGCTCGGCTGCGCGGCGAGCGGCGATTCGAGGACCCCGAGTCGCTCGTCGAGCAGATGCACAGGGATGTGGAGCGCACCCGCAGGATCGCCGCGGCCGATTGAGGCCGACGGCTGTCTGCTACCGTGCCGGCCATGGCGGCTATCACCACTGAGCGCAAGCGCGAGCTCGCGGCCAAGTTCGGCGCGAACGAGGCAGACATGGGCTCCACCAAGGTCCAGATCGCGCTGCTGACCGAGCGCATCAACCACCTCACCGAGCACCTGCGCGAGCAGGGCAAAGATCACCACTCGCGCCGTGGGCTGCTGATGCTCGTCGGCAAACGGCGCCGCTTCCTGGCCTACCTGCAGCGCCGCGACCTCGAGGGTTATCGTGCGCTGATCAAAGAGCTCGGTCTGCGCAAGTAGTCCTGACGGTTCTTGCCGCAGGGACGCCCGCGCCGAGCTTCACGCTCGCCCGTGCCGACGGAGAGAGCTTCAGCGAGCAGGATCTGCGCGGCCACACGACCGTCCTGGTCTTCTATCCGTTCGCCTTCAGCCCCGTGTGCACAGACCAGCTGTAGCTGTACGAGGGCCTGCTCGGCGAGCTGGCCGGGCCCGCTCGCGCGCCGTTTCAGCGCGCCCGCTGATGCTCCCCGGGCGCCCCCGCACAAGGTGCGTCGTCCGCTAAGCTCCTTCTCGTTCGGAGAATAAAAAAGAAACGGGCCGCCGACCGACGGGCGGTACAGGAAGGCAGTGAATATGAGTAGTGATGCCGTTACGCGGGTTTCCGTGGAGATCGCCGGCAGCGAGATCTCGTTTGAGACCGGCAGGATGGCCAAGCAGGCCTCCGGTGCAGTGGTCGTCCGTCAGGGCGACACGATGGTCCTCGCGACAGCCGTCGCCGGCAGCGTGCGCGACGTGGACTTCCTCCCTCTGACGGTCGATGTCGAGGAGCGCATGTACGCCGCCGGGAAAATCCCCGGTTCCTTCTTCAAGCGCGAGGGACGGCCGGGCGAGAAGGGCACGCTCACCGCGCGCATGATCGATCGCCCGCTGCGTCCGCTGTTCCCCAAGGAATGGCGCTATGACACGCAGCTGGTGGCGATCCCCCTCTCGATCGACCAGGTCCACCCCTACGACATCCTCGCGATGAACGGCGCCTCCGCCGCGCTGATGATCTCCGACATCCCGCTGCCGACGCCCGTCGGCGCCGTGCGGATCGGCAAGATCGACGGCAACTTCGTCGTCAACCCACCCGAGCCGTCCCTGCTCTCGGACGGCGCCGAGGGATCATCCGACCTCGACCTGATCGTCGCGGGCACCGAGGAGGCCATCCTGATGGTCGAGGCCGGCGCCAACGAGATCCCCGAGGCGGAGATCCTCGACGCGCTCGACATCGCCCACGCCGAGATCAAGAAGCTCTGCGCGCTGCAGCGCGAGCTCGCCGCGAAGGTCGGCAAGAAGAAGAAAGTCTTCGAGACGATCCCGATCGACACCGAGCTGCTCGACTCGATCCGCTCCTCCCACGGGGCCCTGCTCGACGCCGCCACGCAGGTGGAGGACAAGCTCGAGCGCCAGGACGCCACCAAGGAGGCCGAGGAGGCGATCCTCGAGCAGCACGCCCCGGCCGCGCCGGAGGGTGCCTCCGCGGAGCAGCTGGTGGCCGCCAAGCAGCGTCGCGCAGCCGTCCAGATGGTGTTCGACAAGCTCGAGAAGTCGATCATCCGCGAGCGCATCGCCATCCACAAGAAGCGCCCGGACGGTCGGGCCGAGAACGAGATCCGCGACATCGCGATCGAGGTCGGCGTCACGCCCCGCACCCACGGTTCGGCACTGTTCACGCGCGGGCAGACACAGGCGCTGAGCGTCGTGGCTATGGGCACGCTGAAGGAGGAGATGCGCATCGACACGCTCGGCCTCGAAACGAAAAAGTACTACTGGCACCACTACAACTTCCCGCCGTTCTCGGTCGGGGAAGCGGGCCGGATGGGCGGCGTCAAGCGCCGTGACATCGGCCACGGGGCGCTCGCAGAGCGGGCCCTCGCGCCGATGGTGCCCTCGATCGAGGACTTCCCGTACTCGATCCGCGTCGTCTCGGACATTCTCGAGTCAAACGGCTCGTCCTCGATGGCCTCGGTGTGCGGGTCGTCCCTGTCGCTGATGGACGCCGGCGTCCCGATCAAGCGGCCGGTGGCCGGAATCGCCATGGGCCTGATCAAGGAGGGCGACGACTACATCGTCCTCACCGACATCGCCGGAGTCGAGGACCACCTCGGCGACATGGACTTCAAGGTCGCCGGCACCGAACGCGGCATCACGGCGCTGCAGATGGACATCAAGATCACGGGCGTCACGTTCGACATCCTGCGCGACGCGCTCACGCAGGCCCACGAGGCCCGCAAGTTCATCCTCGGGAAGATGGCCGCCGTGATCGGCAGCCCGCGCGAGCAGCTGAGCCAGTTCGCGCCGCGCATCCAGACGATCCAGATCGACCCGTCCCAGATCGGCCTGCTGATCGGCAAGGGCGGCGAAACCATCCGCGGCCTCGCTGATGAGTTCGAATCGCAGATCGACGTCAACGACGACGGACAGGTGCTCATCTACTCCGCCAACGGCGAGCTCGGGAACGCGCTCGTGGAGCGGGTGCGGATGATGATGAAGGAGGTCGAGGTCGGCGACGAGTACCTGGGGAAGGTCGTCAAGACGACCACCTTCGGGGCGTTCATCGAGCTGGCCAAGGGCACCGACGGGCTGCTGCACATCTCCAACGTGTCACCCGGACAGCGCGTTGAGGCCGTCGAGGACGTCCTCAACAAGGGCGACGAGGTCAACGTCCGCGTGGTCGAGGTCGACCGTGAGCGCGGGCGTATCGGCCTGCGCCTGGCTCACGATCCCGACATCGCGGGCAAGTCGGTCGAAGAGCTGGCCGGCGTCGGCACGGGCGGCGCCGCGGGAGGCAGCCGCGGACCGCGCGAGGGCGGCGGGCGCAACGGCCGCGAGCGCTCCGACCGCGGTCGGCGTCGCGAGGGCGAGCGCGGATCGGGCCGCCCTCGCCACGGGCGTGACCGCGATTGACGCACAGGGTCGGGCCTTGAACCCCGAGCACCGCATCACCGCGCTGGATTCCGGCGTCCGAGTCGTCACCGAGCGCGTGCCCAGCGTGCGCTCTGTGGCGCTCGGGTTCTGGATCGCGACCGGCTCCACGTCCGAGCGCACCAGCCAGGCGGGGATCTCGCACCTGCTCGAGCACATGCTGTTCCGCGGCACCGAGCGCTACGGCTCGGAGGAGATCGACCAGATCTTCGACGCCATGGGCGCCGAGATCAACGCCGGGACCGACAAGGAAGCGACCTCGCTCTACACGCGCGTGCTCGACCGCCATCTCGAGCACGCCTTCGACGTCATGAGCGACATGATCTGGCACCCGCGCTTCGGCGAGCTGGAGGCCGAGCGCGAGGTCGTGCTCGAGGAGATCGCGATGTACGAAGACGACCCCCAGGATCGTGTCTTCGACGTGCTGGGCAAAGCCATCTTCGGCGCGCACCCGCTCGGTCGGGCCGTGATCGGCACGGCGCAGGTCGTCGGTGCGGTCACGCGCGAGCAGCTCGCAGCGTTCCACGCCGAGCGCTACACGCCTGAGAGCATCGTGATCGCCGCGGCCGGGTCGGTCGATCACGACGAGCTCGTGACGTTGGCGCGTGGCGTGGAGGCTGCGCGCGCGGCCGCCAACGGATCCGCCGCCGTCCTCGCGGGAGTCCCCGAGCCCCTGCTCGCGCCGGGTGCACCGGACTTCAGCCCGCGGATCGGCTTCCTCCAGAAAGACACCGAGCAGTACCACTTGTGCGTCGGGGGAGCGGGGCTCGCGCGCGATGACGAGCGCCGGTTCGCGCTGCGTGTCCTTGAAGGAGTCCTCGGCGGCACCTCGTCCTCCAGGCTCTTCCAGGAGGTGCGCGAGCGCAGGGGGCTGGCCTACTCGGTGTTCTCCTACTCCAACCTCTATGCGCACACGGGCGAGGTGGGGCTGTATGTCGGTACGCGCCCAGAGAATCTCGCCGAGGCTCTCGCGGTTGTGACGGCCGAGCTCGAGCGTTGTGTCGAGGACCCGGCCAGCGAGCAGGAGCTCGTCCGCTCACGTGAGAATCTCAAGGGGCGCATGGTGCTCGGACTGGAGTCGACGGGCGCGCGGATGAGCCGCCTGGGGGTTTCGACGCTGAATGAGATGCCGATCCTGTCCGTCAACGAGCTGCTCGAGCGAATCGACGCGGTCGACATCGCCGAGGTCCGCGAGCTCGCGGGCGAGCTGTTCACTGCCAAACGACTGTCCGTTGCCGGTGTCGGTCCCGACGAGGAGTGCTTCCGTACGGCGATCGAGCCGCTCGGAACGCAGGTCTGCGAGCAGGCCACCCAGGCGGTGGCGCGATGATCCGGGTCGCGGTGGCAGGAGCGGCGGGACGCATGGGCCAGACGGTCTGTGAGGCGGTGCAGGCGGCCGGGGACATGGAGCTCGTGGGCCGCGCGGACCCCCTGCTGGGCACCACGCTCGAGGACATCTTGGCGGAGGCCGCAACCGGGTTGGCGCCGCAGGTGGTCGTGGACTTCACGAGGCCCGACACCGCACTGGGAAATGCGCTCGCCTGCGTGAGGGCGGGCGTGCACGTGGTCGTCGGGACCACGGGCTTTGACCCCGCTCCGCTCCGCGAGGCGCGACCGGCGGAGGGCCGCCCGCGCGCGAACGTGCTGATCGCGCCCAACTTCGCGATCGGCGCGGTCCTGATGATGCGCTTCGCCGCGCAGGCCGCCGCCCTGATGGAGAAGGCCGAGATCATCGAGCTGCATCACGACGGCAAGCTCGACGCTCCCAGCGGAACCGCCGCGCGAACGGCCGAGCTGATGGCCGCCGCGAGCGGTGGACCGCCGCCGCCGATCCATTCTGTGCGCCTTCCGGGCCTCGTGGCCCACCAGGAGGTGATCCTCGGCGACCTCGGGCAGACCCTCACGATCCGCCACGACACGATCAGCCGCGAGTCCTTCATGCCCGGTGTGCTCCTCGCCGTGCGCCGGGTGGGGACGCTCGAGGAATCTCCCGTCGTGGGGCTGGAGAGCCTTCTCTTCTGATTGCCGGTGCGCGTGAGATACTGCAGCCGATGAGCGGTCTCGGCACCATCCTGACGGCGATAGTGACGCCGTTCGACGCGGATGGGAAGGTGAACGACGAGTCGTTCGTGGCCCTCATGCGCCACCTCGCCGCCAACGGCTCGGACGGCTTCGTCGTGGCCGGAACGACCGGCGAGGCCTCGACGTTGACCGATGAGGAGCAGCTCGGGCTGATCGAGCTGGCCGTCTCGGAGCGTCCGTCCGGCAAGACGATCGTCGCCGGCACGGGGACGAACGACACCCGGCAGGCCGTCTACCTGACCGAACGGGCGACCGAGCTGGGGGCCGACGCGATGCTGTCGGTGACGCCGTACTACAACAAGCCCAGTCGCCTCGGACTCAAGCGCCACTACGAAGCGGTCGCGGCGGCCACCGACAAACCGACGCTGCTCTACAACATCCCCGGGCGCACCGCGACCAACATGGGCCCCGACCTGCTAGCCGAGCTTGCGCAGATCGAGGGAATCGTGGGCGTCAAGCAGGCGAACGCCGCGGAGCTGCAGCCGATCGACGGCCTCGAGCTCTATGCGGGCGACGACGCCACGCTCGCGCGCACCCTCGACATGGGCGGAGCGGGCGGGATACTGGTCGCAAGCCACATAGTCGGAAACGAGATGCGTGCGATGGTCGACGAACCCGAGCGTCGCGCGGAGATCGACGCGTCGCTGCGCGACGTGTATGAGACGCTGTTCCTCACCTCCAACCCGACCTGCACCAAGGCGGCGCTGAACCTGCTCGGCCACGAAGTCGGCGGGCTGCGCCTGCCGCTGGTGGAGGCGACCGTCGAGGAGACCGCGGCCGTGCGCGCGATGCTCGAACGCCACGGCCTGCTGGCGGCGGGTGCCCCGGCGTGAGCTCATCCCTGCGCGTCCTACCCCTCGGCGGGCTGGGAGAGATAGGCAAGAACATGACGGTGCTCGAGCAGGACGGACGCATCGTGGTCGTCGACGTCGGGCTGCGCTTCCCAACTCCCGAGATGGTCGGAATCGACCTGGTCCTGCCCGACTTCGCCTATCTGCGCGAGCGTGCCGAGGACATCGAGGCGATCGTGATAACGCACGGACACGAGGATCATCTCGGCGCGCTGCCGTGGGTCCTGCGCGATCTCGGCGATCGCCTGCGGGCGCGGGTGTACGGCGGTGCGCTGACGATCGCGATGGCGCGCTCGAAGCTAGACGAGCACAAGCTGCGAGACGTCGAGCTCAACGACGTCGAGCCGGGCGAAAGCATCGAGCTCGGCCCGTTCTCGCTCGAGCTGGTGCACATGACGCACTCGATCCCCGACTCCAGCGCCGTGGCTATCGGGACCGACCTGGGCACCGTGCTGATCACCGGCGACTACAAGTTCGACCAGACCCCCGTCGACGGAGCGCCCGCCGACGTCTCGCGTCTGGCGGAGCTCGGCCGCGAAGGCGTGCTGCTGCTGTGCGGCGACTCCACGAACGTCGACCGCGAGGGCTTCTCGCCGTCGGAGTCGGTGGTCGGGCCGCACCTGGAGGAGGTCTTCTCCCGCTGCGAGGGACGGATCGTCGTGACGAGCTTCGCCTCGAACATCCACCGTGTCCAGCAGGTGGTCGACGCCGCGCACGCGCTCGATCGCAAGGTCGCGCTGGTGGGGCGCTCGATGCGCAAGAACGTCGGCATCGGGCGCAACCTCGGCCACATCGAGATCCCCGACGGCCTGCTGGTGGGACCGCGTGAGATCAACGACTTCCCCGACGAGCGCGTCGTGATCATCTCGACCGGGTCACAGGGCGAGCCGCTCTCGGCGCTGCGCCGGATGGCATACCGCGACCATCCCCAGGTGCAGCTCAAGGGCGGGGACACCGTCGTGTTCTCCGCCACTCCCATACCGGGCAACGAGCGCGCTGTCAACGAGACCGTCGACCGCCTCTACCACATAGGCTGCGACGTCATCACCCCGCGCGAGGCCCCCGTGCACTCCTCCGGGCACGGCTACGCGGAGGAGGTCAAGCTGATGCTGAACCTCGTCAAGCCGCGCTACGTGATGCCCTTTCACGGCGACTTCAAGCGGCTGCGGCTGCACGCCCAGCTGGCCGAAGCCGTGGGGGTTCCTGCAGAGGACATCTTCCAGGGCGAGAACGGGTTGCCGCTGGACATCGACTCTCGCGGCGCGCGCTTCGGCGAGCACGAGCAGTCGGGCATGATCTTCGTCGACGGGGTCGAGATCGGCGACATGGCCGACGTCGCCCTGCGCGACCGGCGGATGCTGTCGGCCGACGGCATCTTCATCGTCGTGGTCACCATCGCCGAGCAGGACGGCAGCTCGGTCGCGGACCCGGAGGTGATCTTCCGCGGCGTGCCCTTCCTCGATCAGGCCGACGAGCTGCTCGAGGAGATCCGCGACACCGTTGAGAGCTCGCTGACCAGGGCCGCGAGCGAGGAGATCCGCGAGGTCGACCTGCTGCAGCAGGTGCTGCACGACGACCTGGCGAAGCTAGTCTATGACCGTCTCAAGCGCCGGCCGATGGTGCTGCCGGTCGTCGTCGAGGTCTGAGCAGGCGGGCAGGCGCACGACGAAGCGCGCGCCGGTGCCGTGCCTCGCGCGCTCGAGCGTGACGGTGCCGCCGTGCGAGACGGCCACCGCGTGGACGATCGCGAGCCCGAGGCCGAAGGATCCGCCGATCGCGCCGTCCCGCTTCGGTGCCCCGCCCGCGCCGCGCACGAAGCGCTCAAACAGCGTCGGTCCCAGCTCGCTCGGGACACCCGGGCCGTCGTCCTCGACGACCAGCTGGACTTGCCCGTCGGTAGTGGTGCTCGTGGAGAGGCGGATCTCGGTGCCGGCCGGCGTGTGGCGCAGGGCGTTCTCCAGCAGGTTGATCGTGAGGCGGTGCAGCTCGTCGCTCGCTCCCTGGAGGATCGCGGGGTGCACATCGAGAGAGATGTCGTGCGCGTCGCTCACCGGCCCGAGCTCGGCCGCCGCCTCGACAACGATCTTCGCGAGGTCGCACCGCTCGCGCGCCACCACGCGCGCGGCGTCCGTGCGCGCGAGCAGGAGCAGGTCGGCGACCAGTCGGCGCATGCGCTGGGAGGAGCGCAGAGCCGAACGGGCGGCCTCGCCCTGATCGCCCTCGAGGGCATCGGCGAGCAGCTCGAGGTTGGCGAGCACGCTGGTCAGCGGCGTGCGCAGCTCGTGGGAGGCGTCCGCCACGAACCGGCGCTGACGGGTAAGCATCGACTCGGTCTCCGCGCGGGCCGCGTCGAGCTCGCGGAGCATGCCCTCCAGCGTGCGGGCGAGCTCTGACACCTCGTCGTCGGCCAGCGACTGGGGGACTCCCCGGGAGGGATCGCGTGTGCGGGCGATCTCCGCGGCGGTGGAGGTGAGCGTGGCGATCGGCGCCATCGCGCGGCGCGCGAGCGCCATCCCCGCGAGCAGCGCCAACCCGCTGCCGGCGAGTACTCCGAGCAGCAGGAAGAACTCGACACGCCGGACCGTCGCCTCCGTGTCGGAGACCCGCCGGCCGTACTGGATCCTCACGCGCCCGACCGGCTCGCCGTTCTGGGTGACCGCTCCGGTGCGGCTGAGCACGCGATAGCCGTCGATCGTGCTCGCGGCTTCCTGCGGGGGGCCGAGCGAGGGCGAGCTCGGGGGGGCCTGGGCGACGACCGTGCCGCCCAGCGTGAGGATCCTGATGACCGTGTGGTCGGCCCGGGTCGCGAAGTCGCTCAACGGCGGTTCGATCCTGAAAGGCGCGGCGTTGATTCGCAGCTGGGACGGCAGTTGGTTGGCGGTGTCGAGGACCTGGCGGTTGAAGTCGGCGCGGATGCGGTGCACGGTCAGCGAGCCGATCGCGACCGCGAAGGCGCACAGGATCACGAACGTCAAGAGCGCCGAGACGCTCGCAAGACGCACACGGATCGGCAACCTGTCGAAGTCGGCGGACAGGCGCGAGGCGGCGCGCCGCAGGGGACGCAGGGAGCTACGCGCGAAGGACGTAGCCGGCTCCCCTGATCGTGTGCAGGAGGCGGTGGTCCCCCTCCGCCTCGAGCTTGCGACGGAGGTTGGAGACGAACACCTCGATCGTGTTCGTCGTGGAGAAGGGGTCATATCCCCACACCTCGTCGAGCAGGCGCTGGCGCGAGATGACGATGCGCTCGTTGCGCATCAGGTACTCGAGCAGCTCGAACTCGCGCTGGGTCAGGTCTATCGTCCGAGCTCCGCGCACGACTTCGTGGGTGTCGGCGTTCAACGACAGGTCGCCGACGCGCAGCGGCGCCGAACCGCGAGGGGGGCGTCGGCGAAGCAGCGCCCGCATGCGCGCCAGCAGCTCCTGGCGCTCGAACGGCTTGACCAGGTAGTCGTCCGCGCCCGCGTCCAGACCCTCGACCCGCGACTCGAGCGCGTCGCGCGCCGTGAGGATCAGGATCGGGACGTCCTCGTCGGCGCGAAGCGCCCGGGCGACCTCCACACCGTCGAGCTTGGGCAGCCCGAGGTCGAGGATCACCAGATCGGGCGCGAACTCCCGGCTCTGCTCGAGTGCATCGTGGCCGTCGGCGGCGGTGCGCACCTCATATCCCTCCATGCGCAGCGAGCGCTGGAGCGCTTGGGCGATGTCCTCGTCGTCCTCTACCACCAGGACGCGCGGGGCGCGGGAGAAGTCGTTCATCATCTTTATGTAACCGCGGGGTGTAAAGCGATGGTAAGGCCCACGGGGAGGTTCCGGGCGGCCGGCGTCGAAGTTGCGCTCACATGGCCAGCACTCGCAAACGCGCGCGCGCACGCAGCTCCGCCTCGCGTCGGCGAGCGCCGGGCGCCCGCACCCGACCTCGACGCAGGCCGAGCCGCGCCGCCGGAATCGGCTCTCTGTTGCCGCGGGGCCTGCCGCGCCCGCCGGTGCTCAATCAGCGCCAGCGGGACGTGCTCGGCCTCGCGTTGGTGGCCGGCGGGGTGTTCATGGGATTCGTGCTCTACGGATCTGGAGGCCCTCCCGCCCCCGGAGGACGCGCCGGACATGCCATCGCCGTCGCCCTGGGCTGGGCGCTCGGCAGGGCCCGCGTGTTCGCTCCGGTGGCGCTCGTCATCTGCGGAGGAGTCCTCCTGCTGCGTCCCGTCCTGCCGGCCGTTCGACCGCTTCGCGCGGGAGCGATCTGCCTGTTCGCCTCCGTCACGCTCGCCCTCTCCGCGGGCACCCTCGGCCTCAGCTCGGGCTCCGGTCGCGGTGCGCGAGCCTGGACCTCCGCGCATCTGCAGGCCCACGGGGGTGTCGCGGGACAGGCCCTCTACGAGGCGGCGCACCGTCTCGTGCAGAACGTGGGCGTGAACATCCTCGTCGTCTTCCTCCTGCTCGCTGGCGTCATCCTGCTCACGGGGGCTTCGCTTGCGAGTGTGCTGCGTGCGACCGGGAGCGGCCTGATCGACTCGACTCAGATGTTGCGCAGGCTCGGCGAGCGCGAGTCTGCGGCACGTCTCAGACGGGGACCGCCACGTGCGCCCGAGGGCATGGACGACGACCGCGACGCTCCGGCCTCGATGCACCCCCCGGAGCCCGGCCCACAGGAGCTGATCGTGCGCGCGACCCATGTCGAGGCGCCGTCGCGCGACTGGCGCGACCAGGACGACTCGGAGACCGACTCAGACGGCTCGGACGAGCGCCGCGGCGCTGAGCAGCACGACGGGATGCAACACGCGCGGGACGTCGAAGAGGAGGCCGAGGAGATCTCCGGCGTCGCCCGAGCCGACCCTGCAGCGCTCACCCCCCGGGGCCGGCTGCGCGGCGCCGTGACCGACGACCCCGACTTCATCTGGGAGCGCCCGGACGCGGCGAGGCTGCTGATGCGCTCGACCAGCGAGCAGACGCGCCCGGACACCGCCGGCCAGGAGCGCATCGCGGTGAGCCTCGTCGAGGCGCTCGGGCACTTCGGCGTGCAGGCGAAGGTGATCGGCACGGTCGCCGGCCCGCACATCACCCGCTATGAGCTGAGACTCGCCCCGGGGACCAAGGTGGGCAAGGTGGCTCAGCTGAAGGACGATCTCGCCTACGCGCTGGCCGCCACCGACATCCGCATCCTCGCTCCGATCCCCGGCAAGCAGGCGGTGGGGGTGGAGGTCCCCAACGCCCACCGACGGATCGTCAAACTGGGCGACGTCTTCCAGGAGCCGCCGAAGGACTGGTCGCCGCTGACGGTATGGCTGGGCAAGGACGTCGCCGGCAAGGCGATCGGCGCAGACCTCACGAAGATGCCACACCTGCTCGTGGCCGGCACGACCGGCGCCGGCAAGTCGGGCGCGATCAACGCGATGCTCTCGAGCGTGCTTCTCCGCGCCACGCCGCACGATGTGCGGCTGGTGCTGGTCGATCCAAAGCAGGTCGAGCTCAACCACTACGAGTCGATCCCGCATCTGCTGACACCCGTCATAACGAGCCCGCGGATGGCTGCCAACGCGCTGCAGAATCTCGTCAAGGAGATGGAGCAGCGCTACGGGATCATGTCGCTCTCGCGGACCCGCAGCCTGATCGAGCTGAACCGCTCGCGGGCGAAGCGAGGCGAAGCGCCGCTGCCTTACATCCTGTGCGTGATCGACGAGCTCGCGGACCTGATGATGGTGGCGCCCGCCGACGTAGAGGACTCGATCATTCGCCTGGCGCAGAAGGCCCGCGCGGTGGGCATCCATCTCGTGCTGGCCACGCAGAGCCCACGAGTCGACGTGATCACGGGGATGATCAAGGCGAACGTGCCGTCGCGGATCGCCTTCGCCGTCTCCTCCCAGACCGACTCGCGCGTGATCCTCGACCAGAACGGAGCCGAGTCGCTGCTCGGACAGGGCGACATGCTCTTCAGCCCGGTCGGCAGCAATCGCCTGCAGCGCATCCAGGGCGCCTACATCGACGAGGCCCAGATCGCCAAGCTGACCGACCTCTGGCGCCGCCAGGGGGAGCCGGAATTGCGCGAAGAGCTGCTCGAGCACGTCGAGCCGGAGGCGCCCGAGGGGGGAGCAGAGGAGTTCGACCCCGACGAGGATCCCCTGCTGAGAGACGCGATAACGCTGGTGGCCGAGATGCAGACAGCGTCGACATCGATGCTCCAGCGGCGGCTGCGACTGGGATACACGCGCGCCGGGCGGATGATCGACATGCTCGAGCGACGCGGTGTCATCTCGGGCTATGAAGGGTCCAAGCCGAGGCAGGTGCTGATCGCGGAGGCCGACGTACCGCGGGTGCTCGCCGCGTTGGGCGAGTCCGCCGGCGCGCTCAGCGACTAGCCTGTCACCCTGGATGCCCGAGATCGGAGCAACGCTACGCGAGGCACGCATGCGTGCGCGCATAGACGTGTCCGAGATCGAGGCCACGACCAAGATCCGCGCGAAGTACCTTCGCGCGCTCGAGAACGAAGAGTGGAGCCTCCTGCCGGGGCCCACGTTCATCAAGAGCTTCCTGCGCACATACGCCCAGGCGCTCGGGCTCGACGGCAAGTCGCTCGTGGAGGAGTACCGCCTGCATCACGAGCGCCCGAGCGACACGATGCTCGAGCCGATCGTCTCCACACCGCAGCGCAACCGCAACAGGACCCCCGGGACCGGGCCCTCGCCCGGCTACATGGCGGCCGTCGGCGCCATCGGCGTGGTGATCGTCCTGCTGATAGTCCTGCTGGTGAGCGGGGGCGGCTCGTCCCCCCGCACGAGCGGTTCCACGAGCACGCGGACGCGCACTCAGGCGTCGAGCACCGCCCACCGCACCCACACGGCGCCGGCCGTCACTAGCCCGATCGCCTCGACGGGGATCGTCGAACTTTCGCTGAGGCCGAGCGGCGTGATCTTCGTCTGCCTGATCGGAGACGGTGGACGCCGGCTGATACCCGGAGTCACCCTGCAACCAGGCGAACGCACGCCCACCTACCGGGCCAGGCACTTCGTGATCAACCTCGGCAACAATGCGGTGACGATGTATATCGACGGCAGGGCGCGCACCGTGGCGGCCTCCAGCCAGGCGATCGGCTACTCGATCACCAAGGCGCGCGGCCGCCAGCCCCTGCCCGTCGGTCAGCTGCCGACCTGCAAGTGAGCCCGCGGTGAGCGCCCGCGCCGGGATCGTCGTGACCGGCACCGAGGTGCTGACCGGCAGGGTGAGCGATCGCAACGGACCCTGGCTGGCCGAACGCCTGCGCGAGCTGGGGGTCGACATCGCCTACACCACGATCGTGGGCGACCGTCCCGAGGACATGCACGCGGCGCTGCGGTTCATGGCTGATCGCGGCATGGACGTCATCCTGACGAGCGGCGGGCTCGGCCCGACCGCGGACGACCTCACGGCCGAGGTGGTGGGGCGCTTTCAAGCGCGGCCCATGGAGCTCGACGAGGCCCTCGAGCGACGCATCGCCGAGATCCTGCGGCCGCTGGCGAAACGGTGGCCAAATCTCGACATGGACGCGATGCGCGCCGGAAACCGCAAGCAGGCGACGATCCCCCTGGGGTCGACCGTGCTCGCACCGGTGGGGACGGCGCCCGGACTGATCGTGCCGCCGCTAGAGCCCGGCGGTGGCCCGACCGTCGTCGTGCTCCCGGGCCCGCCGCGGGAGCTGCAGCCGATGTGGGGCGCCGCCGTGCAGACCGACGCGCTGCGCTCGGCGCTCGTGGGGGCCACGGTCTATGAGCAACGCACGCTGCGCCTGTTCGGCATCCCCGAGTCGGAGATCGCAGAGACGCTGCGGGTGGCCGAGCGCGCGGGGATCGAGCTCGGCAAGCTGGAGATCACCACCTGCTTGAAACGGGGCGAGGTCGAGGTCGTGACCCGCTACGAGCCGGCTGCGCGGGAGGTCTATGAGGCCTTTGCGCGAGTGGTGGGCGGGCGCCACGCCGACACGCTGTTCTCCGAGGACGGCAGCACCGTCGACGAGCAGGTGGCCGCGTCGCTGCGCAAGGCCGGATGGAAGATCGCCACGGCGGAGTCGTGCACCGGCGGTCTGCTGGCTTGCAGGCTGACCGAGCCGGCTGGCGCCTCCGACTATGTGAACGGCGGGATAGTGGCGTATGACAACGAGGTCAAGATCTCCCAGGCCGGTGTCGCACGCGAGCTCATCGAACGGCACGGAGCCGTCTCGGCTGAGGTCGCCGAGGCGCTCGCCGAGGGAGCCCGCTTGCGTCTGGGCGCGGACGTGGGCGTCGGGATCACGGGCGTGGCCGGGCCGGGTGGCGGCAGCGAGGATAAGCCCGTGGGCCTCGTCTGGCTGAGCGTGGGGATCGCCGGTCGAGACCCGCTCACGCACTCGGTCAACCTTCCCGGCGCAAGGGCCGACGTGCGCGACAGGGCGACAACGGTCGCCATGCACCTCGTCCGCCGCGCTCTCGGCGAGCGCTGAGCGACCGCTGGGCGGGCTCGGCGGTCGGGCTGTGATCTGGCTCACCCACCGCTAGCATCGCCTGCGGGAATGTCGCGCGGTGCCACAGCCAGGCTGTTCGTGGCGGTCGATCCGCCACCGGAGGTGTGCGCCGAGCTGGCAGCCTGGGCGCGCGCCCTGCCCGGGTGCGCGGGCACGGGGGAAGACAGGAGTGCGCGCGGAGCGCTGCGGGTGCTCGACGCGCGGTCGCTGCATCTGACGCTGTGCTTCCTGGGTAGCCGGCCTGTGGGGGAGATGGATGCGCTGGGCTTGGCGCTTGGCGCGTGCACCGAGCGCGTCGGCGAGCTGTCCGTGGGGGTTCCGCTGTGGCTTCCGCCGAGGCGGCCGCGTGCGCTGGCGGTGGAGATCGGCGATCCCCGGGAAGAGCTCGCCCGCCTGCAGGAGCGCGTCGCGGCCGCGCTCGCAGAAGGCAGCGGATGGACGCCACAGCGACGACGCTTGCGCGCCCACATCACCGTGGCGCGCATGCGCTCGGACGCTCGCTCCACATCCTCCCTGCGGCCCCTGCCCGCAACGCCGCGGCTGAGATTCACCCCGCGTAGGATCGCCCTGTACCGCTCGTGGCTCGAGCCCGCCGGTGCCACCTTACGAGAGCGTCGCGAGCTACGAGCTCGTGGAGGGCGCCGCGGAGCCGTCGCTGCACGCGTAGGCTCCGCTGGGCGAGCGCACCGGAGCGCTGCCGTCTTCGCACAGCGCTTCCGTCGGGACGGTTGGGTCTTCGGATTTCGAGGCGCAGGTGTTGGGAGCTTCCGCTTCGCAGCCCGTTTCGCTCCCGCCCGAGCCGTCTTCGGAGGCGGGCGCGCAGCTCGGTGCTGTGGCTTCTTCGCAGCCCCCGGGGGCCTGGCTCGTGGACGACGGATGCGTGATCCTCGTGCCTGCGCTCGTCCTGGGGACCGCGTGCCGGGCGTTGCGGCGCTTGCTCGCGCGGCGGCCGTGGGCCTTGTGCCTGGGCACAGCGTGGGCACAGGCGCGGACGGAGCGCCTGGAATGCGAGGTGGAGGAGACCGGGCAGGTGATCCTCCGCGATCGCGCCAGCGACTGGCGGGGCGCCAGGAGCGACGTGACGCAGAGGGCCAACGAAAGTGCCGCGATGAGGGTGAGCAGGCGGAGGGGCAACGTGATCTCCGGCGTGAGGATCGATGGGTCGAAGAAGGCATCGTCGCTCGCTACCGCGGGGCCGAGCCGGAGCACGGGTCCGTGGACGAAGAGCGGGCGGGCCACGGATGGCATCTTGCGGGCGCCGGGGGCGCACGGGCGCGGGCGATGAATGCGAACAACTGTTCCGTCCGGAGCGCCGTCTAGATTGCCCGCTCCATTTCGAACCGAGGAGTTTGACCATGTCCGTGACCGATCAGGAGAAGTCGGCCAAGGCGCGCGACGCCGCCCTGCAGGGTGCGCTCACCCAGATCGAGCGCGAGTTCGGCAAGGGCTCGGTCATGCGCATGGGCGACGAGGGCGCCCAGGTGCGCTGCGACGCGATCCCGACGGGGGCGCTCTCGCTCGACCTGGCGCTCGGGATCGGCGGTGTGCCCCGGGGGCGCATCGTCGAGCTCTACGGTCCGGAGTCCTCGGGCAAGACGACGCTCATCTACCACGTGCTCGCCGAGGCGCAGAAGCTCGGCGGGGTGTGCGCGTTCATCGACGCCGAGCACTCGATGGATCCTCTGTACGCGAAGCAGATCGGCGTGGATATCGACGAGCTGCTCGTCTCCCAGCCCGACTACGGCGAGCAGGCCCTGGAGATCGCCGACATGCTCGTGCGCTCCGGCGCCGTGGACGTGGTGGCGATCGACTCCGTCGCCGCCCTGACTCCGCGCGTGGAGCTCGAGGGGCAGATGGGAGACCAGACGGTCGGTGCGCAGGCGCGCATGATGTCCCAGGCGATGCGCAAGCTCGCGGGCAACCTCAACCGCACGCAGACGCTCTGCATCCTCACCAACCAGATCCGCGAAAAGGTCGGCGTCATGTTCGGATCGCCCGAGACCCAGCCGGGTGGGCGTGCGCTGAAGTTCTACGCCTCCCAGCGCCTTGACATCAGGCGCATCGAGACGCTCAAGGACGGCACCGAGGCGGTCGGCAACCGCGTGCGCGTGAAGGTCGTCAAGAACAAGGTCGCCGCCCCGTTCCGCCAGGCCGAGTTCGACATCGAGTTCGGCAAGGGCATCTCGACGTCGGGCTGTCTCATCGACCTGGGTCTCGAGCACAACATCGTCTCGAAGTCGGGCTCGTTCTTCTCCTATGGCGACGACCGTCTCGGCCAGGGACGCGGCAACGCCAAGGCGCACCTCGACGCGAATCCCGCGATGGCGAAGGAGATCGAAGACAAGATCTACGCGGCGCTCGGACTCGGCACGCCGCAGGACCTCGTGACGCCGATCGACCGCGACACAGCCGGGTCGGGGCCGCAGGACACCGGTTCACCGCCGCTCGCCAGTGAACCGGTGGTCGCCGCCGCGTAGGCAGGTCGTCGTTTCCGTGGAGTTTCGTCCCAAGGTGCGCATAGGGTGCGGCGATGGGCCAGTTTCCGTCCCTGAAGGCAAGGCGACTCAGGCCAACGGCCCCGCGGCTCGAATCGTTGGGGGAATTCTACGGTCACGAATCTCGGCGTATTACGGTTGCGCAGTTCACCGGGCGGCTTCGATCATGGTCGGATGGTGGGTCCTGCAGGAGCCGGGGGCCCCGAGTTGGGGGCTGGCATTGCTAGGCGTTTTGTCCATCGCCGAGGCAGGCCCTGCCTGAACCTGCTCCCGGGTGTGAGCTTGCCGCGGTCAGCGACGAGCGACGAGGTGTCGCTGACGCGTGCGCTCGCCTACCTCCAGCTCACGGGCGCCGGGCTGGCAGTCGTATGGCTCGTCTCGCCTTCGATCACCGGGGTGGACCGGGGCGGGATGATCAGCGTCGCGTGTGTCGCGACCGTTTTTGCCGCGGTGCTGTTGCGCGTTCCGGTGCAGACCCGGTGGGCGGCGCCGATCGTCGTGGCCAACTCCTTATTGCTCTCGGGCTACATCTTCTTCGGCGGAGACTCGGCGAGCGCGTTTGGCCTGCTGTATCTGGTTGCCGCGGCCGGTGCGGCCTGGTTCCTATCTGGCGTCAAGACGATCGTCGTGATCGGATGGCTCGGGGGTACCTATGCGCTGACGCTTTGGTTTGCTCATGCTCCGGGGGAGCCCGCTTGGCCGGGATTGTCGGGCGAAGACTCCGGTTCCCTGCTGGCCGGGGTGGGTGCGCTCTGTGCGACAACGCTGCTCACGAGGAGACTCAACCGCCGCTTACTCGAAGGCGACCAGCGATTGGGGTCGGTGGTCGAGTTCTCGAGGGATGCCGTGAATGGCGTGGATCGCGACGGCGTGATCACCGTCTGGAGTCCTGGAGCGGAGCGGATGTACGGATATGCGGCGTCTGAAGCGATCGGTCAGCCAATTAGTCTGATCCACCCGCCTGTGCATCGAGGTTCGGAGCAGGAGGTCGTACGCCGCGTATTGGGGGGCGAGCGGATCGAGAACTATGAGACTCAGCGGATGTCTAAGGACGGATCCGTCGTGACCGTCTCTATGTCGATCTCCCCGATCTGGGACGCGCACCGCCGGGTGGTCGGCGCGTCGAGCATCGCGCGTGACATGACGGCCTCGCTACGCGCACAGGAGGCGACCCGCCACGATTCGCTTTACGACGGCCTGACCGGGCTGCCGAACCGGACCCTGCTCCTCGACCTCGTCAAGCGCGCGCTGGCTCGGAACGATCGGCTCCGTCAACCGCTGGCTGTCCTCTTCATTGACCTTGACCATTTCAGGCTGGTCAACGACAGCCTCGGCCGCGAGACGGGCGATGAGCTGTTGCGCCTGGTAGTCCCGCGGCTTCTGCGCGCTATCCGCCCGAGCGACACGCTCGCGCGCCTCGGCGGAGACGAGTTTGCGGTGCTATGCGAACAGCTGCCCTCGGAGGCGTCCGCCATTCGTATTGCCAATGAGCTGATAGGCGCGCTGGATGAGCCGATTGTGCTCGGCGGCGCCGAGCACTCGGGCAGCGCGAGCATAGGCGTAGCTTTCAGCACCCCCGAGTCCAGTGCCGCCGAGCTCCTCCGCGATGCGGATGCGGCCATGTACCGCGCCAAGGCAGCCGGGGGTGGTCGAGCCGAGCTATTCGACCAAGAGATGCGCGCTAGCGTCCTCGGCCGCATCCGTACCGAGGCGGCTCTCCGCAGCGCCCTCGCCGATGAGAACCAGATCTACGTTCACTATCAGCCCTTGGTGTCCCTGCAAAGCGGTCAAATCGTCGGCGCGGAGGCGCTCGCCCGTTGGCGACACCCCGACTGGGGGCCCGTGCCGCCTATGGAGTTCATACCGGTCGCCGAGGAAAGCGGCCTGATTCACGAGCTCGGCGCACAGGTCATGCGCCGAGCAGCGCACGAGTCCGCTGTCTGGCAAGAGGCTCCGGACTTCGCCGGTATCGCCGTGAACGTCTCAACCAGGCAACTCGTCGAGCCCGACGAGGTGGCGAGGCTCGTACGCGACGTGATCGCCGCGGAGGGCATCCCGCCGGGCTTCCTCACACTAGAGATCACCGAGAGTGTGCTGATCGAACACCTCGACGCTGGGCGGGACGCTCTCGAATCGCTCGCGGAGCTCGGCATCGGCCTGTCGCTCGACGATTTCGGCACGGGCTACAGCTCGCTGAGCTATCTGGCCGATCTGCCGTTCGACAGCGTCAAGATAGATCAGTCGCTGACCGCGAACATCGTCCACACGCCGCACGCCGACGCTCTCGCCGCTGCCATCATCCAGATGGGCCAGGCGCTCGGCAAACAGATGATCGCCGAGGGTGTCGAGACGCTGGACCAGGCCGCTCGCCTCCAGGCACTCGGCTGTGACATCGCCCAGGGCTTCTACTTCGCGCAGCCCATGGCACCCGCAATGCTCACCGCGCTGCTCAGGCATCGGCACACCTGGCTGCCGCTCATCGGCATAGCCACGCATGCAGCTACGGCGGCGACCCATTCGCACGGCCCGTGACCGCCAAAACTCCCAGTCGCCTGCTCTGGCCTCTTCCGACACGACGGCCAGCCCTCGCAGGTGCGGCTCCTCGCGGAGGAGGCGCCCGCGCCCGCGCGGCGTGGTGGAGTCGTTCACCTCACCGCAGACGATGACGTGATCCCGCCCGGCGCGCTGCGAATCTTCGGGGAGCCGGGGCGATGAGAGCGGTCGGCTACGGATCGGGGCTAGTCTCTGGGCGACGCGCAAGGCCCGCCCAGCAACCCATGATGCAGTCAAATAGACAATTGCGCTACCACCTGACGACGTTCGGCTGCCAGATGAACGAGCACGACTCCGAGCGGATGAAGGGAATGCTCGAGTCGCTCGGGTACGCGGAGGCCGATCGGCGCAGCGAGGCCGACCTGATCCTGTTCAACACCTGCTCGATTCGCGAGACGGCCGACAGCCGCTTCATCGCGCACCTCGGCGAGGCCAGGCGCCTGAAGCGCGAATCGCCCGAGCGCGTCGTCGGGGTCGGCGGATGCTGGGCGCAGTCGGTCAAGGAGGAGGTGTTCGAGCGCTTTCCGTTCGTCGATGTTGCCTTTGGTCCCGGCCAGGTGAACAAGCTCGCGGAGTTCCTGACCAGCGACTCGCTCACCGCGCAGGGCTACTTCGAGTTCGAGGGTTTCACCGGGCGTCTCCCCGCGCGGCGCGAGCGGCCGTTCCAGGGCTGGGTGCAGATCAGCGTGGGGTGCAACTGCGCGTGCTCCTACTGCATCGTGCCCTCGACGCGTGGAAGAGAGGTGAGCCGTCCGCTGGCGGAGCTCGTGGCGGAGGTCGAGGCGATGGCGGTCGACGGCGTGAAGGAAGTCACGCTGCTGGGGCAGAACGTGAACTCATACGGGCGCGACCTACCGTCCGGGCCGTCGCCGGCGGTCGCCGCGGCGGCCGGCCGGCGCGAGGGCGCAAGCTTCGCTGAGCTGCTCAGGCTGCTGGACGGGATCGACGGCATCGAGCGGATCCGCTACACGAGCCCGCACCCGAAGGACATGCGCGAGGACGTGGTCCGCGCCCACGCGGAGCTGGCGAGCGTGTGCGAGCACATCCATCTGCCGCTGCAGTCGAGCTCCAGCCGCATCCTGAAGGCGATGCGCCGCACCTACGATCGCGCACGCTACATGGACCGCGTGGCGATGATCCGCGAGCACGTTCCCGACGCGTCGCTGAGCACGGACATCATCGTCGGCTTCCCCGGGGAGACCGACGAGGACTTCGAGGAGACCCTGGAGGTGGTCGAGGAGGTGGTCTACGACAGCGCCTTCACGTTCATGTTCTCGCCCCGTCGCGGCACCGAGGCCGCCGAGATCACGGCCGGCCTGGTGGAGCACCCGATCAAGGTGCAGCGGATGGCACGGCTGCTGGAGCTCGTCCAGCGTGGTGCGCGCGAGCGGGCGCAGCGGTTCGTCGGGCGTACGCTCGAGGTGCTCGTGGAAGGGCCCTCGCGCACCGACCCCGACCGCCTGCGCGGTCGCACCCGCCACAACAAGGTCGTGAACTTCGCAGGACTCGCCTGCGCCGGTGAGCTGACGGACGTGGAGATCCTCGCGGCCACCAGCCAGACGCTCGCCGGCGAGGAACGCCTGCTGGCGCGCGCAGCCGTCTAGCGTGAGGAGCTCAGCGCCGCTCGCGCTGGGCGGCGTGCATCTTGCGGGCGATCTCGTCAGAGCCGAGCCTGCGCGCCACGTTGGCCGCGAGCTCCGGGGCCAGCCCCGCGAACATCGTGCTGGCCCGAAGCGGCAGGGGGGCGACGTCGATCTCCGCGCGGTTGCGCTCGATGGCGCGGACGACCGCGCGCGCCACGTCCTGCGGCGAGCGCGTCCCGACGCCGGGCGGAAGCTTGATGCCCATGTCGGCGAACATGCCGGCGTCACGGATGAACCCCGGGAAGACAGCTGAGACGCCCACGCCGCTGTCGCGCAGGTCCGCGCGCAGGGCGGAGGCAAAACCGCGCAGCCCGTACTTGGAGGCGTTGTACAGCGCGGTGCCCGGCGTGGCTGCCTTGCCGGACAGCGAGGACATGAACAGCAGGTGCCCGCGTCCCCGCCTGACCATGGCCGGGGCGAGCGCGTGGGCCAGGACGATGGGGGCGCGCAGGTTGACCTCGAGCGCCCGATCGATCTCGGCCACCGAGAAGGAGTCCAGCGGGCCCGAGGCGGGCAGCGCGGCGTTGGCCAGGAGGATGTCGACCTCGCCCGCCTCGCCGATCAGCCGTTCGAGCGCGGCGTGGTCGCTGAGATCGATCGCCAGCGCGCGTGCGCCCAGCTCTGCCGCGAGTGGTTCGAGCACCTCGGCACGCCGTCCCGTGAGGATCAGCTCGGCGCCGCGCGCGCCCAGCGCGCGCGCGATCGCGTGGCCGAGGCCGCCTGTCGCGCCTGTGAGCAGCACGGTGGAGCCCGGAATCTGCACGAGCTGTGACCCTACAGGCATGAAGATCCTCGCGCTATTGGGGCCGACCGGCGTCGGCAAGACCGCCGTGGCGGTCGCGCTCGCCGAGCTCTTGCGCGCGCGCGGCGAGGACCCGGTGGCGGTGTCAGCGGACGCCCTGCAGGTGTACATGGGCCTGGAGACCCTCACGGGGGTGGCCTCCGCCGCCGAGCAGGCGCTCCTGGAGCACCGCCTGGTGGCCTTCCTGCCGAGCGACGCGACCTTCAGCGTCGGTGAGTACTCGCAGCTCGCCCACGCGGAGATCGACGGGCTGCTGGCGGCGGGCCGCAGGCCGATCGTGGTGGGCGGCACTGGCCTGTACGTGCGCGCCGCGCTCGGTGACCTCGATCTGCGCCCGCCGCCCCCGGAAGGCGTGCGCGAGCGCTGGACGAGCGTGCTCTCCCAGCGGGGGCCCGTCGCTCTCCACGCGGTGCTCGCACAGCGAGCCGGCTGGGCGGCTGAGGGGATCGACCCCAACGACAGCCAGCGTCTAGTGCGCGCGCTCGAGCTCCTGGATCTCGGAGAGCTCGAGCCGCCCGAGGGTCCGTCACAGCTGTGGAGCAAGGAAATGCGTCATCCGACGCTGCTGGCAGGGCTGACAATGGAGCGCGAGGCACTCTACGCCGCCATCGATGAGCGCGTGGAGGCGATGATCGCCGCGGGAGTCGTCGAGGAGGTGCGCCGCGCGCACGCGCTTGGCGCCTCGGAGACGGCGCGCAAGGCGCTCGGCTTTCGGGAGCTGCTGCTGGGCGACTCCGACATGATGAAGCGGCGCACACGCAACTACGCAAAGCGCCAGCTCACCTGGATGCGCAAGCTCGCAGGCGTGCGCACGATCAACGTGACCGGACGCGACGCGGTCGCCGTCGCGCACGAGATCCTAGACTCCGGCGCCTGATGGGATCGCTCCGATTCGAGAAGTGGCAGGCGCTGGGCAACGACTACCTGATCCTCGAGCGCGACGAGCTCCCGTTCGAGCTCACGCCCGCGCGCATCCGCAGGCTGTGCGCGGGCCACTTCGGCGTGTTCGCCGACGGCGTGTTGCTGCTCTCCCCGCCGACGGACCCGGCGAACGTGGCCGACCTGCGCATCTTCAATCCCGACGGCTCCGAGGCCGAGCTGTCGGGCAACGGCGCCCGCGAGGCGATCCTGTATCTGCGCCGGCGCGGCTGGACCGAAGAGGACAGCTTCTCGATCCACACGGTCGCGGGCGAGCTGCGCCCACGGATCACGGGACCGGATACCTGCACGGTGGACATGGGCAGCGCGAAGCTCAGCTCGCGCGACTTTCCCGGCGGTGGAGCGGACGGGCGCGGAGTGGTCGTGGCGGGCGGGCGCTCATGGAGCTTTCGCCACGTCTCGATCGGCAACCCCCAATGTGCGATCCACGTCGACTCCGAGGCTGAGCTTGCGGAGATCGACCTGAACGCCGTCGGCCCCTCGATCGAAGGCGACGGGCAGTTCCCGAACCGGACCAACGTGTCCTGGTACACGGAGCTCGAGCCGAGCTCGCCGGCCGGTCCCGCTCGCATACGCGCCCGCATATTCGAGCGGGGCGTGGGGGAGACGCTGTCCTCGGGCACCGGTGCGACAGGGGCAGCGGTCGCGCACGTCGAGGAGCACGGCAGGGACGCGGCAGGCGTGCGGGTCACGGTGCTGCTCGACGGAGGCGAGCTCGAGGTGGAGGTGGGTGAGGATCTGCACGTCAACCTGACAGGCTGGGCCAGACCCGTGTTCGAGGGTCGCCTCAGCGACGACTTCCAAAAGGAGCTGGATGAGACCGAGTAAGCGCCTGGAGCGCATCCCGCCGTACGCGTTCGCCCAGTTGGAGCGCAAGATCGCCGCCAAGCGGGAAGCGGGCGTGGATGTGATCAGCCTTGGCATCGGCGACCCCGATCGGCCGACCCCGCCGCTGATCGTGCAGGCCATGCAGGAGGCCGTCACCGAGGCCGAGACCCACCGCTACCCGTCCAACCGCGGACGCGAGGACTTCCGCGGAGCCGTGCGCGACTTCTACGAGCGGCGCTTCGACGTGAAGCTCGACCCCGAGCGCGAGATCATCCCGGCGATCGGCGCAAAGGAGGCCATCTTCAACCTCAACCTCGCGTTCCTGGACCCCGGCGACTACGCGCTCGCCGCCGATCCCGGATATCCGGTCTACACGGGAGGCCCGTGGCTCGCGGGAGCCGAGCCGGTCCTGATGGCCCTCGAGCCCCAGCTCGGCTTCGTGCCTGACCTCGATGAAATCGACCCGGACGTGGCGAGCAGGACGAAGCTGATGTACCTGAACTACCCCAACAACCCGACGGGGGCGGTCGTACCGGAGGGATTCTTCGAGCGGGTCGTCGAGTTCGCGCGCGAGCACGACATCCTCGTCGTCCACGACAACGCCTATTCGGAGATCACCTTCGACGGCTACCGGGCGCCGTCGTTCCTCGCCACGCCGGGCGCCAAGGATGTCGGCATCGAGGTCTTCTCGCTGTCGAAGGGCTACAACATGACCGGCTGGCGCTGCGCCGTGGTCCTCGGAAACGCCGAGGCGATCGAGATCTACTGGCAGCTGAAGACCAACATCGACTCGGGCCTGTTCGAGGCGGTCCAGCTCGCGGGCATCGCGGCGCTCTCGCCGGACGCCGACGCGGAGGTCGCCTCGATGAACGAGCTCTATCGTCGCCGGCGCGATCTCGTGTGCGACGCGCTGCATGCCATCGGCGTGGATGTGCGCCCGCCGCGCAGCACGATCTACGTCTGGGCACCGGTGCCGGACGGCTTTGAGAGCTCAGCGGCCTACTGCGAGCACGTGCTCGAGCAGGCCGGCGTGGTGCTCTCCCCAGGAGCGATCTACGGTCCCGCGGGGGAGGGCTGGTTCCGCATCTCGCTCACCACGCCCGACGATCGACTGCTGGAGGCGGTTCAGCGGCTTGGTGCCCTCGGCGGTTGATGTGAGAGGTCCTAGACTGGAAGTCCAATGGATCGAAGCCGCAACGGTCGCAGCGCCGTCACGCCGACGCCCGCCGGCGTGGCTGGCGACAGCCTCGCGGCGTCCCAGCGCGCGCGCCAGCGCGCGTTCTGCATAGCCGCGCTGCCCGAAGGCGAAGACCTCGGCGAGCTGGGCGAGCTGCTGCGCACGGCCGGGGTGGCCGTGGTCGGCGAGATGGTCCAGCGGCGCGAGCTGGCCCACCCGAACACCTACCTCGGACCGGGCAAGGTGCAGGAGGCGAAGGCAGCGGCGCAGGCATGCGACGCGAACGTGATCGCCTGCGACGACGAGCTGAGCGCGCGCCAGGAGCGCAACCTCGAGGAGGCGCTCGGCCTGCCGGTAGTCGATCGCACGACGGTGATCCTCGACATCTTCGCCTCCCACGCAGGCAGCGCGGAGGGCAAGCTTCAGGTCGAGCTCGCCCAGCTGGAGTACAACCTCGCGAGGATGCGCGGCCTGTGGAGCCACCTCGAGCGGCTGGGTGGAGGCATCGGCACGAGGGGACCGGGGGAGACGCAGATAGAGACAGATCGCCGCCTCGCGCGCGACCGGATCGCTGCGCTGCGCCGCCGCCTGGAGCACGTCAAGGGCACGCGCGCCGTGCAGCGCGCCGAGCGCGAGCGGGCGGCGCTGCCGACGATCGCGCTGGTCGGCTACACGAATGCCGGAAAGTCGACCCTGCTGAACGCCCTCACAGGCTCGGAGGTCGGTGTCCGCGACCGCCTGTTCCACACGCTCGACCCGACCACGCGCACGCTGCGCCTGAATGGCAGGCCCTATCTCCTCACGGACACGGTCGGCTTCATCAGCAAGCTGCCCCACCAGCTGATCGACGCGTTCGCCGCCACACTGGAGGAGACGCGCCGCGCCGAGCTGCTCGCCCACGTGCTCGACGCCTCGGCGCCTGAGGCGCATGCGGCGATCATGAAGAGCTCGGTCGAGCAGACCCTGGAGGAGATCGGCGCCGGCGAGCGTCCGCGCCTGTTGATCCTCAACAAGATCGACCTGCTGGACTCAGAGGCGCGCGAGGAACTGCGCCTGCGCCACCCCGACGCGGTGCTCGTCAGCGGCGTGAGCGGCGAGGGGCTGCAGGAGCTCGGCGAGCGCATCGAGCTCGAGCTCCTGCACACGCTGCGTCGTGTCGAACTGCTCATTCCCTACGCCGACGGTGGCAGCCTGGCGGAGCTTCACGAGCTGGCGGGAGACGTCACCCGCGAGGACACCGCCGAGGGCGTGCTCGTGCGCGCGATGGTCCCGGCGCGTCTGGCGGAGCGCTTCGCGCGCTTCGCCCTGCAGACCCGCTGAGTCAGCGCTCGTCGCCGCTGCCCGAGAGCACCCCCCGGCGCTGGCGCGAGAGGAGCTTGTCGAGGTTGACCTGCGCGATGTCCTCCAGCTCGAGCCCGAGCTCGCTGGCCAGCTGGGCGACATACCAGAGCACATCGCCGAGCTCCTTGGCCATCGCCGCGCGCCGCTCGTCGGTGACGGCGCCCGCGTCGTCACGGATCGCCTTCTTGGCGTGCTCGGCCACCTCGCCGGCCTCGCCCGCCAGACCCAGCGCCGGATAGGCCAGCCACGCCTCGCGCGGGTACTCGGCGGTGCGGCGCGCGAGGCGCTGGTACTCGGACAGCTCCACGCCGCGGATCCTAGAAGTCCTCGCGGCGCGCCGATCGGTGCAACTGTGGACTTTGCGGGATGCGCGGCCCGGGCGCGCTATACGCCCGCGGCCCGGCGCGCGCTCAGGTGCGCCTCGCGCTCGAGTCCGTCCTCGAGCGGCGCGAGCCGCTCGGGCGCCACGGAGAGCGCGCGGGCGATCAGCCAGTCTGCGAACCAGACGTTCTTCGGTAACAGCGGCCCGTGCAGGTAGGTGCCGATTGTGTTGCCGCTCCTGGCGCCCTCGGCGCCGCTGCGGCCGTCGTTCCCGTAGCCCTTCAGGACCCGCCCGAGCGCCTCTTGGCCCTCGGCCAGACGGGTGCGTCCGCCGTGGTTCTCAAACCCGGCGAGCACCCGACGCCCGGCGCCGGGGCCAGCGTCATCGAGGGAGACATCGATCGCGACGTTGCCGATCAGGCGGGGTCCGTCCTCGCGCACGGTCGTCAGGTCCAGCAGCCCCACGCCCGGGATCTCCTCCTCGCCGAGCGTGTAGGAGTGCCCGAGCAGCTGGTAGCCGCCGCACACACCGAGCACGACCGCTCCGCGCGCCGCGGCCGCGTGCAGGCCGGCGCGCTTGTTCTCGATCAGATCCTCAGCGCACAGCCGCTGGTCGCGATCCTGGCCGCCGCCGATGTAGAAGAGGTCGTATGGCCGCTCGTCGAGCCGCTCTCCCAGCCCGCTGCTGGACAGCTCGAAGCCGATCCCGCGCCAGGCGCAGCGGCGCTCGAGCACGAGCAGGTTGCCGCGGTCGGCGTAGATGTTCATGAGGTCCGGGTAGAGCGCACACACGCGCAGCGGGGGGAACGTCTCGACCGCTGAAGCGGAGTCAGGCACGCAGCATCACCACCACGCTGCCGACGTGATCCTCGGTCGCTGGAATCGAGCGGGTGCCGTCCGGCGACAGGCCCGCGTCGCGCCCCTCACGCAGGAGGCCGGAAGCGGTGAGACGATCGAGCTCGACGATGTCGTGCTCGCGCAGCGGGTCGGCCGTTTGCGCGCCGTGTTTGGGCGCGAGCACGCTGCGCTCACGCTCGATGCGGATCCTGCACCTGTCAACGGAGACCCGCACGGCGCGGCTGACGTACGTCGTCCCCTCGACCCGCACCGTCTCTGAGAGCGGCCCGTCCTCTTCCGCGGTGGCGTCGAAGACCTCGAGCTCGGTGACGATCGCACAGGCGAGCAGTCCGCCCGGCCGCAGGTGCGCGCGCGCCCTGTCAAGGAACGCTGCGCGGCCCGTCGGCCCACCGAGCAGCTGGATGGTCTGCATAGGCGCGAGGCACACCGCGTAGTCGCGGCGCGTCAGCGCGAAGATGCGAGCGTCCGCGCACACCGTCTCCAAGGGGCTAGCCACGGCCCGTTCGCCGAGCGCTCCGAGCAGCGCGGGCTGGAGGTCGAGCGCGGTCACGCGATGGCCCCTGCGGGCGAGATCGAGCGCCACGCGGCCCGTGCCCGCGCCGACCTCGAGGATCGACGCCGGTGGCGAGCCGGGCTGGACCGCAGCGGCGAGCTCGCGCCACAGGGGAAGGTCGGCGCGGTAGGCGCCGCACTCGAGGTCGTGCCAGATCACCTCACGGGCTGGGCGGGGTGGGGCTAGGACCATGCGCTGCTCGCCTCCCCGCGCGCCACGAGCAGGTCCCTGAGCGCGAGCATCGCGGTATAGGTCGGAAGCGCATACAGCGGGCGGGCTGCTCCCCCGGCGCGGCTCGCGGCAGCCTCCCGCAGGGCGGCGGGGAGGTCGCCCTGCACGTGGATGGCGGCGGGGTCGACCCCGGCGTACTTCAGACGGACCGCCAGGTCGGCGGCTCGCGTGCCGCTGCAGGTGACCCGTCGTATGCGTCCGGCGAGCAGCTCGAAGTCGGCGTCCCAGATCCAGGACACGTCGCGCCCGTCGGCGATCTGGTCGTTGAGAACCCCCAGCAGGTCGTGCTCGCCTGGCTCGAGCGCGAGCGTCCGCAGCACCTCGTTGGCGCCGGCCGGGTTCTTGACGAGCATGATTCGCAGCTCGCGGCCCTCGGCGGGCGCCCCTGCCCCAGCGTGGATCGCGAGCGTGACGGTCTCGGCGCGCCCGAAGGCGGCCTTCGTGCTCGCGAGCCCGGCGACGATCGTCTCGAACGGGATCTCGAGCGCGGTCGCAAGCGCGGCGGCGGCGAGGGCGTTGTAGACGTTGTAGAGGCCGGGAAGCGCGAGGGACACCTCGGCCTGGCCGCCGGGCGTGTGTAGCACGAAGCGGGCCGAGCGGACACCTTCCAGTCGCACGTCGGTGGCCGTGACGGCCGGTTGGGGCCTGGACCGGCCGCAGCTGGGACAGTGGTAGTGGCCGAGATGGCCGAGATAGACCGCGTCGAACACGTAGGGAGCTCCGCAGCGGCGGCAGTGCTTGGTGTCGGCCGCGTGCGCCATCCCCGCGAGCGCCTGCGTGTCGTCGTCCATGCCGAAGTACAGGGCGCTCGCCTGATCGCGGCCGAGGTCCGCGATCAGCGGGTCGTCGGCGTTGAGGACCAGCTGCGCGCCACCGGCTGAGAGCACCCGCTCCCAGCTTTCGGCGATCGTCTCGAGCTCCCCGTAACGGTCGAGCTGGTCGCGGAACAGGTTGCTCAAAAGGATCGCGCGCGGACGCAGCTGCTTGGCGAGCTCGGCCAGCCACAGCTCGTCGACCTCGAACAGGCCGATCTCACCCGCGATCCCTCCGCCCGGACGGGCCGCGCTCAGCAGCGACGCGGCGATACCGCCGGCCATGTTGGCGCCCGCCTGGTTGTGCACGAGCGGGATGCCGGCGTGCTGGAGGATCTGTGAGGCCATCGCCGCTGTGGTCGTCTTGCCGTTGGTCGCCGAGATCAGCACGCAGCCGCGCCCGAGGCGCGCGCCGAGGGCGGCGATCGCGTTCGGCGCCAGGCGCATGAGGACCCTGCCCGGGGCGCTCGTCGCGCCGCCCCCGCGCATTCGCGAGAGTGCGCCCACCGCCCGCGCCAGCGCGAGCTTGACCGCGAGGGTATCCGCCATCACGCCCCCGACGGTGGCACGCCGTGCGTGGGCGACGGCGTGCTGCTCTGTTGCGCCGGGACGGACCCGTTGGAGAGGGGGGAGGGGGTGTCGAACGGCGCGTCGGGGGCGCTCTGCCGGGGAACGAGCATCGTCACCGCGCCGCGCACAGCGCGCACGCGCAGTGGCAGCTCGCCGATCGGATCGCCGTCGGCGTACATCGTGAAGGGACGGTCGGCGCTGATGGTCACCTCGGCGGCGCGGAAGACGCGCACGCTCGGCAGCTTCACGTGGGTGCCCGCGAAGACCTTCGGCAGGTTGGCCAGAAAGCGCAGCCGGCCCACACGTTCGATCGCCACGACCTCCAGCAGCCCGTCGTCGAGCAGAGCGTCGGGCGCGAGGCGCATTCCGCCGCCGTAGGCCTTGGAGTTGGCGGCCGCGATCGAGTAGCCGGTGAACGTGTGGCGCTCTCGCGGCGGGTCGAGCTCGATCTCGAAGCGGGCGGGGCGCCAGGACACGAGCGCACGCAGCGCCCCGTAGGCATACACCAGGCCGCCGAGCCATGGGGGGGCCTCGTTGGCGATGCGGTTCGCGTCGCTGTCGAAGCCGGCGGAGGCGATCCCGACGAACGCCTGTCCGGAGCCCTCCGACGTCGCGTCGCAGACCACCCCGAGGTCGATCGGCCGGGGCAACCCATGTGCGATCGTCTCGCAGGCCGCCACGGCGTCCTCGGCGATGCCGAGCACCCGAGCCAGATCGTTTCCGCGCCCGCCCGGCAGCACCCCGAGCACCGCGCCCGGAACGTCGCGCAGAGCGTCGGCAAGGACGCCGACCATGCCGTCACCGCTGAGCGCCACGACGGTCTCGCCGGCGCGCGCGGCCCGGCACCCTAGCTCGCGGGCGTCATCGAGCTCGCGCGTGTCCACCCGTCGCACCGTCAAGCCATGACCGCGCAGCGCCTGCTCCACCGCCGGTGCGACGGCGCCGGCCTTGCCGCCGCCCGCGGCGGGGTTCACTATCAGGCAAACGGGTGCGGACACGAGCCAAGCCTAGTGGGCCGCGACAGCTGCCGGTCCAGGCTGAGCGTCAGGAGGGAGCGGAGGCTTTGGCCTGGCTGCGTCGTCGCCGGCCGATCGCCGCGACGATCGCGAGTGCGGCGATCACGACGAACAGACCGAGCAGGACCGCGGGCGCCAATCCGAGCCCGCCGAAGGGGAGCATCACCAGCTCGACGATTCCGAGCCCCACAGCGAGGAGCGCGGCGATCAGCACGACGATCAGCAGGATGCCGCGCGCGCGGGCGAGAATGCCGGCGGAGGCCGCAGGGACGAGCAGGCCCATGGCGCGAAGGGCGAACATCTGCCGGCCGCTGGGGGGCGCCTGGCCGAGCCGCTCGACGGCGCTCTTGAGGTCCCCGGCACGGCGTTCGGCCAGCGCCAGCGACGCGTCGGCCATGCGTCTGATCTGCATCCTCTCCTGCGGCCGCGCGGCGGCAATTGCGCGTTGGAAGTACGCGCGCGCGGCCTCCGCGTCGAAACGCTCCGAAGCGCGCGCCCCGAGGATGGCCATCGCGGCGGCCTTGTATTTGGTCTCGGCCTCGAGCTCCTCGTCGGAGCGCTGCTCGAGCGCCTGGATGGCCTCGAGGCCGCCGCGTTGCTCGACACGTACCTGGCGTTGTTTCCGAGCCACGGCCGGGCATTCTATGGTTTGGGCACCCGCTGCGCAGGAGCGTGCGCGCGTTCGCCCGAATGTGAAGCCGATGGCGGCTCAGCCGGTATGCTCGCCCCGTGCCGAGCTGTCCTTTGCCCATGGCGTTGAGTTCCCGTGCAGTGGCGCGTGCGCTGTGCCTGGCGCTCGTCCTCGCATTCATCGGCGGGGGTTCCTCGGTCGCGATCGCCGCCCCGCTCGGCGGGGGAGCGTTCAGCGAACTCACTCAGGGCCAGCAGGAAACAACGACCACGCAGACGACCGCGAGCGTTCCCGCGACCGAACGCACCAACACCAGCTCGACCATCCTGATCGCTCTCGCCGCCGCCGTGCTGCTGCTGACCGGCATCGCATTCGTGATCGTGCGGGATGCCCGCAGGGTCGCTCCGGCCGGCGACGACGAGTTGATCGACAGCCGCTCGGCGCACGCCGCGGCCGTCGCGTTGCGCAGGCGACGGGCCAAAGCGAAGGCCGCGCGCAGACAGCGCAAGCGCAACCGCTAGGGGGGCTGCTCGTCAGTCGCCTACGCGTGCGCGCCGCGTGACGCGCGGAGCGGTGCGCACGCGCGGGGGAGGAGCCAGCGATGGTGCGTCGTGCGGACCCCGACGCGGCTTGTGGGGAAGCGGCGCCCGCGGGTGAGGGTCGAGCGGGCCGCCGGGCAGTGCGCGCGAGCCTCCATCCTCTTCTGAGGAGTCCTCGACGTCCGGCGCGCGCATGGACTCGTCGTAGCGGAATGGAATCCACAGCATCAACGCTGCGATCGGGAGCTTGATCAGCGCAGCGACCAGCAGGATCCACAGCCACAGCGGCATCGTCGAGCGATGGTACTACTGACCTGTGCAGCCGCAAAGAGACAACGAGCTGCGTCGACTCGCCGAGGAGATAGGCGGCTGTGAGCGCTGCCCGCGTCTGGTCGCCTGGCGCGAACTCGTCGCGCGGGAGCGTCGCGCCGCCTTCGCGACGGAGGAGTACTGGGGGCGTCCGGTCCCGGGTTTCGGCGATCCGCGCGCCCGCGTGCTCCTGCTCGGCCTCGCGCCGGCCGCTCACGGGGCCAACCGCACCGGGCGGATGTTCACGGGCGACCGCTCCGGCGACTTCCTGTTCGCGGCGCTGGCGCGCGCCGGCATGGCCAACCAGCCGGTGTCCAGGAGTCGCGATGACGGCCTGGCGCTCAGCGACGTGTGGATCACGGCGGGGGTGCGTTGCGCGCCGCCCGCCAACCGCCCGACGCCCGCCGAGCGCGACGAATGTCTGCCGTGGAGCATGCGCGAGCTGGGACTGCTGGAGGACGTGAGGGTGATCGTCTGTCTCGGCGCCTTCGCGTGGGACGCCGCCCTGCGGCTGACAGCGGCGCTCGCTCCGACAGCGGACTCCGGGGCCGGCGCTCCCCGGCGTCCGCGCCCACGCTTCGGTCACGGCGCAGAGCTCGCCGGCGAGCGATACTCGCTGCTCGGCTGCTACCACCCGAGCCAGCAGAACACGTTCACGGGCAGACTGACGGAGACGATGATCGACGCGGTGCTCGAGCGTGCTCGTCAAATCGGTCGACTAACCTGAACGCTCGTGGCCTACACCACCGCTGACGCCAGAGCACAGCTGCTCGATACGATCGCCGAGGCCGCCGAGGAGCTCGGCGTGGCCCTGGCATCGTTGAGCGAGGCCTACGAACTGCTCGACGAAGGCACCGCAGACAGGGTCGAGCAGGAGCTCTTCAGACCGGTGCAGACGGCCTACGGGCGCGCGAAGCGCACGCACGCCGAGTTCGCCGAGCGCCACCGGCTGCGCGGACGCACGTTCGAGCCTGCGGTGCCAGGGGCGCCGTCAAGGGGCGTCAAGGGGTTCCTGGACAGCGCGCTGCTGGCCGTCGGCCGTGCGGATCTCAAGCTCGCGGCGCTCCAGGACTCGATGCTCCCGGTCGAGGTCGGCGACGTGGAGCTGCGTGCGGGCCTCGAGCAGGTTCGCGCGCCGCTCGCAAGCCTCAACGCGCGAGCCCACGAGCTGCTGCGCACGCTCGGACGCTGAGGCGGGCTCGCGAGCGGTCACTCGACCGCGGCGCCGTTTGCCGTCACGAGCACCTCGATGTTCCCGCGCGTGGCGTTCGAATACGGGCAGACCTGGTGCGCTGCGCGGACGAGGTCGACCGCCACGGCGCTGTCCTGGACGCTCGGCAGCGTCACGTCCAGCTCCACGGACAGCACGAAGCCCCCCTTGCCGTTCGGGGACAGCGACACCTGAGACTCGATCGCAGCATCACCGGCATCCACCTTGGTGCGGCGCGCGGCCACGCCGAGCGCGCCCTCGAAGCAGGCCGCGTAGCCGACTGCGAACAGTTGCTCGGGGTTGGTGCCGCCACCGGAGCCGCCCATCTCGGGTGGCAGGCGCAGGTCTACCGCCAGCGCGCCGTCGCTCGTGACCCCGTGGCCCTCGGCGCGGCCGCCGGTCACGTGCGCCTTAGCCGTGTAGATCTTGTTCGCCATCGCCTGCCTCTCTCTTGTTGGTCGTGATGTAGATCGTAGGAGGGTGGAGAAGCTCGATTCGAAAGAGCGGCGGTGGCCGTAAAGATGCCCGGGGGTTGGGCCGATAGCGACGTATGAACGTTCACGCACTCGGCGTCCGGCCGAAGGCCGTCGGACGTGTCGGACTGCAGACACAGCGTCTGGCGTTCGTCGTCCTGATGGCGATGGTGCCGCTGCTGCCCCACCTGAGCAGCGACGGGTTCTCGTTCCCCGCGGTGGCGAACTTCTGGGTCACCGTGCCCTTCGCAGTCCTCTTTCTCCTACCCCTCATCGACCTTCGCACGCGCGCCACGATCCTGCATCTCGATCTGCTGGTCCTCGTATCGATGCTCGTGGCTCTCGGCTGTGAGCGCCCGGGGCGTCTGTGGCCTGTTCTGCTGCTCTACCCGCCGCTGCTGTATCTCGCGGTGCGCATGGTGCGGATCGCCCGCGTTCGGCGCCGAGCGGGGAGTGACACGTTCGCGCCGCCGGCGCCCGCGAGCCTGATTCCCCGCTCGTGGCTGCTCGTCGGCATCGTGGTGCTCGCGTCGGTGCATCTGAGCTGGGCGCTCGACGGGAGCGCCAACACCGATGTCGCGGCAGGAAGCGTGCAGGGGGCCGTCGCGATCCTCGACGGCCGGCCCGTCTATGACGCGACGGGCGCCCACGGTGCCCAGGATCCTCACACCGACACCTACGGACCGGTGAACTACGAGGCTTATGTGCCGCTGGCCGCGGTCGCCAACAGGCGCACCGCGGCGCGCCTGAGCACGCTCGCGTTCGACCTGCTCGCGGCGCTGCTGCTCTTCCTGCTCGGCCGCGGGGTTCGCGGGCCGAGCACCGGGGTGTTGCTCGCGTTCTGCTGGTTGGCGTTCCCGTTCACCCTGTACGAGGAGGCACTCGGCTTCAACGACTCGCTCGTCGCAGCGGCGCTGCTCGGGACACTGCTCGCGGCCGCGAGTCCGGTCCGCCGCGGCGTCATGGCCGCCGTGGCCGCTTGGAGCAAGCTGAGCCCGCTCGCGCTCGTGCCGCTGCTCGCCGTTCACGATCCTCGCGCTGCGGGAGGCGCCTGGCGCCGGCGCGTGCGCTTCGCGCTCGCCTTCGCGGCGGCGAGCGTGCTGATCTTCCTGCCGGTGCTCTGGCACGACAGCCCGGGAACATTCGTCTCGCGCACGTTCGGTTTTCAGGCCCAGCGTCCGCCTGGCGGTTCGGCCTGGGCCGTTCTGCAGGGTGGCTACGCGGAACGTACGCCCTGGATCGGCGTTGCGTCGCGCATCGTGCACGGCGTGGTTGTCGCGCTCGCCGGCACATTCGTGATCCTGCTCGTGCGTACGCCGCGGCGGCGCGACATCGTCGGCCTAGCAGGCGCGTCGGGCGCGATCCTGATCGCGCTTGAGATCTGCCTGAGCTACTTCGCCTTCAGCTACATCCTCTGGTTTGCACCGCTCGTCCTCGTCGCCGTGGTGCTGAGCTACCCGGC
>JADGPK010000092.1 GCA_017882445.1 Solirubrobacteraceae bacterium
CGTGTGCCGCGTTCTGGGGGTGCGGAGGGCCGAGTGGGCCGCGGACGCAGGCCGAAGCCTTGGCTGGCAGCCAAGGCGAGGCCGAGGACAAAGGCCCGCTTGTGCCCTTCAGGGTGCGAAGGCCATACGTGCCAGCCGGAGGTGCAGGACCGTGGAATCAGCCATCTAGGAGCCGCGCGAGGATGACGCCCGGCTCGTGGCCGACGCGGTCGCTACCCGCGCCGCCTCCTTCGCGCCGATGAATGGCGCGAGCGCGAAGTAGGTCGCGTCGACGGTCAGCTCGGGCAGCTCGTGGATCCTGCCCTGCATGGCGCAGCGCAGGCAGAGCTCGAACAGGCCGCCGGTGATCGCCTCCATCGTCACCGCGAGCGGCCCGGAGTAGCCTCCGACATCCTCCAGGCCGGGGCGGAGCATCCCCGCGAAGGTGCTCACGCCCGCGCTCGAGCGCTCGGCGGTACGCGAGGTGGCGGTCATGGCGTCCACGAGCGCGATGTGCGCGAATGCGGGCTCCGAGGCCAGGAAGCGAAAGAGGGCTCCGATTCCCGCCCGCACGCCCTGGCGCCAGTCCGACTCGGCGGCGTAGGCCCGTGCGACGATCGCGAGGCCCTTCGCGTGGCCGACCTCGTACGCCACGAGCAACGCGTCCTCCTTGTCGAGGAAGTGCTCGTAGAACGCCTGCAGCGAGACGGCGGCCTCCTCCGCGATGTCGTTGACGCCCAGCGCCGCGTACCCCCGGGCGGCGGTGAGGTTTGCCACGGCGTCGAGGATCCGCTCGCGCTGGCTGTGCACGACGAAGCTGCGCGACACGTTCTGGTTGCCCCGCGCCAGGCCCCGCCGCTCGCTGAACGGGGAGCGGGGTGAGAGTGTCCCCGGCGCGCGGCCCCCCTCGAGGTCCCCACCCGTTTGGGCGCGGCCGCGTCGGGATCCCGCGACCGCCGGGGGAGCGGGGTAGTAGGAGGTGGCCCACTTCACGAGGTCTCCCACCAGCTCGAGCAGCCCCGAGCGCTCGCCTGAGGACATCCCGCGGTAGAGGATCCTGTAGAGGCCGCCGACCAGCGCCCTCGCATTCGTGTCGGAGATCCTCCCCTCACCCGGCGCCAGCTCCACCGCGTCACGGATGAAGCGCTCGTAGCGGACGATCGACCGCTCGCGACGCTCGATCCCCGCGGGCCCGAGCCCGCCGATCTCGACCGTCGCCAGGCGCAGAGCGCCGGGACTCCCGATCGCAGCTTCGAACAACGCCCGGATCGCCGCCTCCGCCCGGTCGGGCCAGCCCTCGGCGTCGCGGTAGGCGCGGGCGACCCTGCGTATCGCCTCGGCCGAGACCAGGTCGAAGGTGGTAAGGAAACACTCCTGCTTGTTGGCGAAGTGCCTGTAGAAGGTCTTGCGCGACGCCCCCGCGCGAGCGATCACATCGGCGACAGTGGTGGCCCCGTAGCCCTTCTCGCCGACCGAGTCGATCATCCCCGCGACCAGACGCAGGCGCTGCTCTGCCAGCGCCCGCTCGCGGGTAGACACGCGTCTACGCGCATCGGGGGAGGGACTGCGCCCTCTGCCGGCTTTCGCTGCCATCACGATCACGCGCAGGGTATCGCTCCTCACCGGCCGCCCGCCCATACCCAGAGCGCCGCGTGCCGCGCTGGCGCCGGTGGCCCGCTCGAACACCCGTCCAGCCGGCCAGCACTCGCGCTCTTGCAGACCAAACGCTGTGATAAGACGCCGGATCGTCCGCCAAGATCGAAGAGGTCGACGCCGGAGCGTCTCCGATCTAAGGACGAGCGCCCCGGCGCCGATCAACCAAACCCACGGCGATCCAAGGACCAGCCGGGTACCGCAAGCATACCCCAACATGCGCCCGTGTAGGCGCTTTGCAGCCCTTTCGCCGCCGCTCGGAGCCGCGCACCCCACGGGGCCCCACGCGGTCCGCCGTGATCGAGGAAGATCCCCGAGTACCTCCGTGCCGGCGAAGACCGGCCAGCCTCCGACGGCGTAGACCGCCTCCCGTGCGGACCGCAGGAGCCCACTACAGACCAACCTCCTGACGGGAGTCCGAAACATTCCGCTACTAAAGCGCGGAACACTGCGCTACTCTGCCCTTGACACGACCCGCACGATCTGGTAGACAACCCCCAACTGATCCGTTCGCTCGAACATGGCGAACGGGCGGGGTCGGTGCCGGAGCGATCTACGATCCGCCCCCGCCGGGGATTGGCTATAGGGAGGAGCGCGAGGCATGAACCAGGGGATCATCAGACGCAGCGGACTGGCGATAGTCGTCATCGTCGCAATAGCCGCGCTGGCGGCGGGGGGGGCTACTGCGTTCGGAGACCTGCTCCCGGATGGCCGTAGGTGGGAGATGGTTTCGCCGGCGGATAAGCACGGCGGCTTCATCAGACCCCTGATCATCGAAGATGCCATCCAGGCATCCTCGGTCGGCTCGGCCTTCACGTTCCTCAGCGAGCAGTCGCTGTTCCCCGAAGCGCACGGCTCGGCGGTCTTCGATCAGGTGATCGCCCGGCGAACCTCGTCTGGGTGGCAGGCCGAAGACATCGCCGTGCCCCACGATCTACCGCCCGGGCAGGGAGTCGGGCAGGGACAGGAATATCGCCTCTTCTCACCCGACCTCTCGGCCGCGCTCGTCCAGCCGTTTGGGGCGTTCACGCCGCTGTCCCCAGAAGCCACCGAACGGACGCCGTATCTCCGCAATAACGGGTTGGGAAGCTATGAGCCTCTGCTCACACCGGCAGACGTGCCAGCCGGGACCAAATTCGGTGGCGACCCGACGTCGAGCGTCGGACCGGTGGACATCGTCGGGGCGACGCCGGACCTCGCCCATGTCCTCTTGCACACGACAGGACTCGCTCTCTCCACGACGCCTGTCACAGACGGGCTCTATGAGTGGTCGGCCGGTGGGCTTCGGCTCGTCAACCTCCTCCCGCAAGCTGCGGGCGGAACCCCAGTCGAAGCGCTGCTCGGCGCCCAGGGCGAAGAGGCTCAGCATGCCATCTCCAATGATGGATCGCGAGTGTTCTGGCAAGGAGAAAGCGAAGGCGAACCGCATCTGTATCTCCGCGACACTCTCAGCGAAAGGACTCTCCAGCTCGACACGGTCCAGGCGGGCGCACCGGGAGGGAGCTCCGCGCCACGTTTCCAGATCGCAAGCGCCGACGGCACAAAGGTCTTCTTCAGCGATGAACAGCGACTCACAAGCAACTCAGGTACGGAAGGCCGTGACCTGTACGAGTGCGAACTGCCCAAGGAACCGCCGGGCTCGGTCGCATGCGCACTCGAAGATCTAACGCCCGCGCAGCTGGGGCACAATGCCGAACTGCCTCGTGTGGCGGTACTCGGCGCCAGTGAAGACGGGTCATACCTCTACCTCCGCGCGCACGGTGTCCTGGCGACGAACGAAAACCCAGCGACCGGGGAAACGGCCGCGCCGGAAGCCAACAACCTGTATTTGCTTCACAACAATGGAACCGAATGGACGACGAGCTTCATCGCCACGCTCGCGAGCGAAGACACCCAGAACGCCGCGAGAGCCCTGACCGCACGCGTCTCGCCCGACGGACAGTACTTCGCGTTCATGTCCAACCGCAGCCTCACCGGCTACAACAACAACGACGCCGTCAGTGGCCAGCCGGACGAGGAGGTGTATCTGTATCGCGCCGCTACCGTGCCGCACCTCATCTGTGCGTCATGCAACCCATCCGGCGCGCGTCCGAGGGGTGTCTTCGAGTCCGGAGAACTGCGGCTACCGGTCTTCAACCTGATCGACGAGCCTGGAACCTGGGAAGGCAGCGCGATCGCCGCGAACGTGCCCACGCAACAGGACTTCTCCCTCGGCGAAGCACGCTACCAGCCGCGCTTTCTGTCAAACGACGGCCGCTTGTTCTTCAACAGCGCCGACGCCCTGGTGCCCCAGGACGTCAATGGCCAGTGGGACGTCTACGAGTACGAGCCGGCGGGAGCCGGGAGTTGCACGACAGAAGCCGAAACGTTCAACAGCAAGACAGGTGGATGTGTGAGCCTCATCTCCTCCGGGCGCGCGAGCCAGGAATCGGCATTCCTCGGCGCGAGCGAAACCGGGGGTGACGTCTTCTTCGTGACCTACGCAAGGCTCAGCCCGCAGGACCTCGACGAACAGCTCGACGTCTATGACGCGCACGAATGCTCGCTGTCCCCCTGCATCGCGCCGCCAAGCGAAAGCACCGCCTCCACGTGTGCGACAGGCGAAGCCTGCAGACCCTCGGCCTCGACCGAACCGCCGCCCTTCGGCGCCCCGGCGAGCGCCGCGCTCTCAGGCGAAGGAAACCTCCGCGGCGGGCAGGTCCTGTCGGCCGCGAAACGAAAGCCGACCCGTGCACAGCTGCTCGCCCACGCCCTGAGGGCATGTCGTGCAAGGCCCAGGCGACAGCGGGCAAAATGCAGGGCCGCGGCGAGCAGACGTTACGGGGGCGCGGCGCACGCCGGAAAGACCAGCCAGCCCAAGCGGACGGCACGATGAGCGTTCGTGACTGTCTCCCCAGGGCCACGGCGAAATTCGCAGTCCTGCTCGCCGCGTTGTTCTTGGCGGCGCTGGTTGCGGCGGCACCCGCGCTCGCCGAAGGCCCACGCTGGCAGCTAAGCGCCACGCCCGTCCCCACGCACCTCCAGCCCGGTGGTGAAGGCCAGATCGAGCTGCTTGCCTGGAACCTCGGCGGGGAAGGCGAAGGCGCCCCCGTCACGGTAACCGACAACCTTCCGGCGGGGCTCACGGCGACCGCGATCCACAGCCAGACAAACTTCGACGGGAACGGGCTGCCTGAAACCATGAACTGCTCCCCAACGCCTGAGCCGACCTGCACGTGGTCAAAAGCGACGGCGCCGTTTGGTGAATCCATCACTCGCTACGGCTTCATCGAAATCACCATCAAGGTGAAGGTCGAAGGGCCGCCGCGGACCGTCACAAACGAAACCCACATCGAAGGCGGCGAAGCCGCGGCGGTCACCGAGACGAGCGCACTGAACGTGAGCGGCAACCCCGCATCGTTTGGCATTGAACGGTACGAAATGCGCCCGGAAAACGCAGACGGGTCGCTCGACACGCAGGCCGGGTCGCATCCGTTCGCGCTGACCAGCACTCTGGGGCTCAACACGGACTTCGAAGCCGGCGTCGTCAAGCCGGCCGCCATGATCAAAGACGTTCGCGTCGCGCTTCCGCCGGGGCTGCTCGGCGATCCTCTCGCAGCGCCCCAGTGCACGGTGGAAGAGTTCACCACCCCGAGGCTCGAAGGGAACTACTGCCCGGCGGAAACGGCCGTCGGGATCGTGCTTACGACCGTCAGGGAACCGGCCGGCAAGCTCGGCAACCCCCAGGAACCGACAACTACACTGTCGCCGCTGTTCAGCTTGACGCCGGCGCCCGGCGAGCCGGCGCGCCTCGGCTTCATGGGCGCGGTCGTGCCGCTCGTTCTCGACACGTCGCTGCGAGCAGGCGCCGACTACGGCGTTACGGTCAGCAGCAGCAAAATTCCACAGACGGCCGAAGTGCTCGCGACCCGCATCGTTGTATGGGGGTTCCCCGGCGATCCAGAGCACAACGCGGCCCGAGGATGGGGGTGCCTACGCCCCTCGCAGGTGAACGCCCTGGGCGGCTGCCCGCTCCCGACGACATCGCAGTCCTTCCTGACGTTGCCGACCTCCTGCAACCGTCCGCCCGAATCGACCGTCGAAGCAGACTCCTGGGCGACACCGAGCAAAGCATCGGAAGTTGCCCCGCCCGCCGCCGCCGCGCTCCTGAATGAAGACGGGCACCCGCTGGCGCTGGGGGGCTGTACACGTCTGCCGTTCAGCCCAACGCTCCACGTGCAACCCGAGACCGAAGCCGCCGCGACCCCGACCGGACTGAATGCGGACCTCCGCGTGCCCCAGGAAACTACGCTCGCCCCTGGAGGCCTTGCGGAGGCCGCCGTCAAGGACACGACCGTGGCCCTGCCGGAAGGCGTTCAGCTGAGTCCCTCCGCCGCCAACGGGCTGGAAGCGTGCCCCGATGCAGAACCCGGAGGGATTGGCTTCCTCGGCTTCCAGGAATTCGAGCCACGAGCGCCAACGCCCACCTTCACGGGCTTCTTGCCTGACGGCTGGGAATCCGGCCAGAACTTCTGTCCTAACGCCTCCAAGGTGGGCCTGGTACGTATCAGGACGCCGCTGCTGCCGCACGAACTGGAAGGCGGCGTGTATCTGGCCGAACAGGACGCGAACCCGTTCGGCTCGTTGCTGACGCTCTACATCGTCGCGCAGGACCCTGTCTCGGGCGTCTCGGTCAAGCTCGCGGGCGAAGTGCACCTCGATGAACGCACAGGCCGTCTGGTGTCCACGTTCAAGAACACCCCGCAACTGCCGTTCGAAGAGCTCAAGATCGAACTCTTCGGTGGCGCGCACGGACCGGTCTCAACGCCACCGCTATGCGGCGCCTACGAAGCCAGTGCCACGCTGACGCCCTGGTCGGGCGGCGCGCCCGTGCAGTCTC
>JADGPK010000093.1 GCA_017882445.1 Solirubrobacteraceae bacterium
GCGCAGCGTCGGCCGCAAACGCGGACCAACGCTGATGTGAGCGTCTCCAACTGACGCGAGAGCGCCGGCCGAGCAACCGCGCACGGCCCGCGTCTCCACCGCCCTCGACGTGGCATCGACCGAGCCGCGGTCATCGTGCTCTCGACGTTCGCCGCCCGTGGCGGTTCCACGGCCCCTGCTCGAGGGGGCATCACTAGCCCGCGCCGGCCGGACTATCCTTTAGCTGCCGTAGCCACGACCGCGGAGGAGCTTCGATGACCTATGTTGCAGACACGGCGATTGGCGCCGCGCCACCGACGAGCCTGCCGGCCCGTCCCGGCGAGGCTTCCCAGCCCGGCCACGACGCCGCCCGTGCCGCGCTCGAGCACTTCCATGCGCGACTCGGCGAGAACTTCTACCTGAGCAATCCCGAGCTGCGGCACACCGTCGCGTTCCACATCGGCGATCGCCTCGACTCCGAGCTCGCGTCACACGGCGCCGCCGTCGCCGAGGCGGAGCCGCTGGTGGCCGCAAACGATGAGCGCCTCAACTACCCGCGGCTCGAGCCCTACGACGGTGTCGGCCGGCGGGTTGACAGGATCGACCATCACGGGAACTACGCGGCGGTCGGCGATGTGATCTACGGCAGCGGCGTCGTCGCGCGGCTGGTCGAGGCGGGCGGGCTACTGGAGGGCCACGCCTTCAACCTCCTCAACTGCATGCTCGGGGAGGCGGGCCACAACTGCCCCGTGATCTGCAACTTCGAGACGGCCCGGCTGCTCCAGCGCCTCGATGGGCTGCCCCAGCGCGACGAGTGGCTCGCGGGGTTGCTCGAGCCCAGCTACACGCGCAACCTGACGGCGTCGCAGTTCCTGACCGAGGTCACCGGCGGCTCGGACGTCGGCGCCAACGCGACGGTCGCCTGGCGCGACGACCAGGGCAACTGGCGCATCCGCGGCGAGAAGTGGTTCGCCTCCAACGCCGACGCCGACCTCAACGTGATCACGGCGCGCTTTGACTCCGAGCGCCCCAGGACGAAGGGGCTGTCGGTCTTCCTCGTCCCGGCGCGGCTGCCCAGCGGCGAGCGCAATAGCTACACGCTGCGCCGGCTCAAGGAGAAGCTCGGTACGCGCGCGCTCGCCACGGCCGAGATCGACTACCACGACGCCTGGGCGGTGCCGCTCACCGATCACGTCGAGCGCGGCTTCAACACGATGATGGAGGACGTCGTCCATCACTCCCGGATCGCGATGGGGGTGAGCTGTCTGGGGCTGGCCACACGCGCGTACCAGATCGCCCGCATCTACGCCGACGAGCGCACCGTCTTCGGCCGGCGGGTGATCGAGCACGCCCTCGCGCAGGAGAACCTCGCCGACATCAGGGCGCACGTCACCGCGATGCAGGCGGGTGTCTTCCGCCTGATCGCAATGCAGGACGAGGTCGACACGGGGGCCGACGAGCGCTCCGAGCGCGTCGGCTTCATCCGCCTGATGGCGAACGTCTACAAGCACGTGGTCTCGCAGGCCGCCGTTGACCACTGCCACCACGCGCTCGACACACTCGGCGGCAACGGCGCGATCGAGACCTTCTCGAGCATCCCGCGACTGCTGCGCGACGCCATCATCGAGGAGAACTGGGAGGGAACCCACAACACGGTCCGCGCGCAGGTGCTGCGCGACATGCTCCGCTACGAGGTTGACGCCGCCTACCTCGCGGTGATGGAGGAGGAGGTCGAGCATCTCCCTTCGCTCCCCGAGGCCGCCGCGGCGCGACGGGCGCTCGAGCGGCTGCGCGACGGCTTCGCCAAGCTGCGCGGCGCCGATGCCGACGCGCAGCCGCTGATCGTCCAGCACCAGCTGCACGAGATGGCGAACCTCTCGGCGTGGGTCGCGCTGCTCGCCGAGGCCGAGCATCAGCAGCGCACCGAGGGCGTAAAGACGAAGGCGGCGGCGGCACGCTACTTCCAGTCACGCACGCTCGACGGCTCAGCGCCCACGTATGACGTGGCCGGCCGGGAGCTGATCGCGGCGGTCGTCGGCGCGCGTTAGCCCGGCGCGAGGCCCTGCGGCAGCGAACGGGCGTCGCCACAGACGCCCGCTCCGAACGACTGATGAAAGTCAAGGGCTTGGCGGTTCATTTAGGAACGAATTTCGGGGGTTGGATCGGTCGCGGGTGTCTGCCGGAGGGCTGTAGAGCGCCTCGTGTGGCGTCGGTTTCAGACGAGATGGGATCGGGCCAAACAAACTCCTACCGGGCGCAAGCCCGGCTAATCCGCAATGAGGATGGGTAGCTCCTCGCCTAGGCCGGGCGCAGGTCGCCGGCCAGGAAGCGCTCGCGCAGGACGAACTTCTGCACCTTGCCCGACGGTGTCATCGGGAATTCGTCAACGAACACCCAGATGCGTGGTGCCTTGAATGCCGCGAGCTCCGCGCGGACGTAGGCGACCAGCTCGTCCTTCTCCGGCATCGCGCCCGGCGCCGCCCGGACGAAGGCACACACCTCCTCGCCCCACGTCTCGTCGGGGATCCCCACCACGGCCACTTCACCGACCGCTGCATGGGTGAACAGCCGCTGCTCGATCTCGTGCGGGAAGATGTTCTCGCCGCCGCGGATGATCATGTCCTTCAGCCGACCCTCGATGCGACAGTAGCCGCGATCGTCCATCGACGCGAGGTCGCCGGTGTGGAGCCATCGGCCACCGTCGATCGCCGCGAAGGTCGCGTCGGGCATCTCGTAGTAGCCATGCATCACCAGGTAGCCCCGTGCGCACAGCTCACCCACAACGCCGCAGGGAACCGTCTCGCCGGTGACGGGGTCGACGATCCGCACCTCGGTCTGCGGGAGTGGCCGGCCAATCGTCGTGGCACGATCGTCGAAGCTGTCGTCGAGGCGACCTTGGGTGATCACCGGTGAGCTCTCGGTCTGGCCGTAGACGATCGAGAAACGCACGCCGAGCCGGTCCTCTATGCGCTTGACCAGGTCGGGCGCGACCAGCGCGCCGCCCGAGAGCGCTGCGCGCACCGATGAGAGGTCGCGCGTGTCGAAGCCGGGGTCCTCGGTCAGTGCGATCAGAACGGTAGGAACGCCCGCGAGCGCCGCCGCCCGCTCCGCCTCGACGAGATCCAGCATGAGGCCAGGCTCGAATGCGAGGACGGGAACGTGCGCGAGCTGGTGCGAGACGCAGCCCAGCGCGCCGAGGCCGCACCCGGCGGTGTGGAACAGCGGGAACGGGTTCACGTAGGCCTCGCCCGGCGCGAACTCGAACCGGCCCAGTGTCATCCGAGCGTTGTTCGTCAGGCCACGGTGGTGCAGGAGCGCGCCCTTCGGAAAGCCGGTCGTGCCCGACGTGTACTGGATCTGGACCGGGTCATCCGGACCGACGTCGGGGAGTTGCTCCGTCGAGGCGGACTGCTCCAAGACGTATTTGAGCTCGCCGGGCTTGTACGCCGGGTTGACCGTCACCAGAATCAGGCCGGCCAGTGCCGCGCCGAACTCCAGGACCTCCCACTCCGGGACGTTGGGCGCGGATCGCACAGGGCGCCGGGCTCAGGTGGCGCGAGGCCCAGCGCGCGGTGTGGCCGATCGTCGTTGTAATGCTCGATGAACTCCCGCAGTGCCCGGTGAAGGTTTCGGCGGCTGGTGATCAGCAGCCAGTCCAGGCACTCTCGTCGGACTGTGCCGACGAATCGCTCGGCGACCGCGTTCGCCTTCGGCGCCCCGACCGGCGTGCGGATGATCTCCATGCCTGTGGGGTGCGCAAACCTGGTCCGGCTGAGTCGTGTTCGTCTACCCCAAGGCGGGGGTAGGGGTGCGGCTGCGCGGGAGCGCGGTTGTGCGATGACCAGGCACCGCGGGGGTCTGCCCGTCTGACATGCTCCTGTGCCTATGAGGTCGATCAACAAGGCCATCACTCCTGAGCTGAGCGTCCAGCGCTTGGCCGGCACGTTTCCGGGCGATCTTGGAATCGAGCTCACCGAGATCACCGACGAGCACGTGCGTGGTCGCATGCGTGTGGACAAACGTCACCTGCACCCGCTGGGCTATGTGCACGGGGGCGCGTGGGTTGCGTTCGCTGACACGGTCGCGGCCTGGGGAACGCTGCGCCACCTGCCTGATGGGCAGGGCTTCACGACGGTCGAGTTGAAGGTCAACGTTTTCGCGTCGGCCGGCGAGGGCGACGAGCTAACGGCGATCGGCGAACCGCTGCATGTCGGGTCGCGCACGCACGTTTGGCAGGTCCACGTCTTTCGCGGCGAGCGGCTCGCCGCGAACTTCGTGTGCACGCAGATAGTGCTGTGACCACTGGGCTGTGAGGTGCTCGCGCGTCCACCGACCTCGACCACCGTCTTGACCAAGGTCGAACCGCCCCGGTGTGACGTTGACGTGCAAGAACATGCTCGCATATATGCCATACGTCTCCGAAGCAAAGATCACCGCCGTGCAGGTTCACACGCTTACGCGCACCACCGGCTGGGCGCCCAGGATGCCGTGGGACCTGAGGTGCCCGCGGGATGGACGTGGGGGAGTCGCGACGCAGCCAACGAACCCAGGGGCTTCTGACTCCGTCGCGAAGCTGACCGCCAGCCGACCGTGCGATCGACCCGGGCGGGTCAGTCGAGGTTCTCAAGGATGTCGTTCGCCCGTGACCACTGGCCCGGCGCTACGACGAGGTAGATGTCGCCGCGTCCGAATCGGTCCAACGGGTAATCGGCGGTGCACGCCGCGTTGACTCCCAGCGCGCGCAGCTGGTCGCGCCACGCTACGGCGGTTCCCTGATCCTCGAAGGTGCTTACGGTCTCCCAGCCCTCCAGGCGAGGATCGTCGATCGCCACCGGAAGATCCTTGGCTGCGCCGGCCCTTGGGCGAAGGAAGCTCATCTGTACCAGCGTAGCCCGCAGGGCATCGTGGATCAGGCGGGTACCGCCGGAGGGCGAGCAGTCGCTAGTTGTAAGACCCGAGGAGGTTGTTCAGCTCGCGTAGGCGGGTGCCGCTGGTCGTCCTGAGAGAGCATGGCGCTGGTTCAGTCGCGGCTCCCAGCCTTATGTCCCGTCGCTGGGTTCGTCGTCCTCCGCGGCGGGCCTATGGCTCTCGATGTCTTCGGCGAGATGGGACACGCGCGTCGCCTCATCTTGGACCACCTCCGCGAGGTCCGTCAGCGGTTTCCCCTCGACGCCATGCACGTCGTCGAGATCTCCGGCGGCGCTCTCCAGCGCCGTGCCTGCCCAGTCCGTGCGCTTGGCTGCGCGCGTGATCAACTCATCATCCTGTTTTGCGTCGGCGTCTTCTTGTGCGGCGCGACGGTCGATCTTGCTGCCGGACATCCTCTAGCTCTCCCAAATTTGACCCAATCAAGCCAGAACTTGTGCGCGCCAAGCATACTCGCCGCGGCGAACCGCTCGGCCATCCTCGGGTCTCGGGGGTTAGCGCACAGGCCTTCCGATCGAGTGGTGCCGGTTCGCATGGAACCCTGCAGCGAGCCTCAGCGTTCGTCAACGAACCTGCAGAGGGCGTCAGCTTTGCCCGTCACGTGCAGTGCGATGCGGCGCAGTGCGCGGCTCACTGGTTCTGGGCTCACGGGCTCCCTCACGCCGCGCACAGGAGATCGGGAAGCAGCCAGCACGTTGCTCTCGGCGCTGCTCTGGTCGATGTCGTCGCTCGCGCGCATCACGAGCATGGCGGCGGATAGCCGGTATTCGAACAAAATAGCTGGTATTTGCGAAGTTATGCGTCACGTCTCGCGCTGCAGCGTGATAGGGCGTTGTCTAACGGGTCGTGAACTCACTTTGGGGTCGCGCCCGCCGCAAGATTGACTCCACTTTCGCGTGTGCGTCGTCGCCAAGAGCGTCGCCAACATGGATCTGGGTACCGGATCACTCTCGAGGGAGGTCATTCTCATGGCACGAGTCATCGTGTTGCCAAACGCCGAACATCTCGCCGAAGGCCTAAGCGGCCGCGTGCTCTTGGCCGAGCACGTCGATCCCGTCAACCTGGACGACGAACACTCCTCGCTCCAGTTCATCGAACGAATCGCCTGGGCGATTCAGGACGCCGAGGCACTGGAGGTGACGACGTAATGAACCAGCAGCTGACCAAGCGCCAGATTGAACGGCTGCGCAAACTGCCGCCCGACTACAGAATCGTCTCCGTGCAGAAACGCTTCCCCATGGTGCGCCGTCCCGACGGCCAACGTCTGCGGGTGCAGCCGAACGGCAGGCTGGCTGTGTCCCCGCTCGTGGAGCGGGTGCAGTCCTACCTGCAAGTGGATGGAGGGTAGAGCGGCTGGCGTGCAGGCGCAGGCGATGAGGCGACGGATCTGAGATGGGCAACGTCGACTCGGGCGACGTCAAGGACTTCACGGCGATCGGCGACGTGGTCAACACAGTGAAGATCAGCGCCTCCAAGACTCCCGGAGCGGTTCACGCGTACATGGTTGCGTTGAATAGGGCGTAGCGGTTCTTTCCGGCTGCCTTGGCGGCGTACAGGGCCAGGTCTGCGTCGCGTAGTAGCTCGTCCGGGGTGCTGTATTGCCCGA
>JADGPK010000094.1 GCA_017882445.1 Solirubrobacteraceae bacterium
CGACTTCCAAGCGCGCCGCCCGACAGGCTCCTCACGCTCGCTTCCGCCAGGCGAAGCGGTAGCGCGGCTTCGCAGGCGCGAGACGCCTGAACGTCGTCCGAGGCGGGAGCGAGCGATGAGGCTGCCCGTGCGCTCGCTCGGCGCCGGAAAGCGGGAGCGCGAGGGCACTTCTCCCGGGACCTGGAAGCCTACGTCCGCCCTGAAACGCACCGGGCTGGCCGACGCCTGTTTGCGGTCCATGGCGTCTCCGCCTGCGGGCGCGCTCGCGGGTGGTTTGGGCAGGATACGATCACAGCATGCGGGTCGCGGTTGTCCAGCTCGACGTAGCGCTCGCGGATGTCCCGGCCAACCTCGCCGCGTGCGAGTCGCTGGCCGGCCGCGGCGCCCGCACTCCACAGCCCGAGGTGCTGCCGCTGGCTCGGTCGACGGGAAGGAGACGGAGGTGACGAGCGAGGCGCCACGTCAGCACTACGGCCTTACGCTCGCCGTGCTCGCTGTCAGCGCGCTCGCCTTTGCCCTGCTGCAGACGATGGTCGTGCCGGCGCTGCCGGCGATCCAGCACAGCCTCCATACCTCCACGACCTCCGTCACCTGGGTGCTGACCGTGTACCTGCTGAGCGCATCAGTGGCCACGCCCGTGCTCGGCCGGCTGGGCGACATGTTCGGCAAGGAGCGACTGCTCGTGGCGGTGCTGGCGATCTTCAGTGTCGGCCTGCTGGTGGCCGCGGTGTCGCATTCGCTTGCGCTGCTGGTCGTGGGCCGGGCGATCCAGGGTGCGGCCGGCGCGGTGTTCCCGCTCGCGTTCGGCATCATCCGCGACGAGTTTCCCAAGGAGCGAGTGGCGACCGGCATCGGCCTGATCTCGGCGACCTTCGGGATCGGTGGCGGGGCGGGGCTGGTGCTCAGCGGTGTGATCGTGGACCAGCTCTCCTACGCGTGGATCTTCTGGTTCGGGCTGATCGTCACGGTCATCGCGCTCGTGGCGACGCAGCTGTTCGTCCCCGAGTCGCCGGTAAAGAGCCCGGCGCGGATCGACTGGGGCGGGACGGTGATGCTCTCGGCCGGGCTTGTCTGTCTGCTGCTCGCTGTCAGCGAGGGCCCGGCCTGGGGTTGGGGCTCGGCGCGCATCGTCGGTCTGTTTGCCGCCGCCGCGGTCATCCTCGCTCTGTTTGCCGTGCTGGAGCGGCGCGTGCGCGAGCCGCTCGTCGACATGGGCCTGATGCGCCTGCGCGGCGTGTGGACCACTGATCTGGCTGGACTGCTGATCGGCTTCGGGATGTTCGGCTCCTTCATCCTGATACCGCAGTTCGTGGAGACAGCGCCGCGGGCCGGGTACGGCTTCGCCGCCAGCGTCACGCAGGCCGGCGTGTTCCTGCTCCCCTCGGCGGGGGTGATGCTCATCGCGGGCCCGCTGGCGGGCTGGCTTGGCAATCGCTTCGGCTCGAAGTTGCCGCTATCGATCGGCTCGCTGGTCGCGACTGGCTCATTCGTGCTGCTCAGCGCGGCTCACAGCCAACGCTGGGAGATCTACCTCGCCAGCTTGCTGCTCGGCATAGGTATCGGCTTTGCGTTCGCGTCGATGGCGAACCTGATTGTCGAGGCCGTCCCGCAGACGCACACCAGCGAGGCGACCGGGATCAACACGATCATGCGCAGCATCGGCGGGGCGCTCGGCGCCACGATCGCCGCGTCGATCATCGCCGCTCACGTCAACGCGCGGACCGGGATCCCCGCCGAGTCCAGCTACACGGCCGCCTTCGCCATGTCCGCGGTCGGGGTGTTCGTCGCGTTCCTCGCCGGGCTGCTGATCCCCAGCCGGCGCGCAGGTGCCCGCTCGCGCCAGCCGGCGCCCCAAGCGGAGGCGCCCGCGGAGGCCTGAGGCGATGTCCGCGACACGCCAGCTGCTGGTTGGCTTCGACGGCTCGCCGCCGGCGCGCATCGCGCATCGCGCATCGCGCGGCACGATAACGCGTGCCTGACGATCCTCCTGGCGCTCGATGTGCCGCGGCTCGCCGCCGCCAGCGTGTTCACCGGCGCGGCGCTTCCGCTCGAGCTTCTTGAGCGCAACGCGAGCGACGAGCTGCGCCGCGCCGTCGCCGAGCTCCCCGCCGACATCTCGGTGGCCTCGCTCGCGGTGCATGGAGCGGCGGGGCCCGCGCTCGCACGGGAAGCCAAACGGCTCTGCGCCGATGCGATCGTCATTGGGTCACGCCGCGGCATCTGCACTCGCCTCACCGGCGGCGTCGCCCGCTACCTGCGCCGGCACGCGCCGGCGCAGGTCATCGTCGTGAAGCCCCCGCCCGCCCGACGGCGGCGCGCTCGCGACACGGCGCGCACTTTCAACCTTCGGTTCTTGGGGCGAAAGTCTTCGTCCTCAACGACACCTCGGGCAGGGCCCACGACAGGAGGAACGCCACGACACCAAACCCCACCCCCCACAGGAACACTCCGCTGAGAGAATGGGAGAAGATCTGCAAGAAAGTGTTGTGGATGGCCGGGGGGAGGGCCTTCACTTGCAGGGGGTTCAGCTGCACCCCGGCCTGCAGGTGGAAGTGGTGGGTGACGCGGGTCGGCAGCACCTTCAGGCGGGCGGTTAGGCGGGTGGCAAAAATCTCTCCGAAGATGGCCACGCCGAAGGCCCCCCCGATCGTGCGAAAGAAGGTGATGGTCGCGGTTACGACACCCAGATTCTCTGGTCGGGCATCATTCTGAGCAACTAGAATTAGTACCTGCATGATCAGCCCAATCCCCAGCCCAACAACAAGCATGAAAGCGGCTGTTACCCAGCTCGGGGTAGTGACGGTCATCAACGACAGGAGGTACATCCCAATTGTCATAATCGCGGTCCCCATAATGGGAAAGCTTTTGTAGTGTCCTGTCTTACTGATGATTTGCCCGGAGCCGACCACTGTGATCAGCAAACCGATAACCAGCGGTATCAGCCGCAGCCCCGAGGAAGTTGCTGACGCCCCGTAGACGATCTGCAAGAACAGCGGGATGAAGATAATCGCGCCGAACATCGCTAGGCCCACCAGGAAACTCAACGCGGTCGCAACGCTGAAGACCCGTCGTCGGAACAACTCCAGGGGAATGACCGGCTCGGCTGCACGACGCTCTCGCAGGACAAACAAGATAACGAACACGAGACTGACAAACCCCAGTCCGATAATCGTCGTTGACCCCCAGGCGTACTGCGTTCCTGCCCACGTGGTAAGTAGGATGATCGTGGTCACCGCGACAGCCAGGAGCCATATTCCTGGGTAATCAATGCGGTGGGGAGTCCGCAGCTTTGGCAAATGCAACCTGGTCGCAGTGACTATCAGAGCTACCAGTCCGATCGGCATGTTGACGTAGAAGACCCAGCGCCAGCCCACGCCGTCCACTAGGAACCCGCCTAGGAGCGGCCCGATTATGGAGGCCACCCCGAAAACGGCACCAATCAGCCCCATGTACTTGCCTCGTTCCCGCGGGGGGATGACGTCGCCGATGATCGCCTGCGCGCCGACCATTAGTCCGCCGGCCCCCAGTCCCTGCAGCGCGCGGAAGCCGATCAGCTCGTCCATGCTCCGCGACAGCCCCGAGCAGATGGAGCCCAGCAGGAAGATCATAATCGCCGCCTGGAACAATTTCTTCCGTCCGTACATGTCGCCCAGCTTGCCATACAACGGGATTGAGATTGTTGTCGCCAACAGATAACTGGTCACCACCCACGAGAGGTGGGATAGGCCGCCCAGGTCGCCAACGATCGTGGGCAGAGCCGTGGCAATAATCGTCTGGTCTAGGGCAGCCAGAAACATTCCCAACATCAGGGCGGCGAAGATAGGGATTAGTTCGCGACGCCCCAGCATCTCCTTGTCTCTTGTCTGTTGCACTCCCTGCCGCTCACGCATCGAGCAGCTCCGGTACCGGTACCGCGATCAGGCGCTTGTGGGCATGGATGCTCACATCGCCGATCACGACGAGTAAGGTCCGTCCGAGGCACGAAGCGGACCCCCACGGCGACAGCGCGAGCCAGGTCAGGTCCTCGCGCGAAAGATGCCGTGTGGCCATGGGCCCATCCTACGGATGTCAGAGTTCCGGAACAAACGCTGTCAGTTGGCCCAAGTTCCTCGCGATGGCGCGACCCTCTTCGTGGATCGGTACTGCGATCAAGTGGGCGTCCTCCCTGACGTGGGCGTCTTGCCTGGTGGCCGGCGACTGCTCGCCTTTGTGCAAACGCAGGCGTCTCGGTCTGCCGCGACGAGATGCTCGCAATGGACGAGGACCAGCACTGACGACCCAGCGGCCCTCGAGACGAGTACTTTGCGCGCGATGCAGCACTGGCCGACCCTCGCCGGGGCCACGCTCTCGGAGCGTCAGACCTGGCCAGATGTCGCGGTTCTGACGGCCTGTTCCGGGCTCTCGTTGGGTAGCGGTTGGGCAGCAGCCCCGCATTTCGATGCTACGCAGCCCTCGCGTAAACCGCCGTTGCGAGCTAAGACCCGGCCATTTGCAGGCGCTTTGGTGATGGAGCCAACCGGGATCGAACGGGTGACCTCCTGCTTGCAAAACGGCACGACTGATCCGCTGTATGGCCTGATTTTCCGGCGTTTATGCGGGTTTGCGGTCCCTGCGCCGCCGCGCGGATACGGCGGGATCAGGCGCGATCAGGCTGGGTTTGGGCAGCGGAATCGGACTGCTGCCCAAAGGATCCTGGTGGTCGTGTTCTCGGGGTCGGCCAAGCCCTCTCGGCGGTCATGGTCGCCGAGGGGATCGAGGAGCCCAGCCAGATGACCACACTCGAAGAGATGGGCTGCGAGATGGCTCAGGGCTTCCTCATGGGCAAGCCCCGCCCGGCGGAGGTCATCGAGAGCCTGCTGGCTCTCCGTGCAGCACGCTGAGCGCATGCTCGGTCACATCGACGGGTAATGACGGCAAGTAAAACAGGTGTAAGGCAGACGCGAAGACGATGCCACCTGACTGCCTGGCTGGCTGCGACCCGCGAGACCACAAGCGCGCAGTCCGTTCAGCGGCGGCCGTGCGACCGTTATCGAGGAGGCAGAACTTGACCTCGCCGTCGCCGCCCACGCGCTCGTTTCGCCGCGAAAGCAGCGGTCGAAGAACGCGCCACCTCAGCCGCCGTTAGCCGCCCACCAGTACGCGATTCTGCTGGGCGATCGCTGAGGAGTCCACGACCCCCCGCCGGTCCGAGCTTCGCTCTACCGTGGATCTGCATCCGGGTCCTCCCAGCCTCGTGAGTTCTCGCAGACCCACAGCCTGGGATGAGGCCCGGATGCCTCCTCAACCGTTCACAACGTATGTAGGCACGTCAGCTAGACAGTTGCGGGGGTGCTGTCCGTGCGTCCGTGAACCTGTAGGCGCGCAAGCGCCGAGTCGCGGTTGCGCAGTGCGCCTCCGACCGCGAGTATCCCGAACCCGAACCCGGCCAGGAGGAGCGCGATGCCTACGACGATCCCGAACAGCGCGGTCTGCGACGCCATGTAGCTGGTGTTCAGCGCGGTGGAAAGGGCTGTCTCCTGAATCCACACTTCGCGTGCCGGGTTATTGACCGGCTTGCCACCCGCCTTCAGAGCTTCGGCTTCCACGTTGGTGCCCTTACCGTTGGCGGTCGCGTAATGGGGCATCTGCGAGTACAACTGGCCGCCTGTGGCCTCCAACGCGTGGATTTTCATGTACTGGGCGAAGCACCGAGCGGTCGCACCGTCTTCAACGGGCTTGTTGGCGACGGAGCATGTAGGCACCGTGGAGGTCGCCACGTTCAGCCCCGACTTGGCGACCTCCGCCTTGATCCCTGCGGGCGTCATGTCGGGCGTGCCAACGATCTTCTGTTCTGCCAAGTTGCTGTTGACTGTATTCCGCCCGCTCGCACCCATCACAATGGCAGCGATACCGAACGCCACGAGAACAAATGCTGCCACGATTCCGCCTATCTCAAGTGTCTTTCTCATCGTCTCGCCTCCGCTCAGTGGGCTTATCAACCGTCATGCCAATCGTCCCCGGTGACGACGCTCACGCCATCGGGCCGATATACGATGCGTACTAGGTAGAAAGGTGCAATCGCAGGCGGCGGACCGGCGCGGTGACCCCCAGTCCTTCCAATGCCAACGCGACCGCCGCCTCAGGCAACCCTACGCCGAGCGTCTAGTGGCAGGTCTCCACCGATGGCGGCGGTACCTGGGTAAGCGTCGCTGGAGCGACCTCAACGAGCTACTTGCTTAGCGCCAGCACGAGGGAAACCGGCTACGAGTATCGGGCGGTGTTCACGAACGTGGACGGCTCGGCGACGACCAACGCCGCCACGCTGACGGCTCCCGCCGAACCAATTTCCCGTTTTTCGGGATATATCGCGTACGCTGCGCCCGGCGCGAGCTTTAGCGCGGTGACCGCCAGTTGGACCGTTCCCACGGTGACCTGCCCGCCCGGGGCCAACACGTGGGCGACTCAATGGCCGGGCATCGGGTATGGAACCAGCGTAGAGCAGGACGGCACACAGGAGAGCTGCATTGAA
>JADGPK010000095.1 GCA_017882445.1 Solirubrobacteraceae bacterium
TCAGCAGATCGCCGATCGCCCACTCGACGGTGCGGCCAGGCGACTCAGCAAGGAGATCGAAGTTGAACGGGGCACCTTGCGTCGCTACCAGGATGTGGCGGACGCGGCTCTGCGGCGCGCCGAGCTCGTACAGGTTCAAACGCTCGGATTCGACCCGGTAGCCCTGCTCAGCGAGCGCTGCCGCACAGCGCTCGGCGGCCCGACGCTTGTCACGCCCGACGCCGCTGACGTTCTCGATGACGATGGCAGTCGGCTCGAGCAAGCGGGCTACACGCGCTACGGCGAGATAGAGGTCGTTGCGAGGATCGTCGTGGCGTGTGCGGTTGTTGAGCGCCGAGTGCCCCTGGCACGGAGGTCCTGCCAGCAGCAGCGCTGCGCCCTTGCCGCGGTCGACGAGAGGTCGCTCCGAGTCGCGCGTCGTTGACGCGATCCCTCCCACGACGTCGCCGAGATCCAACTCGGCAGTCGTGGCGCCATCGAGCCGGAGGCTCCTGCGAAGGACCTCGAGTGCGGGGGACCAGGAATCGACGGCAAGTCGAACGCGGGCATCGCGACCCTTGCGACGTGCGCCCTCGATAGCACCAATGCTCAAGCCGCCGATTCCGCAGAACAGATCGACGATCCCTATCGCCGAAGCACCCGTCGGGACGGCACCTGCCCGCCTCCGGCGTAGGAAGCCGAGATCGACGTCCTGCGCGACAGCTACGGGCACGCTAGGGAGCCTAGAGTCCTGGGCGGCGGATGAGCAAAGCTGCGAAAACCGTGGGCTCATGGCCCAACGTGCCCGAGCTGCGCCGGGAGATCATGCGAGCGAATCGCCGGCGGGATAGTGGCCCGGAGCGCGCGCTGAGATCGGCACTTCACCGCGCCGGCCTTCGCTTCCGTGTGGACCATCCGATCAGAACGCCCGGGCGTCGGCCGATACGACCCGATGTCGTGTTCCCGGTGCGCCGGGTGGCCGTGTTCGTGGACGGCTGCTTCTGGCATGGCTGTCCGGTCCACGGCACGCAGCCAGCTACGAATGAGGCCTACTGGAAGCAGAAAATCGAGGCCAACCGTCGTCGGGACATTTCTACGACGACGGCGCTCGAGTCGGACGGATGGACTGTGCTGCGTTTCTGGGAGCACGAGGACCCTTCGACGGCCACAGAGCAAGTGATCCGAGTGGTTAGAGGTCATAGCCGAGATCGCTCGCATTGACACAGGCGAGAGCGCCCTGTCCACTCAGCCGGGCGTCGAGGCCAACGCTCAAGCCGTGACCGCCGGGCTCAGCGCGGGAAGGCGCCGGGTTGCGGCGGCGTGCGACCCGGCGTGCACGTCCACCAAACGCCCGCTCCGCGAACGCCGCACCGCCCGATGGGTCGGGGGCGAAGTCCGCGTAGATGAGGGTCGTCGTGTAGTCGCGGTGCCCCATCCACTCCTGCAGCGTGCGCATGGGGACGCCCACGGCGGCCATACGGGTGCCGAACGTGTGACGCAGCGAGTGGAAGGTGATGCCGCCTTTCCTGCCGCATTTCTCGCCCATGCCGGCTGCCTTCATCGTGGCGTAGAAGCGTTCGCGGAGCTTGGAGGCGTCGTAGGGGTTACCGGTGTGGGGGTGGCAGAAGACGAGAGCGTCGTCGGAGCGGTAGGCCGAGCGCTGGAAGTGTCGGTCGAGCTCGGCCGCGACGCGGTCGGCAAGCGGAACGGAGCGGCTGGATCGCCGCGACTTGGGTGTCCCCCACTGTCTGCGGCTGTAGTTACGCCGGACACGCACGACGCCGGCGGTCCAGTCGATGTCGCGCCAGCGCAACGCCACGAGCTCGCCCTGGCGCAGTCCGGTCATCGCCGCGACTGTGTAAAGGGCGTGGTCGGTGGGCCCGAGGACGTCGTCGACCGGCACGGCTCGCAGCAGCGCCTCGAGCTCCTCGGCGGTGAGGAACCGGATGTCGGGGTCCGCCTGGGCGGCGCGTGGGCGGTCGGCCGCAGCCACCGGGTTGGATGTCGCCCACCCGCGCTTGTTCGCGAACCGGAATACCCCGTGAGCGAAGTTGAGGTGGTTGGTGATCGTCTTGACTGCCAGGCCGGCGCGTGACTTCGCGGTGATGTAGGCCTCGATGTCGGCGGCCTTGATCCGATCGATCGGGGTCGTGTGAAAATGGGGTGCGAGGTGGCGGTTGATCATGATCCGGTAGTCCTGGATCGTTGATGCCTTGCGTCCCATCACGTGCTCGAGGTGGTGGACGTAGCGATCGGCCGCCTGCTGGAAGGTGACCCGCTCCTCAGGCGCGAGGATCTTGACCTCGCCGATCAGACGCCGCAGCGCGGCCTCGGCCTGGGTGCGGGTGAGACCGTCGCTGGACCCGACGGGTCTGACCGGCCCGAGCCTGCGCTTGACCTGGCGCTCCCCGACCCGCCACTTGCCATACCAGCACCCGCTTTCCTCGACGATCGAGCCGGAGCCGTAGGCGCGCTTGTTCGGCCGTTTGCTCGTCATCGGCCGGCCCTCGGGTCGGGCCCGTCGAGCTCGGGGCCTGAACGTGTCTCCTTGAGCCACCTGTGGAGGTCGTCGACGTCGAATCGCACGTAGTGCCCGAGGCGGTGGTGGGGGATGCGTCCCGCGCGGGCCTGAGCAAGGAGCCAGGTGTGGGGGACACCGAGAAGCCGACCGGCGGCCTTGGCATCGATCAGCGGAGCGAACGTGCGCTGATCGGTGATCCGCCTGACGCGGCCGAGCAGGCGAGCGGCACCAGACTGTGCACGCCCGGGGTTGCTTTGGGGGTTCAGGTTGCGACTGCGCATTTGCCGTCCATCGTTGGTAGTGGCCTGCATCTCGGCAGGGCTGGCCCTGCCGAGATGAGTGACTCTTCAGCGGAGGGGTCGGGTTCTGTCAAGGTCGGGCCGTCAGGCCCCGCCGCAGGCGGTCCCGCAGGGGCGGCCTTGACGGGTTCCGGCCCCGGAGCTACTGGTGTCGCCGGCTGTGGTGGCCGGCTCCGACAGGGCTGTACGAAGCGACACGCCCACGGGCATCCCGATATCGAGAGCCGTTCCGTCATCGCGCTGGGATCTGCGGACGGCCCAGGTGCTCCTCGTCGAGGGTGCGCGCCGTCGCGGTCGCAGGCTGAGTGTGGGCGGCTTTGCGGAGCTTGTCGATGCGTAGCTCTGCTGGTGGGTGGGTGTGTTCGGTGAGCCAGATGAGGGGGACGGGGTGGTCGTGGATGAGGGCGTGGATGTCGAGGAAGTCGGCGAGCTCCTCGGCCTGCCCGAGCCCGGCGGCGTACTCATCGGCGATGTACTCGCGTTCGCGCCAGTAGGAGCCCCAGGAGGGCGCGGTGATGCGTAGCCCGAGCCCGCCTTTGGCGAGGCCGATGGCCTGGCGCGAGAGCCAGAGCACAGCGCCGAACGCCGTGATCGTGAGGAGCGCCTTGTCTGCGCCCACGACGAGGAGCCCACGCCGGGGGGCCTCCTTCTCCCTCGTTTTCGGCAGGGGATTGACTAGCAGACGGTTCAGGGCGGCAGTGAGCTTGCCGTCGCTGCTGTTGAGGTGTCCGAGCTCGTGGGCGAGCACGGCGGGCAGGTAGTCGCTCTCCAAGAGTCCGCGGGAGAGCATCAGCGTGTTGCCGCACACCGCGGCGTCGGGCTGGGGGGAGTCGATGACGAACCAGATGCTCGGCAGCCGGACGGGCTGCGTGGTGTGGTGGAGCAGGAGGTCCAGGGCATCGCGATACGCGGTGCGCTCGCGCTCTGAGGGGTCGCGGCCACCCAACGTCTGACCCCACCACCAGCCGCCACCGAACGGGGTGATGAGCGCGAGGATCGCCCATCCGGTTGGGATCAGCGCGAGGTCCACGACACCTTCAGCGCCTTCCGGGGATTCGCCTTTGAGCAGCAGCACCACAGCGGCGGCCAGGAGGGTGAGGAGCATCCTCGTGAAGATCACCGGGACTTCCGCCACCAGCGTGGCCGCATACAGGGCGAGTGCGGGGATCGAGGGCAGCTGCGGCACACCACGGGGGCGCATCGGGATCTCCTTTGTCTAGAACGGGAGCCTTGGGACCTCCTCCGACGTAGGTATGTCGACCGGGACACCCTCTTGACCCCCCCTTGAGTTGACGGGCTCAGGGAGCGCGGCCCGCAGCTCCGGTGCTCTCAGGACGCTCACCTTCATCGCCTTGCCGCGGCTGATCACGAACGCGACCCCGGGCTCGAGTGCCCGGACCTTGTTGGGTTCGACCTTGAACTGGTGCTGGATGCGGGCGGAGCCCTGCCCGGTTGCGCCTTCGAGGGCGTATTGGCTCGAGTACTCCATCGCCCTGTGTGTCCCGGCGAGCGCGATGATCTCCTCCGGCGTGTTCACGCGGTGGCAGATCACCGTCTCGACACTGCCAAGGATGCGTGCGGCCTCGGTCTCATCGCCCATCCCGGCGACGACCTGCGGGGCGAGGACGAGGCTCATGTTGAATCCGCGGGCCTGCTCCACCCTCCCGGCCATCCCTGACCCTGTGGCGAGCGCGGAGAACTCATCGACGATCAAAAGCGCGAACTTGCTGCGGGGCTTGCGGGTCGTGAAGTAGTGCGCGAAGTCCTCGAACAAGAACCGTGCCAGCCCGCTCGTCTCCTCACGCAGCGTCAACGAGTCCAGAAGCAGGTAGGCGGCGGTCGTGTCCTCCCACGCCCAGGCGCCGTCGAGCGCCCCACGGGTCTGTCCGAAGAACGCCTCGTAGCGAAGCCGGACCTGGCGGACCTGCTGCGCGGTCAGCGCCGCGAGCGCACTCGACCCAGGATGAGACTGCTTGAGCGCGTCGAGGTCCATCCGCACAAGCGCCTGCGTGCCGGATCGTGGTGGCCCGTCGGGGTGCTCACACACGAGCCGCAGGACGTTCTTGGCGATGTCCCGATACCACGCTGCGGGCCCTTCGCTTGAGTAGTCGATGATCTCCATCAGCCTGCCCTGGATCTCATGCGGCTCGCCACGCCAACCATCGAACGGCTCATTGGGAAACACCGACGCTCGACGCCCGGCGTTCGCCATCAGCCCCGTGAAGCGCTCCGCCGTGTCCCGGTCGCCCTTCCCGTCGAGGTAGAACACAGGCGCGTCGCTTGACTTCGCGACCGCGTAAGCCAGCCGGAGAACCGTCTCGGTCTTGCCGCTCCCGGTCGCGCCGCACACCAGCACGTGCCGGCACAGCCGCTGCGGGGAGAGCACCACCAGCCCCCGGTCCACGGGTAGCGCACGCTCCCCAGCCAACCGACGCGCGAGCGTGAACCCCCGCTCGCCGTCAGCTTCGCCGACAAGGCGATCATCACGCGCGCCCGCCTCGGCGCTCGGTTCGGCAGCCGGACGGCGCCGACGGAGCACTCCTCGTGAAGCGGACGCCTTGACCAAGGCGATCAGCCGGCCTGTCGGTTGGGCAGCTCCCGCACATCGAGGCTCGGCCAGCGGCCTGTGCCCGCGAGCTCGCAGAGCAGCCGATGAGGTCCGCCAGCACAGAAGTAGACGACCGCGTCGAAGCAGCCCGTGAGCTCGTCGAGGATGCCCGCGACGCGGCGCCGGCTCTTGACGGTCAGCTCCACCTCGATCGCGACGCGCTGTCCCCCGGTGATCACCACACCATCGGAGAGGTGCTCCCCCGCCTTGCGGTCGCGCGCGAGCGCGCGCTCACAAACCCATTCCGACGCCGGGGAGCGGCGCTGAACATGTAGGCGCACATCGTTGACCGCGGCTACGTGGGAGAGCAGTCCCGTCCGCGGACTCCACGCACCGAAGCTCGACCCGCAGGCACGGAGACCAGCGCCCGTCGGAATCACCCACGCCGCTTCACCGACGAGCACCCGCCGAGTTTTGATCAGCCCCGCTTCCCGCAGCCGCGTCATGGTGCGCTGCACCGTGCGCGGGCCACAGCCCATGAGCAGCTCGAGCTGGTCCGTCCGCGCCGCATACTGCTCCCCCACCCACGCGAGCAACTCGAGATCACGGCGGCGCAGACGCTCCGGCCCGGAGCACGTCGACCTTCTCCCGCCATGCGACGCAACGCCACGCCAGCGCAGCTCCGGAGTCGGCTGCAGCATCGGCGAACTCATCGCCCGCTCCTTCCAGCACGCTGCTTGCCGTCGCTCAGATGCCAGCCGTCACTGCGGCTCACGAAGCGAGCGTCCTTCCCGCGGAAGAGGTGCGCCGACACCCGGCCCGCCGTGACGCCCAGTGCCGCCGCTATCTGCCTGGGGCGCGAACCCGGATGCTCAGCCAAGTACGCGGCGATGTCGTCCTGGGAGATCTGCCCGGCGGGTGACTCCCCGAGGAGAGTGGCTCTGGCTGCCCTGAGGCGTTCGCGTTCGGAGAGGAGCTCTTCATGGCGTGCCAGCTGCTCATCAAGGGACTTCAGCCGGTCGTCGATCTCAGCGACAACGCTACGAGAAGCTCTGCCGATGACGCCACGCGAATTGCTCGCCACGAAGGTCCTCCAAGATCACGAGAACAAGAACGCCACATAGACT
>JADGPK010000096.1 GCA_017882445.1 Solirubrobacteraceae bacterium
CTCCGACAGCGGCTGCACGACGGAAGTGGCTGCCGCGAAATCGACGTCGGGCGCGGTCAGCGGCAGCGGCACGGTCGAAGTGGCCTCGGGCGAATACACGACCACGGCAGCCGGCACGTACTACTGGACGGCGAGCTACAGCGGCGACTCGAACAACAAACCTGTCTCGAGCGGCTGCAAAGACGCCAACGAGGCCTCGGTCGTCAACCCGGCCCAGCCGGGGATCACGACGACGGCGTCGGCTGGCGTCATCTTCGGTGGGTCGCTGCACGACACGGCCCACCTGACGGGTGGCTTCAACCCGACCGGGAAGATCACGTTCACGCTCTATGCGGCCGGCGACACGAGCTGCACGACGGCGCTCAAGACCGTGGAAACCGGAGTCAGCAACGGCAGTGGCGACTACGAATCACCGTCGGTGACAGTGGGTGTCGGCAGCTACCAGTGGGTGGCGAGCTACTCTGGCGACGCCAACAACAAAGCGGCGTCGACGAGCTGCAACGACGCGAACGAGCAGGCGTCCGTCGGCCAGCACCCCGGCATCACGGCGGTCAAGGAACAGCAGGTCGCCGGCTCCGGAGCGCCGTTCACGACCGGTCCGCTGAGCGCCACGGTGGGCCAGCAGATCAACTACCGGATCACGGTGACCAACACCGGCGACGTGCCGCTGACGCTGAGCTTCAGCGATCCGCATTGCGACGCGGGCACGACCACGGGGCCGATCGGGACCCTCAACACCGACGGCACGCTGCGGCCGGCGGGCGTGGTGCAGTACTTCTGCTCGCACGTGTTGCAGGCGAGCGATGCGCCGCAGTTCACAAACACCGCGACCGTCACTGGGCAGCCGCCCTCGGGCCCGCCCGTGAGCGCCACCAGCAGCGTGACCACCAACGTCGCGCAGCAGGCGGTGGCGGCGGCGTGCAGCGTGTCGGAGTCCTCGATCGCCCTTCACGGCGCGAGCGGCTCGAGGCGCACGCCCTTCACGGTGAGCATCAGCTCGCTCGGGATCAAGCAGATCACCTTCTATCTCGACGGGCACAAGCTCAAGACGCTCACGCAGGCGCAGGCCAAGAACGGCAAGTTCACGATCAAGATCGACCCGCGCAAGCTGCGCTACGGAGCGCACCACGTGACGGTCAAGACGATCATGAGCGACGCCAACTGCGCGAACCTCGCGCGCGCGGGCGTGTTCGTGCACCCCCGCCCGCCGGTCGTCAAGCCGAAGTTCACGGGCTGATTGATCCACAGCGTTCATCCTCTGCGTAGGCTGTTTGCAGAGCGATGTCTCCAACCTGGATCTGGATGCAGGCCGCGATCGTGCTGTTCGTGCTGACCGGCATGATCATCGCGATCGCGAAGCTCGCCTGAGCCGTCAGTCACGTCGCCAGAAGCGTGCTCGCGACCGCCTGCTCTGGCGAGGCGCCTGGGCGAGCCGCACGGACTCCTCGATCGTCTGCGGCCCGTCATCGATTCCCGGCAGCAGGTGGCAGTGCAGATCGACCACGGAGCCCCTAACGATAGGCGAGGCCGCTGCCGCGACCGATACGGCCGTGCAGATATGATCGGTGGGCCGCAGTCACCGCTAGAGCTAGCTTCACAGCCAAGGGGAGGGTCATGTTCAGAACGATCGTGGTGGGAACGGACGGCTCGGAGACCGCAGGCCTCGCTGTACGCCAGGCCGTCGACCTCGCCAAGTCCGTGGGCGCGAAGGTCGAGCTGGTCAGCGCCTATGAACCCGTGCCAGTTCAGCGTCTGCGCGAGGAGCTTCGCGACGCCCCCGAGGACCTGCAGTGGGCGATAAACCCGCGCGAGGACGTTGACGCGACGCTGGAGGCTGCTGCCGAGGTGGCGCGCGCGGCGGGCGTCCCAGTGAAGGTCTACCCGCGCCAGGGAGACCCCGCCGACGCGATCCTCGATGTCGCCGAGGAGCGCGAGGCGGACCTGATCGTGGTCGGAAACAAGGGTATGACCGGCGCGAAGCGGTTTTTGCTGGGGTCGGTCCCGAACAGGGTCTCCCACCACGCGCCCTGCGCGGTGCTGATCATCAGGACCACCTGACGCCTGTTCAAATAACAGCCTGCAGACCGCTGTGTGCGCACCTCCGGCGGGGCACCGCGCCCGCTAGTCTCAGAGCCGTGCAGGAGGTTCTACCGGGACTCTTTCACTGGACGGCTCCTCATCCGAGGATCCACGTCGAGGTGTCCTCCTACTGGCTCGAGGAGTCCGGCGTGCTGTTCGACCCGCTCGTGCCGCCGCAGGAGGGTCTCGAGTGGTTCGCCGAGCGCTCGGCCGCACCCGCGGCGGTCCTGCTGTCCAACCGCCACCACTACCGTGAGTCCGGCCGCTTCGCCGAGCGGTTCGGCTGCTCGGTGCACTGCAACAGCGCGGGCCTGCACGAGTTCTCCCACGGGGAGGTCGTTCAGGGCTTCGAGGTCGGCGATCTGCTCCCCGGGGGCGTGGTCGCCTGCGAGCTCGACGCGATCTGTCCCGACGACACCGCCCTGCATCTGCTCGAGAAGAGGGCCGTCGTGATCGCCGACGCCGTGGTGCGCGGCCGGCCGCACGGACAGTCGGGCCCGCTCGGCTTCGTCCCCGACTCGCTGATGGATGACGCGCCTGCCACCAAGCGGGGCCTGCTGGCGGCGTGCGCCCGTCTGCTCGACGAGCGCGACTTCGTCCATCTCCTGCTCGCCCACGGCGGTCCCGTGATCGGCGACGGGCGCGAGCTTCTGCAGGATCTCGTGGACAGCGGCGGGCGCACCGCGTTTGAGATGTAGAGGGCGCAAGGGCGTACGGCGGGCGCGACGAGCCACGCCCGGGTAGGCTCGCCGGTTCATGCGCACACTGATCACCGGCGCCAGCGGGTTCATCGGCGGCGTGCTCTGCCGCAAGCTGCTCTCAGAGGGGCGCGACGTCGTGGCGCTCGTGCGTCGTGCGGGCTCTGAGCCCGAGGGTACGCGCGGCGTCCTCTGCGAGCTGAGCGACGGGCCCGGCCTCGTCGCGGCGCTTCAGAGCGAGCGGCCGGATTGCGTCGTCCACCTCGCCGCCGAGATCGCCTCCCAGCGCAGCGAGAGCAAGATCCGCGAGGTCAACATCGAGGGCACCGAGCGGCTGCTTGAGGCGTGCCTGGCCCTCGCCGGTTCAGACCCCGCGGCGGGTCCGCGCGTGGTGTTCTCCTCGACGGTCGTCACCGGCGATGCCCACGGTGCGCTGCTCACCGAGGATGCGCCCCTGCCCGTCCAGACCCCCTACGGGCGCTCCAAGCAGGAGGGTGAGCGTCTCGTCCTTGAGTCCGGGCTGCCCGCGGTCATCATCCGGCCCTCGCACGTCTACGGGCCGGGCGGCTGGTATGCCAACGAGCTGATTCCCCGCCTGCGCCAGCCGGGTCGCTTCGCGGTGATCGGCCGGGGCGAGAACCTGTGGGACGTCGTGCACGTCGAGGACGTCGCCGACGCGCTGCTGCTCGCGACAGGCGCGGCGCCCCCCGGATCGACCTACCACGTGGTCGACGATGAGCCGATCACGTTCTACGACTTCATGGCCCAGACCGCAGCCGCGCTCGGCGTGGGCGCTCCCCGGCGGATTCCACGGTCGCTCGCGCGCCTCGTCGCGGGCGCGAACGCGGTCGACGCCGTCGTCCGCTCGGCGCGCTCGTCCAACGCCAAGATCAAGCGCGAGCTCGGCTGGACGCCGCGGTTTGCGACAGCGCGCGAGGGCATCGCGGACGCCGTGGCGGGGCTGCAGGTGGGCTGACGCCGTCGCGGGCGCCGCTCAGGACCCGAACAGCTCCTCCAGGAAGAAGCGGGTCTTCGGCAGGGGCTCGAGCGTTGGGTACATGCCCTGGAGCAGCTCGAGCACCTCTTGAGGACTACGCAGTTCGCACTCGCGGATGAGAACCTCGATGTCCTCGTCGTCCTCGCCGAAGCGCATCGCCATCAGCTTCATGGCGAGCAGGTAGCGGGGCGAGGCGGTCGTGATCTCGATCCCCTCGACGTCGGGAACGGGGCGAGCGTCCTCGTCCTTCCCAGGCATGAAGCCCTTCGCCGCGTCGTTGAGCCAGTCCTCGGGCAGCCCGAGCTCGAGCGCGACCTTCGCGGCAGCGTCATAGATCGATGCCTTGGGCTCGAACGCCGCATCGATATCCCTCGTCACGCGCCGTGTCGAGTACGCGAGCGCCATCGCTGCGCCTCCGACGACGAAGATCTGACCGCGTACACCGCGGCGGGTCAGCTCGTCGCCGAGCGCCTGCAGCGCCTTGAGGATCTCCGCTCGGCCGAAGCGTCCAGCGGGCTTCTCAGGCACGGTCGAAGACCTCGCGTGCGATGAACACGCCGTGGCGTGCGAACACCGCCGGCGTGTGGGCGAGCGTGTAGGCGTCGAATGCGGGCCGGCTTGACGCGAACCACCAGGGCTCGATGAAACGGTTGGGCTTGTCGACCCACCTCGGCGCCGTGATGGCACCCTCGCGCGCGAAGAACTCCGCCACACCGGCCAGCGCTGCGTCGAAGCGAGCGTCGCCGGTTGTCGGTGGCTCCTCCCGCAGCAGCGCGATCCTGCCGGCGCGCGAAGATCCCCTGAAATCGTCCGCGAACCCGAACAGCAGGCGCAGCGCGTCGCGTTCACGACCCTTGGCGAGCTCCTGCGCGACCGCCGGCGCGAGCTGCTCGAGGGACGCCGCGCCGCGCCGCACGCGCGGACGCGCGTGTATGTCAAGGTCGTGCTCGCCGGCGTCGAGCAGCCGCTCCAGTGTGGTGACGGTCGGAGTTCGCGCACCCGACTCGTAGGCGGCAACCGCCGGTTGTGTCGTGCCCGCGCGGTTTGCCAGCTGGGATTGGGTGAGGCCCGCGGCGCGACGGGCGCCCTTGATGAGACTCGCGATCTCCATAATCGCATTATATACATTTAGATATAAGCCGCCGTGGACGACCGTCGCTGTGTGTCGCGGCGTGATCCACCTCGCCGCCGAGATCGCCTCCGAGCGCAGCGGGGATCGCGGACGCCGTGGCGGGGCTGCAGGCACGCTGACGCTGTAGCGCTGCGGACCGACCCGCGGTCACGGCTCGAGGCCAAAGACCCGCTCGACCTCCTCGGCCACGTGGCGGGCGATCGCGAGTGATGACGTGGCGGCCGGGGAGGGGGCGTTGCGCACGTGCAGCGCCCGCTCGGTCTGAGAGAAGACGAAGTCATCGACGAGCCTGCCGTCGCGCCCGAGCGCCTGGGCGCGCACGCCCGCGAAGGCGGGTTCCACATCGTCGGGCTCGAGACCAGGGACGTAGCGGGCGGCCGCGCGCACGAACCCCGAGGGGAGCATCGCGTGGCGCAGCTCGGTCGCGGCGGTGGCCCAGGAGCGCCGCAGCAGCCGCCACGTTCCCGGCCAGGCGAGCGTGTCGAGCAGGTCCCTGCGGCGAATGGTCTGAAGGCGATAGGCGTCCCGGGCACCCGCGATCAGGGCGGTCGGCCCGAGCAGGACCTCGCCGTCGATCCGCTTCGTGAAGTGGACGCCGAGGAAGGGCAGCGCGGGATCGGGCACCGGGTAGATGAGCGAGCGCACGAGGTGGCGGCGCTCGGGCAGGAGCCGCAGATAGGCGCCGCGGAAGGGCACGATGCGCGGATCGGCCTCCGCGCCGGCGGCGCGCGCCAGGCGATCGGCCCACGCGCCGGCGCAGAACACCACATGGCGGGCCTCGATCGTGCCTCGCGAATGGGCGACGCGTAGCGAGCGCCGCGCGACCGTCACCGCGCGCACATCGCATCCCGTCGCGACCGCGCCGCCCGCTTGGACGATGTCCTCTGCATACGCTCGCGCCACGGCGGCGAAGTCGACGGCGCCGGTGTCCGGGGAGTGCAGGCCGGCGATCCCGCGCGCGTGCGGCTCGAGCTCCTCGATCGCGGCCGCGCCGAGCCGGCGCAGGCCCTCGACGCCGTTGGCGGCGCCCCTGCGTTCGAGCTCATCCAGTCGGGCGAGCTCGTGCTCGTCGGTCGCGACGATCACCTTTCCGCAGCGCTGATGCGCGATGCCCCGCTGCGCGCAGTACTCATACAGCTCGCGAGCGCCCTGCACGCACAGCCGCGCCTTCAGGGAGCCGGGCTGGTAATAGACGCCGGTGTGGATCACGCCGGAGTTGTGGCCGGTCTGGTGGGTGGCAATGTCGGTCTCGCGCTCGAGCACGCACACGGACGCCCGCGGGTTGCGTGCAATCAGCTCGCGCGCGACCGCCAGTCCCACGATGCCGCCACCCACGACGGCGAGGTCGCAGCTCCCTGGAGGGCGCTCGGGCTCAGAGACGGTGCTGGACACACACCCACGCTCACTGACCGGTCACTGCACCCGGGCCTCCGCGCGCGGTGGCGGCGGCCGCGTCGAGGAGCCCCGCTCCATACAGGCGTTCGTCACCCCCGCCGCCCAGGCGGTGCGCGGTGGCCTGCATGCGC